>NZ_JAGYGK010000001.1:0-457176 GCF_019947395.1 Pseudomonas sp. BF-R-26 | reverse complement strand
AACCAGAGCGGAGAGGTGAATGGCAGCATGGGCTCCCACACGTGCTTTAAGCACTCCGGGCATTCAGCTTGCCACTCACCGCTCTCACCCTCAGTCTAATTCCTGCCCAAGACACAAGCGGGCTTGCTCGCTCCCACATTGGGGTTTGTGTGTTCCGTTACTTCAGCGGTATTCGTCCACCGGCACACACGCGCAAAACAGATTGCGGTCGCCATAGACATTGTCCACCCGGTTCACCACCGGCCAGTACTTATGGGTCTTGGTGTGAGCATCCGGCGTCACCGCCTGCTCAATGCTGTACGGGCGCTCCCAAACCCCGGTGATGTCGGCCAAGGTATGCGGTGAGCGTTTCAGCGGGTTGTCCTCCGCCGGCCAGTTGCCGTTCTGCACCTCGGTGATTTCCGCGCGAATACTCAGCATCGCGCCGATAAAACGGTCCAGCTCCGCCTTCGACTCACTCTCGGTCGGTTCGACCATCAACGTCCCCGGCACCGGGAATGACATGGTCGGCGCATGGAAGCCGTAGTCCATCAGGCGCTTGGCAACGTCCTCTTCACTGATTCCGGTCAGCGCCTTGAGCGGTCGCAAGTCGAGGATGCATTCGTGGGCCACTCGCTCGTTGCGCCCGGTGTAGAGCACGGGAAAGGCGCCGGCCAAATGCTGCGCCAGGTAATTCGCGGCGAGAATCGCCACCTCGCTCGCATCCGCCAATTGCGGCCCCATCATCGCGATGTACATCCAGCTGATGGGCAGAATGCTTGCGCTGCCCCAAGGTGCCGCGCTCACCGCGCCGTTCTCCGGCAGCGGACCTTCGATTGGCACCACCGGGTGATTGGCGACGAATGGCGCCAGGTGCGCCCGAACGCCGATCGGGCCCATTCCCGGTCCGCCACCGCCGTGGGGAATGCAGAAGGTTTTGTGCAGGTTCATGTGCGACACGTCGGCACCGATGTCGGCCGGCCGTGCCAATCCAACCTGCGCATTAAGGTTGGCGCCATCCATGTACACCTGACCGCCGTGGCTGTGGATAACTTCACAGATCTCGCTGATGCCTTCCTCGTAGACCCCGTGAGTCGACGGATAAGTCGCCATCAGGCAGGCGAGTTTGTCCCCCGCCTCCGTGGCTTTTTCCTTCAGATCATTCAGATCGACATTACCCCCCTCGTCGCACTCGACGATCACCACCCGCATCCCGGCCATCTGCGCCGAAGCCGGGTTGGTGCCGTGGGCCGAGGACGGGATCAGGCAGATATCCCGCGCGCCCTGATGGCGGCTCTCGTGATATTTGCGAATCGCTAGCAACCCGGCGTACTCGCCCTGAGCGCCCGAGTTGGGTTGCATGCAGATCGCATCGAAACCGGTGATCGCGCAGAGCCAGCGCTCCAGTTCCTCGATCATCAAGGAATAACCCACCACCTGCTCTTTCGGCACGAACGGATGCAGGTTGGCGAACTGCGGCCAGGTGATGGGGATCATCTCGCTGGTGGCATTGAGCTTCATGGTGCAAGAGCCCAGCGGAATCATCGATTGGTTGAGCGCCAGGTCTTTGTTTTCCAGCTGCTTGAGATAACGCAGCATTTCGGTTTCGCTGTGATGAGCGTTGAACACCGGATGACGCAGATACGGCGTACTGCGCTGCAACCCGGCAGGAATGCCGGATGCCAGCGCTTCAGTATCCAGCTCATCGATGTTGAGCCCATGATCGGCACCGAGAAACACATCGAACAGCTTCGCCACGGTGGTTTCGTCACAGGTTTCGTCGAGGCTCAGGCCGAGCTGTCCTCGGCCGAGAATGCGCAAATTGATCTGCGCGGCCTGGGCACTTTCGATGATCGCAGTCTGAGTGCCACCGACCTCCAGGGTCAGGGTGTCGAAGAAATGCTGGTTGAGACGGGTGATCCCATGACGCTCCAGTCCGGCGGCGAGGATGCAGGTCAGCCGATGAACGCGTTGGGCAATCCGTTTGAGCCCTTCCGGGCCATGGTAGACCGCGTAGAAACTGGCGATATTGGCCAGCAGCACCTGAGCGGTGCAGATGTTGGAGTTGGCTTTCTCCCGACGGATGTGTTGCTCGCGGGTTTGCAGGGCCATGCGCAGGGCGACGTTGCCACGCGCATCTTTCGACACACCGATGATCCGCCCGGGAATCGCCCGCTTGTATTCGTCGCGGCTGGCAAAAAACGCCGCGTGCGGGCCGCCATAACCCATGGGCACGCCGAATCGCTGAGACGAACCGAACACCACATCGGCGCCCAACTCCCCCGGCGGGGTCAGCAACAGCAGGCTTAGCAGATCGGTCGCCACACAGGCCAGGGCTTGCTGGGCATGCAGATGATCGATCAATGGACGCAGATCGCGCACTTCACCGTGAGTGTCGGGATATTGCAGCAGCGCGCCGAACACCTGGTGCTGTTTCAAGTTATCCACAGCGTCTACGATCAGCTCGAAACCGAACCCTTCGGCCCGGGTCCGCACCACGGAAATGGTTTGCGAGTGGCAATTCTCATCGACGAAAAACAGGTTACTTCTGGATTTGGCCACGCGCTTGGCCAGAGCCATGGCCTCGGCTGCCGCCGTGGCTTCATCCAGCAGCGAGGCGTTGGCCAGTTCCAGGCCGGTCAGGTCGATGGTCAGCTGCTGGAAATTCAGCAACGCTTCGAGCCGGCCTTGGGCGATTTCTGGTTGATAGGGGGTATAGGCGGTGTACCAACCGGGATTTTCCAGCACGTTGCGCAGGATGACGGCCGGCGTGAGGGTGCCGTGGTATCCCATGCCGATCAGGCTGGTCCAGACCTGATTCTGCTCGGCGTAGCCCCGCAGCTTGGCCAGCGCGGCTTCTTCGTCGAGGGCCGGCGGCAGATCCAACGGCCGGTTGAGGCGGATTCCCGGCGGCACCGTCTGCTCGATCAGTTCGACCCGGCTGCCAAGACCAAGGCTGTCGAGCATCGCTTGCTGCTCGGCGGCATCGGGGCCCAAGTGGCGGCGCAGGAAGGTATTGGAGTCGCGTAACTGGCTCAAGGACGGCAACTGGGACATGACGGGCTCTCTCTTGACTGGCGCTCGGCGTCGATGCAATGCGGTCAAACCAGCATAGCAGTCGCTGTCGAGGAGCCATTGAGAGTCATACAAGAACGGTGTAGGAGCTGCCGAAGACTGCGATCTTTTGACCTTGATTTTTAAAAAACAAGATCAAAAGATCGCAGCCTTCGGCAGCTCCTACACGGGGCGAGCATTACTCGCCAATAGCAGCCTTGTAGGCCACCGGGTCGAGCAGGTTGTTCAGCTCAGAGGTATCGCTTGGCTCGAGCTTGAAGAACCAGCTGTCATAAGGCGCGCTGTTGACCAGTTCCGGGTTGTTGGCCAACTCTTCGTTAACGGCTATGACTGTACCGGAGACTGGCGAGTAGATATCCGACGCAGCCTTGACCGATTCGACTACACCTGCAGCCTCACCGGCAGCGAACACTTTGCCGATTTCCGGCAACTCAACGAACACTACGTCACCCAAGGCTTCCTGAGCATGGTCTGAAATACCCACTTTCACGCCGCCATCATGGTCTAGACGGGCCCATTCGTGACTTTCGGCAAAACGCAGGTCGACAGGGATTTCGCTCATGTTCTGTGTCCTCAAGAAAAATGTCAGCGGTCATTGCCCGCCAAAAAAAGTTAGATCAAGGTTTTGCCGTGGCGTACGAAGGTCGGTTTGACCACTCGAACCGGGTACCACTTGCCACGGATTTCCACTTCAGCGCGGTCGGCGGTGGCCACCGGCACGCGCGCCAGTGCTATCGACTTGCTAAGCGTAGGAGAGAAACTACCACTGGTGATCTCCCCTTCGCCAACATCGGCGATGCGAACCACTTGATGCGCCCGTAAAACTCCACGTTCTTCAAGGACCAGACCCACCAGTTTGTGCTGCACGCCGCTGGCCTTTTCCGCTTCCAGGGCTGTGCGGCCGATGAACTGGCGCGTGGCCGGTTCCCAGGCAATGCTCCAGGCCATGTTGGAGGCCAATGGCGAAACGTCTTGATGAATGTCCTGCCCGTAGAGGTTCATGCCGGCTTCGACGCGCAAGGTATCGCGCGCGCCAAGGCCGATCGGGGAAATACCCGCGCCCACCAGATCGTTGAAGAAGCCTGGGGCCTGATCGGCCGGCAGCACGATTTCCAGACCATCCTCACCGGTGTAACCAGTGCGCGCGATGAACCAGTCACCGTCGGTCTGACCTTCGAAATATTTGAGCTGCTGAATCAGCGTGCCACGGGACTGAGTCACCAGTTCGGCAATCTTGTGCCGGGCATGAGGCCCTTGAATGGCCAGCATCGCCAGTTCGGAGCGCTCGTTGAGCTGCACATCGAAGTCACCGAGATGCGCCTGCATCCAGGCCAGATCCTGATTGCGGGTGGAGGCGTTGACCACCAGGCGATAACCGTCCTCGAGACGGTAGACGATCATGTCGTCGACGATGCCGCCGTGCTCGTTGAGCATGGCGCTGTACAAGGCACGGCCGGGGCTGTGCAGACGTTCGACGTCATTGGCCAGTAAATACTGAAGCCAGGCCTTGGCCTGGGGGCCGTCAACATCGATCACGGTCATGTGGGATACATCGAAAACCCCGCAATCGCGGCGCACCTGATGGTGTTCCTCGACCTGCGAGCCGTAATGCAGAGGCATATCCCAACCGCCAAAATCGACCATCTTCGCGCCGAGGGCGAGATGAAGGTCATACAGAGGCGTACGCTGTCCCATGGGTTTCTCCTTCCGGGCGTGGCGAAGGTGCGGACAGGCGCTGTACGGGGTGAAATGCCTTGAAATAAAAGGCTTTCAGCCGTTTCAGCTACCCGGTCTGAAAGACGGACCGCACCGAATGCCGCGCATTGTAGCCGCAAGGTGTAGGACTGACACCTACGTGTTTCGATGCGCCGAACGTCGGATCAATCCGATGACCGGTAACAGCCCGACCAACACCAGGGTCAATGCCGGCAACGAGGCCCTCGCCCACTCGCCCTCGCTGGTCATTTCAAAGATCCGTACTGCCAGCGTGTCCCAGCCAAACGGGCGCATCAGCAGGGTCGCGGGCATTTCCTTGAGCACATCGACGAACACCAGCAACGCCGCGCTCAACGTGCCTGGCAGCAGCAGCGGCAGATACACTTTGAAAAACAGTCGTGGCCCACTGACGCCAAGGCTACGTGCTGCTTCGGGCAAAGATGGCCGTATTCGCGCCAGGCTGCTTTCAAGCGGTCCATAGGCCACCGCAATGAAACGCACCAGATAGGCCAGCAACAACGCCGACAGACTGCCCAACAGCAACGGTTTGCCCGCGCCGCCAAGCCAGCCCGACAGCGGGATCACCAGCTCGCGATCCAGGTAACTGAACGCCAGCATGATCGACACTGCCAGCACCGAGCCCGGCAAGGCGTAGCCAAGGTTGGCCAGACTGATGCCGGAGCGGATCGCCCGGGTCGGCGCCAATCGACGGGCAAAGGCCAGCACCAGAGCGACACTGACGGTGATCAACGCCGCCATGCCGCCCAGGTACAAGGTATGGATGATCAATCCGGTATAGCGCTCATCCAGATCGAAGCGTCCGCGTTGCCAGAACCACACCACCAGTTGCAACACGGGAATGACGAAGGCGCAGGCGAAGACCAGGCCGCACCAGCTCATGGCCGCCAGCGCCTTTACCCCGCGCAGGTGATACAACGCCTTGACCCGTGGCCGTTCGTTGCTCGCCCGGTTCGCCCCGCGGGCACGGCGCTCGCCATACAGCACGACCATCACCACCAACAGCAACAGGCTGGCCAGTTGCGCGGCGGTGGAAAGACTGAAAAAGCCGTACCAGGTCTTGTAGATAGCGGTGGTGAACGTATCGAAGTTGAACACCGACACCGCACCAAAATCCGCCAGGGTTTCCATCAGCGCCAACGCCACTCCCGCGCCGATGGCCGGACGTGCCATGGGCAACGCCACTCGCCAGAACGCCTGCCACGGGGATTGCCCGAGGACTCGCGCCGCTTCCATCAAGCCTTTGCCCTGGGCCAGGAATGCGCTACGCGCCAACAGGTAAACGTAGGGATAGAAAACCAGTACCAGCACCAGAATCACACCGCCGGTGGAGCGCACTCGCGGCAGCCTCAAACCGCTGCCGAACCATTCGCGCAGCAAGGTTTGCACGGGTCCGGCGAAATCCAGCAGACCGACGAAGACAAATGCCAGCACGTAAGCAGGAATCGCAAAGGGCAGCATCAACGCCCAATCCAGCCAGCGTCGCCCGGGGAATTCGCAGAGGCTGGTGAGCCAGGCCAGGCTGACGCCCAGCAACGTTACGCCGAAACCGACGCCGAGGACCAGCGTGAGGGTATTGCCCAGCAGTCGCGGCATCTGGGTGTCCCACAGGTGGGACCAGATCTGTTGATCGATGGTTTGCCAGGAGAGAAGCAGGACACTCAGGGGCAGCAGGACCAGCGCAGCAATGGCGAAGACCAGGGGATACCAGCGGCGTTGGGCGGGGTGGGCCAAGGAAAGCTCTCGTTTAAATGATTGTGCCCACGCTCTGCGTGGGCACACATCTTGTGACGCTCTGCGTCACGCCTCGACGCGGAGCGTCGGTGGATGCATTCCCACGCAGAGCGTGGGAATGATCAGAGGCCGGCAGGGACGCCGCCGACTTCATTCTGTGGCGCAGTATATCGACAGACTCAGTTCCAGCCAGCCCGATCCATCATCCGGATCGCTTCGGCCTGACGCTTGCCGGCGATTTCCACCGGCAAGGTGTCGGCCACAAACTTGCCCCAGCTCGCGACTTCAGCTGAAGGCTGAACGGCAGGGTTGGCCGGGAATTCCTGGTTCACGTCAGCGAAAATCTTCTGTGCTTCAGGCGTGGTCATCCACTCCACCAGCGCCTTGGCGGCTTCCGGGTGTGGAGCGTGTTTGGTCAGGCCGATGCCCGACAGGTTGACGTGCACGCCACGGTCGCCCTGATTCGGCCAGAACAGCTTCACCGGCAGGTCCGGCTTCTGTTTGTGCAGACGACCGTAGTAGTAAGTGTTGACGATGCCGACGTCGCACTGACCGGCGTTGATCGCTTCCAGCACGGCAATGTCGTCGGAGAACACGTCGGTGGACAGGTTGTTGACCCAGCCTTTGAGGATTTTCTCGGTTTTCTCGGCGCCATGGACTTCGATCATGGTGGCGGTCAGGGACTGGTTGTAGACCTTCTTCGCCGTGCGCAGGCACAGGCGGCCTTCCCATTGCTTGTCGGCCAGCGCTTCGTAGGTGGTCAGCTCACCGGGTTTCACTCGATCGGTGGAGTAGGCGATGGTCCGAGCCCGCAGGCTCAAGCCGGTCCAGGCATGGGAGGACGCACGGTATTGCAGCGGGATGTTGGCGTCGATCACCTTGGAAGTGAACGGCTGGAGGATGCCCATCTGCTCGGCCTGCCAGAGGTTGCCGGCATCGACGGTCAGCAGCAGGTCGGCAGTGGCGTTTTCGCCCTCGGCCTTGATCCGCTGCATCAGCGGCGCTTCCTTATCGGTGATGAACTTCACCTGCACGCCGGTTTTCTGGGTGTAGGCATCGAAGACTGGCTTGATCAGCTCATCGATACGCGAGGAGTAAACCACCACCTCGTCGGCGGCCTGGGCGGCGGTGCTGCCAATCAGGGTCAGGGCCAGTGCGGTCAGTAGACGCTTGGGTGCCAACATGGAAGCGGTCTCTCGAATGGGGAAGTGAGGGCAAATGATAAGGACTCACATTTCGCTTCTCAATCGAACAGTGAGTGGAGGCGTTACCGGATGTTGCACAGCCGAATGAAAGACAAATGTGGCGAGGGGGCTTGTCGGATCGCCGCACCGCCCCGTTCGACCGCGCAGCGGTCGCAGACCGGATTGCAGATTTTGTCTGGGGTAAATGCCGGGACTGCTTCGCAGCCCAACGGGGGCAAGCCCCCTCGCCACAGGGCCATGCCCGCTTCAGGCCTTGGCCAACGCCGGCAGATCCCCAATCAACCCAAGCGCCTCACGCACGAACAACGCCTTGGCCTCGGGCATCTGATCGACCATCTTCAACCCGGTATTACGCAACCAGCGCACCGGCAACGGATCGGCCTGGAACAGTCGCTCGAACCCTTCCATCGCCGCCATCAACGCCAGGTTGTGGGGCATGCGCCGACGCTCATAGCGACTGAGCACTTTTACATCCGCCAACCGCTCGCCGCGTGCAGCCGCTTGCAACAGCACTTCGGCCAGCACCGCGGCATCGAGGAAACCGAGGTTCACGCCCTGCCCGGCCAGCGGATGAATGGTGTGGGCCGCGTCGCCGATCAGCGCCAGGCCTTCAGCCACATACCGCTTGGCATGACGCTGACGCAGCGGCACGCACAAACGCGGGTCAGCGCTGAGCACTGTGCCGAGGCAGCCTTCGAAGGCCCGCTCCAGCTCCTTGCAGAAGCCTTCATCGTCCAGCGCCATCAGGCGTTCGGCTTCGCTCGGCGTGGTCGACCAGACGATCGAGCACCAATCCTGTTGACCATCCCGCTCCAGCGGCAGAAACGCCAGCGGGCCACTGTCGGTGAATCGCTGCCACGCGGTCATTTGATGAGGTTTTGAGCTGTGCACACTGGTAACGATCGCGTGGTGCATGTAATCCCACTCGCGAGTCGCAACGCCGGTCAGGCGCCGAACAGCCGAGTTGGCACCATCCGCCGCGATCACCAAAGGCGCGCGCAAGGTGCGGCCATCGGCCAGAGTCAGCAGCCAGTCGTCACCGGAGCGGCGCATCTGCTCCAGACGCGCATTCGCCAGCATCCCGAGATCGCAGTCGTGCAGTCGATCGAGCAGAGCGTCCTGAACCACGCGGTTCTCGACGATATGCCCGAGCACTTCGGCATGCACGCTGGTCGCCGAGAAATGGATCTGCCCGGTGCCGCTGCCGTCCCAGACATGCATGTCGGTGTAAGGACTGCAGCGTCGACTAGCAATGCCATCCCAAACACCCAGGCGTTCGAGTATTCGCTGGCTGGCCGCCGACAAGGCGCTCACCCGCGGTTCGAACGGAGCCTGCCCATTGAAGGGTTTGACGCTCAGGGGACTACCGTCCAGCAGCAGGACTTCGAGCCCACTGTTTTGTAACGCCAGCGCCAGGGCACTGCCGACCATTCCGGCCCCGACAATCAGCAGATCTGCGCGCATTTCCATGCTTTAAGCCTGTCTCGCTTGCGGCTTGAGCCGCACGTAAAGGTTTGTCTCGACCCGCGTCACCCAAGTGCCCGCGTCGCCATGAATATCGACTTGCAGGTGCACCCTGCCCGGTTTTCGCTTAATCATCGGGACGCGTACCCAACCCCATGGCCTGCCGGGCGAACCAGCGCTTGGCCGGCGGCAACAGATCGAGGCCGAGCAGCCCGATGTTGCGGCCCAGGGAAACCAGTGGCTGGGTGCTGCCGAACAAGCGGGTGACCTGATCGGAAAAACCCACGGTCAGGCTCTGGTCCAGACGCTGACGCTCGCGATAGGCCTGCAAGGTGGCGAAATCGCCGGGCGATGTCTCGCTGCCCAACAAACTGTCGGCCAGCGCCTGGGCGTCACGCAACGACAGGTTGAACCCTTGCCCGGCAATCGGATGCAGGCTATGAGCAGCGTTGCCGAGAATCGCCAGATGCGGGCGGACTTGTTCCTCGGCTTCGATCAGCGACAGCGGATACAAATGCCGTGCGCCGACCTGTTTCAGCGTGCCGAGGCGATAGCCGAAGATGCCCTGCAACTCGCCGAGAAAGCTGCGGTCATCAAGGGCTGCCAGCCGCTGCGCGTCCATACCCAAACGGGTCCAGACCAAGGCGCAGCGATTATCCGGCAAGGGCAGCAAAGCCATCGGACCATCGTCGGTGAAACGCTCGAAGGCCATGCCGTTGTGCGCTTCACTTGGGGTAATGTTGGCGATCAGCGCGCTCTGGTTGTACGGACGTTTCTTGATGCCGATCCCCAGTTGCTCACGCAAACCGGAACGGCCGCCATCGGCGAGCACCGCAAGGTCGCATTCCAGGATGGTTTCATCGTTGAGCGTCAGGCGATAGCCGTCGGTCAGCGGTTCCATACGGGTGACTTCCGCCGGGCAACGCCAACTGATCACGTCCTTGTCCAGCCCTTGCCAGAGGCATTGGCCAAGCCAGGCGTTTTCCACCACATAACCCAGCGCCGGAACGCCCTCTTCCATCGCCGACAGTCGCGCGGTGGAAAAACGCCCACGGTCGGAGACATGAATCTGCTTGATCGGCTCGGCGCGGCGGGAGATTTCCTGCCACACGCCCAACCGTTGATAAATCTGCCGGGCACCGAAGGACAGCGCCGAAGAACGGGCGTCATAACTCGGTTGATACGTGTCGCCGGGGGCAAACGGTTCGATCAGCACGATCTTCCAGCCACGGGCCTTGGCCCCGGCCTGCAACGCCAACGCCAGACTGGCGCCGACCAGGCCACCACCGATGATTGCCAGATTGACTCGACTCATGCCGCTTGTGTCCGTGCAGCGGCCATCAAGGCCTCGATTTCGGCGACCGTTTTCGGCACGCCGTTAGTCAGGATTTCACAACCGGTCTTGGTGACCACCACGTCGTCCTCGATGCGTACGCCAATGCCGCGCCATTTCTTCGCTACGTTCTGGTTGTCCGGAGCAATGTAAATGCCCGGCTCGACCGTCAGCGCCATGCCGACTTCCAGCACGCGCCATTCGCCGCCGACCTTGTATTCGCCGACGTCGTGCACATCCATGCCCAGCCAGTGGCCGGCGCGGTGCATGTAAAACGCTTTGTAGGCTTCGCTGGCGATCAACTCGTCGACGTCGCCCTGCAACAGGCCCAACTTCACCAGACCGGCGGTAATTACCCGGACCGTGGCTTCGTGCGCCTGATTCCAGTGCTTGTTCGGCGCAATTTCGGCAAACGCTGCTTCCTGGGAAGCCAGCACCAACTCGTAAATCGCCTTCTGCTCCGGTGAATACTTGCCGTTGACCGGCCAGGTGCGGGTGATGTCGCTGGCGTAGCAGTCGATCTCGCAACCGGCGTCGATCAGCACCAGATCGCCGTCCTTGAGCACCGCGTCATTCTGCTGGTAATGCAGGATGCAGCTGTTGCGCCCGGCGGCGACGATCGACCCATAAGCCGGCATCTTCGCCCCGCCCTTGCGGAATTCGTAATCGAGCTCGGCTTCAAGGCTGAACTCATGCAAACCGGCACGGCTGGCTTGCATCGCACGAATATGTGCCTGGGCGGAAATCCGTGCGGCTTCGCGCATCACCTTCACTTCTGCCGCCGATTTATACAGGCGCATGTCGTGAAGCAGATGATCCAGGGCAACAAATTCGTTCGGCGGCTGGGCGCCGAGGTGCGCTTTAGAGCGGATCACGTTGATCCAGTCCATCAGGTGCCGATCGAATTCCGGGTTGCTGCCCATGGCCGAGTACACCCGGTCACGGCCTTCGATCAGGCCCGGCAGGATGTCGTCGATGTCGGTGATCGGGAATGCGTCGTCGGCGCCGAAGTCGCGGATCGCGCCTTCCTGGCCGGCGCGCAGGCCGTCCCACAATTCCCGTTCGGCATTACGTTCCCGGCAAAACAGCACGTATTCGCCGTGCTCACGGCCGGGCATCAAGACGATGACGGCTTGAGGCTCGGGGAAACCGCTGAGGTACTGGAAGTCGCTGTCCTGACGGTAGACGTGCTCGACATCGCGGTTGCGGATGGCCACCGCGGCGGCGGGCAGGATGGCGATGCTGTTGGGTTCCATCTGCGCCATCAGCGCCTTGCGGCGACGGCTGTATTCCGATTTCGGGATATGAATCATGGGCAGATGGCTTTCCCTGGCACGCGATTAATGCAACGACGGTTTGGCAGCCGCTTCGTCGGTTTTCTTGGTTTCGGTGAACAGCAGCAACGGAGCGACGCGCAGGTACTCCATCACTTCCATGTAGTCGCTTTCGCCGTCGTCGGACTCTTCCAGCGCGTCCTGTACCTGGGCAATAGCGGCCAGATCCTGCAGCACTTCAGTGGCTTCAGTGCTCAAGGCATATTCGCGACGGGTCAGACCGAAGCCGGTAAGGAAGCCCTGGCACCACTGGCCCAGTGCAGCCGCGCGCTCGGTGAGCGGCGCGTCGTCGGTCGGCAGCAGCAGAACAACGGTCATGTCGTCGCTGGTAAGCTCGCCCTTGACCATCTCTTGCAGGCCGATCAAGGCGTTGCGAACGTTGTCTTGTGGCTCGCCTTCGAGCAGTTCGGCGGCGTCGGCCAACCAGCTGTCGGCTTCGAAGCCGGCACCGGCACAACTGCGACCGAGCAACAGGCCGTGCAGTTCGGCAGGCGAGACGGGATGGCCGCTGGTGCTCAGCAGGGTGGCAAAGGCTTGGTACGGAGAATTCTGAATGGGCATGGGCAGCTAGGCGCCAGACGGCGCTATGTCTAGAATGAAGGCCTTGTATCCTACATCGACAGACTCGCCAAGACTATTAAAGGCTGTCCGCCAGCCAGGGTCTGTACGAAACTCGCCGAGCGCCGATCAGGCGAGCCTGTTTTTAACGCAGCATGATCGACGCGCAGGCAGTTTCGTACAGGGCCTGCCATCCATCAGACACAAACTCAGTGGACACAATGGAAGACACCGACCTGCAAGCGCTGATGGCCAGACTCGAACTGCTAATTACTCGAGTCGAGCAACTAAAGAGTCAGAATGGACTCCTATTAGCTCAGGAAAAGAGCTGGCGCGAGGAACGCGCGCACCTCATTGAAAAAAATGAAATCGCCCGGCGTAAGGTCGAATCGATGATTTCGCGCCTCAAGGCCCTGGAGCAAGACTCATGAGTTCAAGCAATAGCGTTACCGTGCAGATCCTCGACAAAGAATATTCGATCATCTGCCCCCAGGAAGAGCGCAGCAACCTGGTGAGCGCTGCCCGTTACCTGGACGGCAAGATGCGCGAAATCCGCAGCAGCGGCAAAGTCATCGGCGCCGACCGCATCGCCGTGATGGCCGCGCTGAACATCACGCACGATCTTCTGCATAAGGAAGAACGCCCGGACGTACAGGCCAGCGGCTCGACCCGTGAGCAGGTTCGCGACCTGCTGGACCGCGTCGATCTGGTACTGGCAACCGATCCGGATGTCACCAAGGGCTGATTCGCGTGACCGCTTGGGGTATACTCGCATCACTCCCTGGGGTGCTTGCCAGTTGACGACGTCCCTGAGCCGATTCGCACTACCCTGGAGGTTGCACGTTGGGCTGGTGTGCATGTCCGCTAGACGGAAAGCCTTAAAGCCTACTGCATCTTCCACCTTGAACTTTCGGGTTCAAGGGCTAAGTCGACAGCGGTTCATCCGGGGAGCCTGATTCCAGTCCGATGCCGGTTTAAATACCGGCATCGGCTTTTTTACGGGTACGCTTTAGTACTCGCACTTCCGAAGCCTGAATCCATGACCGAACCTGCGCTGCTGCCCCGCCCGCAACTTCGACGCATGCTGCGCAAGGCCCGCCGCGCACTGACTCCCAGTCAGCAGCGCGACGCCGCTCGCGGGCTGTATAAGCAATTGGCCCAGCACCCGCTGTTCCGCCGCGCAAAACACATCTCCCTGTACCTGCCCACCGACGGTGAAATCGATCCGCGCCTGCTGATGCGTGCCGCACAACGTCGGGGCAAGGCGATTTATCTGCCGGTGCTCAGTGCCTGGCCGCGAACCAAAATGGTGTTCCAGCGGATTCATCCCGGCGAAAAGCTCAAACCCAACCGTTTTCGCATCCCCGAACCTCGGCACAACATCGCTCGACAACGCAAAGTCTGGGCGCTGGATCTGGTGTTGTTGCCGTTGGTGGGGTTTGACGATGTCGGCGGACGCCTGGGAATGGGCGGTGGTTTCTACGACAGGAGCCTGGCGTACCTGGCGCGCCGCAAAAACTGGCGCAAGCCGACGCTGCTGGGCCTGGCCCATGAATGTCAGAAGGTTCAACGATTGGCTCAGGCGAGCTGGGATGTGCCGCTGCAGGGAACGGTCACGGACAAGGCGTGGTATTTCGCGGACTAGACGCCACTGATTTCAGCGGCGCCCAAAAGACACGTTCAGCGCTTGAAGGCCGACGGCTGTTGCTGTGCGATCTCGACGGGAGCATCGGGTTTGTTGTTCCACAGGCTTTGGGCATAGCCGGTGGTCACGACACCAAGGCCGAATAAAATTACCAAAATCCATAGTAAATCCGGTTTGCGTTTCATCGATTGCCCCCCAAAGGCACATCAACACGATGACAGCAGCGGTTTCCGTTGTAGGTGTAGGCCGTGCAGCAGCGTCAAGCTTAGAAGGCCGGCATTTTGCGACAACGTGAACCGACACGCAAACGCTGGCGTCAACCGACTGTCGGTTTGTCATAAAATTGCCCGACCACTTGCCCACTCACCTCGCAAGGAGCAAAACCATGGCCTATTGGCTGATGAAATCCGAGCCCGACGAACTCTCGATCAAAGACCTGGAGAAGCTTGGCCGAGCGCGCTGGGACGGGGTTCGCAACTACCAGGCGCGTAACTTCCTGCGGGCCATGGCGGTGGGTGACGAGTTTTTCTTCTATCACTCCAGCTGCCCGGAGCCGGGAATTGCCGGGATCGGCAAGATTGTCGAAGCCGCGTACCCGGACCCGACGGCGCTGGAGCCTGAGAGTCATTACTTCGACCCGAAGGCCACTGCCGAGAAAAACGCCTGGAGCGCGATTGATGTTGCGCATACCGAAACGTTTCCCAAGGTGCTGAAGCTCGATTATCTGAAGCAGCAAACGGCGCTGGCCGAGATGCCACTGGTGCAGAAGGGTTCGCGGCTGTCGGTGATGCCAGTGACGGCCGAGCAGTGGGCGGCGGTGATTGCACTCAAGCCGTAAAATCTCCAGCGCTATTTCGAATGTCATCGCGGGCAAGCCCGCTCCCACAGGGATCTGGGGTGGATGCAAAGGCTGCATTCACTGGAGATCATTGTGGGAGCGGGCTTGCCCGCGATGAGGCCTGCCCGGACAGCAAAAGACTTATTGAATGATCAGGTTGTTGAACAACAAATCCTCAACCACCGGCTTGCCGGTCTCGTCGTTCATCACCTGCTGGGTCTGCTTCAAGGCTTCCTGACGCAGCTTTTCCTTGGCTTCGACGTTATTCATGGTTTCAGTGGTCTGCTGCGCAAACAACGCCACCAGCTGATTGCGGATCAATGGCTCATTGGCCTTCACCGCTTTGGTCGCTTCTTCACCGGTCACCCGCAACGCCACATCGGCCTTGTAGACCTTGAGCTTCGGCGTGCCGTCCAGCCCATAGTTGCCCACGAATGGCGGGCTCAGGGTGATGTAGTTGACCTTCGGGGCCTCACCTTCTTTGGCTTCTTCGGCCATCGCTGCCACAGGCAGAGACAGGGCCAGCAACAACATGATCCACGCTTTCACAATTCGCTCCTTATCCGGTTTGCGGCCAAGCATAACGACCCGCCGCTCAAGCACAAGCTTATGGCTGACTATCAGGGTCGGGCATGCTCGTTGACCCAATGACTCACACACCTACACTTATCGGCCATCAATCCCAAAGGAATAGCCCTGATGAAAGCCGTGCTGTGCAAAGCCTTCGGCCCTGCCGAATCGCTGGTGCTGGAAGACGTCGCCAGCCCTGTCGCGAAGAAGAATGAAATCCTGCTGGACGTGCACGCGGCTGGGGTGAATTTCCCGGACACGTTGATCATCGAGGGTAAATACCAGTTCAAACCACCCTTCCCGTTTTCACCGGGTGGCGAAGCGGCCGGGGTGGTCAGCGCGGTGGGCGAGAAGGTCAGTCACCTCAAGGTCGGTGACCGGGTCATGGCCCTGACTGGCTGGGGCAGCTTTGCTGAGCAGGTCGCGGTTCCGGGCTACAACGTGTTGCCGATCCCGCCATCGATGGACTTCAACACCGCCGCCGCATTCAGCATGACCTACGGCACTTCGATGCACGCCCTCAAGCAACGAGGCAACCTGCAACCCGGCGAAACCTTGCTGGTGCTCGGCGCTTCCGGTGGCGTCGGCCTCGCCGCGGTGGAAATCGGCAAAGCCATGGGCGCCCGGGTGATCGCCGCCGCCAGCAGCGCGGAAAAACTCGCCGTGGCCAAGGCCGCCGGTGCCGATGAGTTGATCAACTACAGCGAAACCAGCCTCAAGGACGAGATCAAACGCCTGACCGACGGCCAGGGCGCCGACGTGATCTACGATCCGGTGGGCGGCGACCTGTTCGACCAGGCCATCCGCGCCATCGCCTGGAACGGCCGCCTTTTGGTAGTCGGCTTCGCCAGCGGACGAATCCCTGAGCTGCCCGTGAACCTGGCACTGCTCAAAGGCGCAGCGGTGGTCGGCGTGTTCTGGGGCTCCTTCGCCCAGCGCCAACCACAGGACAACGCGGCGAACTTCCAGCAACTGTTTGGCTGGTTTGCCGAAGGCAAGTTGAAGCCGCTGGTGTCCCAGGTTTATCCCCTGAGCAATGCGGCGCAGGCCATCAATGATCTTGGCCAGCGCAAGGCGGTCGGGAAAGTGGTGGTTCAGGTTCGCTGATCGTTTACTCACCTACTTGATCTAAACCGGGTCCTAGCCCTGCGACCCGGTTCCGCCATCCTCATACCGTCCTGCATTTATATATGAGCGACATGTTCATAAAAGAACATGCGATCTCCAACATTTCCCCTGTTTGGCCGATGTGAAGCGGTGCTATTTTCGGTAACGAAACTGTAACATTCGCATCCGCAGTCAAAACAAGAAATCTGGAGCTCTTGAATGTTTGCTTTCTTTCGTCCTGCCGCACATCAGGCTCCATTGCCTGAAGAAAAAATAGACGACACCTACAAACGACTTCGCTGGCAGATCTTCGCCGGGATTTTCATTGGGTATGCGGGTTACTACTTGCTGCGCAAGAACTTCACCCTGGCATTCCCGGATCTGATCGCCCAAGGCTATACAAAAGGCCAACTCGGGGTGGCGATGTCGGCGATTGCGATCGCCTACGGTCTTTCCAAGTTTTTGATGGGCATCGTGTCCGACCGCTCCAACCCTCGTTACTTCCTGCCCTTTGGCCTGATAGTGTCCGCCGGGGTGATGTTCGTTTTCGGTTTCGCACCCTGGGCGACGTCCAGCGTGACCATGATGTTCATCCTGTTGTTCATCAACGGCTGGGCGCAAGGCATGGGTTGGCCACCGAGCGGGCGCACCATGGTGCACTGGTGGTCGCAAAAAGAACGCGGCGGTGTGGTTTCGGTATGGAACACCGCGCATAACGTCGGCGGCGGCTTGATTGGCCCGCTGGCGATACTCGGCATGGGCTGGTTCAACGATTGGCACAGCAAGTTCTATGTGCCGGCAGCAGTGGCGTTGCTGGTCGCTGTATTTGCCTTCATTGTCATGCGCGATACCCCGCAATCGACGGGCTTGCCGCCCATCGAGAAGTACAAGAACGATTACCCGGAAGGCTACGACGCCAGCCACGAAGAAGAATTCAGCGCCAAGGACATCTTCGTCAAATACGTGCTGCGCAACAAAATGCTTTGGTTCATCGCCCTGGCTAACGTCTTCGTCTATTTGTTGCGCTACGGCATTCTGGATTGGGCGCCGACCTACCTTAAAGAGGTCAAGCACTTCGACTTCGACAAGACGTCCTGGGCTTACTTCCTGTACGAGTGGGCAGGCATTCCCGGCACGCTGCTGTGCGGCTGGATGTCGGACAAGATCTTCCGGGGCAACCGTGGCCTGACGGGCATGGTGTTCATGGCACTGGTGACCGTTGCAACGATCGTGTACTGGCTGAATCCACCGGGCAACCCGATGGTCGACATGATCTCGCTGTTCGCGATCGGCTTCCTGATCTATGGCCCGGTGATGCTGGTGGGCCTGCAAGCGCTGGAGCTGGTGCCCAAGAAAGCGGCGGGTACGGCTGCGGGCTTTACCGGTCTGTTTGGTTATCTGGGTGGTTCAGTCGCGGCCAGTGCCCTGATGGGCTACACGGTGGACTATTTCGGCTGGGATGGCGGCTTCATCCTGCTGGTCGTTGCCTGCCTGCTGGCGATGGCGTTCCTGGCACCCACCCTGGGCCACAAGAACGTCGCCAGTCAGAGCCGCGAAGCGATCGCCTGATCGGCCTTTGATTTGCAGCGCTTGAGCCGCGCCTCCAGATTACGGTCTGGCATGGCGTGGCTACGCAGGGCGTGAGCGGTCTGCTCGACATACTCGCGAGTGGTGCCGTAACGCCCGCAAGCGCTTTCGAACACCTGGCTCAGCACATGATCCGGCAAGTTGCCGGCATAGCTGGGCAGGTGCCGTTCCAATACAAATCCCAATGCCTGAACCTGGCTTCCGTCTTCGAGACGGCAGTTGAGCCAGTGTGGGCGATAGGACGGAAATGGCATTTCACGCTGCCAGAGCGCATAAAGCGAAGCTTCGAGTTGTTCTTCGGGCAAGCGATAGGCAAACCCGCTGCATGAGCCGCCGCGATCCAGGCCAAACACCAGCCCGGGCACTTCCGGTGTACCGCGATGTTCGTGGGACCATAGGTATAAACCGCGATGGTAGCCATGCACGCGACCGCGCACTCTCTCAACCGCCGCACATTCAGGACGCCAGATCAGCGAACCATAAGCGAACAACCAGACCGGCCCACCCTTGTGGCGTGCCATGGTCGCCTGCATTGAGCCGAGTAATTGTTCGTGCGTGAGCTGCGGCCCCAGATCGAGCCGCGGAGGGTAAGCCAGATTCAAAAAAGCAGATTCAATGGCGCTCATGGCGAATAGCGTTCAGCTCCCCGCGGGTAAAGAATTACTTAATAGAACGCACCGCTGTAACAATAAGGCACATATGTCTTAAGGCAATTTAAGTGCCATGGTGGCGCTCTAAGACTTATTGCCTGAATGAGATATAACCTACCGGCATTTATATAAATCTATAAATACCGATAGGCTATATGGGGAGTTATAACGATTTAAATCGCTGATCAAGATCGGGGCGCGTAAGCGAAAACATCCGCGCGCATTTGATGGGCATCCATCCCTGCTTCGACCAGCGCATCCAGCGTGCCATAGACCATCGCCGGAGAGCCGCTGGCGTAGACGTGCAGGGCTTTCAGATCAGGGAAATCTTCACACACCGCCTCATGCAACATGCCGCAGCGCCCTCCCCAGCCGCATTGATCGCTGACGACTTTATGCAGGAACAGATTGGGCAATTTCAACCATTCGTCCCAGTGCTCAATGTCATAAAAGTCTTCGGGACGACGCACACCCCAATACAGATGCACTGGGTGCTTGAAGCCCGTGGCCCGGCAATGTTCGATCAGGCTGTGAATCTGGCCCATGCCGGTACCGGCAGCAATCAGTACCAGTGGACCGTCCGGCAATTCCGCCAGATGGGTGTCGCCGAAAGGCATCTCGATGCGCACCATCGAGTTGCGCTGAAGCTGTTCGATCAGGCTCAGCGCACTGCTTTCGCGCGCCAGCACATGAATTTCCAGATCGCGGCCGGAATGCGGTGCAGAGGCCAGGGAGAAGGCGGATTTCTCGCCGTTCTCGCGCTCGATCATCAGATACTGGCCAGCGTGATAGCGCGGCGGCTTGCCCGCAGGCGCACGCAGACGCACGCGCCAGGTATCGCCACCGACGTCTCTACACTCAATGACCTGACACGACACGCTGCGCACCGGCAATTCTCCCAGCGCGAGCACGCCATCCCACAGCACGATGCAGTCTTCCAGCGGCTCTGCAATGCAAGTGTAGAACTCGCCATGGTCACGCACATCGCCGGCCTGTTCGACCCGCCCTTCCACCAGCAACGCGCCGCACACATGGCAATTGCCGTTGCGACAGCTCTGCGGGCATTCATAGCCCAGGCGCCGCGCGCCATCGAGAATCCGCTCGCCGGGCAGAATCTCTAGCACTGCTCCGGAGGGCTGCAAGGTTACACGCATCAATCTATTCCTAACTGATTCCAGATGGCATCGATCCGTTGGGTAACGGCTTCATCCTTGACGATGACCCGGCCCCACTCGCGAGTGGTTTCGCCCGGCCATTTATGCGTGGCATCGAGTCCCATCTTCGAACCCAGGCCGGAGACCGGCGAGGCGAAGTCCAGGTAGTCGATCGGCGTGTTGTCGATCATCACCGTGTCACGCTTGGGGTCCATGCGCGTGGTGATGGCCCAGATCACGTCGTTCCAGTCCCGTGCGTTGATATCGTCGTCGGTGACGATAACGAACTTGGTGTACATGAACTGTCGCAAAAACGACCAGACACCGAGCATTACCCGCTTGGCATGGCCGGGATACGACTTCTTCATGGTCACGATGGCCATGCGGTACGAACAGCCTTCGGGCGGCAGGTAAAAGTCGGTGATCTCCGGAAACTGCTTTTGCAGGATCGGCACGAACACTTCGTTCAGCGCCACTCCGAGAATCGCCGGCTCATCCGGTGGACGGCCTGTGTAGGTGCTGTGGTAGATCGGCTTGATCCGGTGGGTGATGCGCTCGACGGTGAACACCGGGAAGCTGTCGACTTCGTTGTAGTAGCCGGTGTGGTCGCCGTATGGACCTTCATCGGCCATTTCGCCCGGATGGATCACGCCTTCGAGGATGATCTCGGCGGTGGCCGGCACTTGCAGGTCATTGCCGCGGCACTTCACCAGCTCGGTGCGGTTACCGCGCAACAGACCGGCGAAAGCGTATTCGGAGAGGCTGTCCGGCACCGGCGTCACGGCGCCAAGAATGGTTGCCGGGTCAGCGCCCAAGGCCACAGATACCGGGAACGGCTGGCCAGGGTGTTTCTCGCACCACTCACGGTAGTCCAGCGCGCCACCACGATGGCTCAGCCAGCGCATGATCACCTTGTTGCGGCCGATCACTTGCTGACGGTAGATGCCGAGGTTCTGGCGATCCTTGTTCGGACCTTTGGTGACGGTCAGGCCCCAGGTGATCAGCGGGCCGACGTCGCCCGGCCAGCAGGTCTGTACCGGCAACATCGCCAGATCGACATCGTCGCCTTCGATAACCACTTCCTGGCACACCGCGTCTTTGACGACTTTCGGCGCCATGGCAATGATCTTGCGGAAGATCGGCAGCTTGGACCAGGCGTCCTTCAGGCCCTTCGGCGGCTCGGGCTCCTTGAGGAACGCCAACAGCTTGCCGATTTCGCGCAACTCGCTGACCGCTTCTGCGCCCATGCCCAGCGCCACGCGCTCGGGGGTGCCGAACAGGTTGCCGAGTACTGGAATGTCATAACCGGTAGGGTTTTCGAAAAGCAGCGCCGGGCCCTTGGCGCGCAACGTGCGATCGCAGACCTCGGTCATTTCGAGCACTGGGGACACTGGAACCTGGATGCGCTTGAGTTCGCCGCGCTTTTCCAGGCCGCTGATAAAGTCGCGCAAGTCGCGATACTGCATGCGTGAGCCTCGTGTTGGCCGTGGCGTTCGGGGCAGGCAGTTTAGCGCCGAACCCCTCTATTCAGAACCACGAACATCAAAAATCAGATAGCAAAAAGCCGGGTTTCCCCGGCTTTTGCTGACTTTCTGCGATTTACTTACGTTTCATCGACAGGAAGAACTCGTCGTTGGTCTTGGTCTGTTTCAGCTTGTCGACCAGGAACTCGATGGCAGAGACTTCGTCCATCGGGTGCAGCAGCTTGCGCAGGATCCACATACGCTGCAGTTCGTCGTCGGCTGTCAGCAACTCTTCGCGGCGAGTACCGGAGCGGTTGATGTTGATGGCCGGGAACACACGTTTTTCAGCGATCTTGCGATCCAGAGGCAGTTCCATGTTGCCGGTGCCTTTGAATTCTTCGTAGATCACTTCGTCCATCTTCGAGCCGGTTTCAACCAGCGCGGTAGCGATGATGGTCAGCGAGCCGCCTTCTTCGATGTTCCGTGCAGCGCCGAAGAAACGTTTCGGTTTCTCCAGGGCGTGGGCATCGACACCACCGGTCAGTACCTTGCCGGAGCTCGGGATCACGGTGTTGTAAGCACGCGCCAGACGGGTGATGGAGTCGAGCAGGATCACCACGTCCTTTTTGTGTTCGACCAGGCGCTTGGCCTTCTCGATCACCATTTCGGCAACCTGCACGTGGCGGGTTGGCGGTTCGTCGAACGTCGAGGCAACCACTTCGCCGCGAACGGTGCGCTGCATTTCAGTCACTTCTTCCGGACGTTCGTCGATCAGCAATACGATCAGATGAACTTCAGGATTGTTACGTGCGATGTTCGCCGCGATGTTCTGCAGCATGATCGTTTTACCGGCTTTCGGCGGTGCAACGATCAGGCCGCGCTGGCCTTTACCGATCGGGGCGCACAGGTCGATGACACGACCAGTCAAGTCTTCGGTGGAACCGTTGCCGGCCTCCATCTTCATGCGCACGGTCGGGAACAGCGGGGTCAGGTTCTCGAAGAGAATCTTGTTTTTCGCGTTCTCGGGACGATCGTAGTTGATCGTGTCGACCTTGAGCAGCGCGAAATACCGCTCGCCTTCCTTTGGAGGGCGGATCTTGCCAACGATGGTGTCACCGGTGCGCAAGTTGAAGCGGCGGATCTGGCTCGGCGAGACGTAGATATCGTCTGGGCCGGCGAGATAGGAAGCGTCAGCGGAGCGCAGGAAGCCGAAGCCGTCCTGGAGAATCTCCAGCACGCCATCACCGGAGATTTCCTCGCCGCTTTTAGCGTGCTTTTTGAGCAGGGAGAAAATCACGTCCTGCTTGCGCGAACGGGCCATATTTTCTATGCCCATCTGTTCGGCCAATTCGAGCAGTTCGGTAATCGGCTTTTGCTTGAGTTCAGTCAGATTCATATAGGAATGACGTAATCATTTATGGAGGGGGGAAATTAAGCTTTTGGCTTAATGAGGCCGCGCCGCAGAGAAGGCGACAGGATCGCGTACTTATTCGAAAAGGAGTGCGTCGGCGACGGCTAGCAGGGGGCAGTGGAGAAACCAGTGCGGGGCCGAATGTACCACCTGAGTTTCGGAGCGTCTAGCCCTCAATAACGAAAAGGCCCCGCATTATGCGGGGCCTTTTCATGACGCTTTATAACAACGCTTAGATGTTGGCGTCGAGAAAAGCAGCCAGTTGCGACTTCGACAGCGCGCCGACCTTGGTGGCTTCGACGTTGCCGTTCTTGAACAGCATCAGCGTCGGGATACCACGTACGCCGTGCTTGGCCGGGGTTTCCTGGTTTTCGTCGATGTTCAGCTTGGCGACGGTCAGCTTGCCAGCGTAGGTGCCAGCGATCTCGTCCAAAACCGGGGCGATCATTTTGCAAGGGCCGCACCACTCAGCCCAGTAGTCAACAAGCACAGGGCCAGCAGCCTTCAGTACTTCTTCTTCGAAGTTAGCGTCGGTGACGTGCTTGATAAGATCGCTGCTCATGGATGTCTCCGGGTTGTAAGCAATAAAAAACGTGGCCCATCATAGCCGCCCTTCCCGTGTTCAGGAAGCCGCAGATGATTGAGTCTCGCTATGGTGGTCCATGAGTTTGGGTATAGCTCAAGTCATGAGGTGGCGGGAGCGACGAAAGCAATTCCGGTGCGCAGGGCGGCGTTGCGCACATGCTCTTGCATCGCCTTCTGCGCGGCGCCAGAGGCCCGACGAGCCAGCGCGCGGAGGATTTTACGGTGTTCCTGCCAGGTTTCCATGGCGCGTTCGGCCCGGATGAACGGTAGCTTCTGGCTCTCCAGGAAGATGTCGGCGCTGGCGGTAAGGATGCTCAACATCGCCTGATTGCCGCTGGCCAGGAGGATGCGCCGGTGAAACTCGAAATCCAGTCGTGCCGCTGCATCGAAATCAGCGGCACGCAGTTCGTTGCGCATGGCGGCGACATTGTCTTCCAGGGCATCGAGCTCATCGGTGCTCAGGGTCACAGCCGCCAGCCCGGCGGCAAAACCTTCCAGCGCGTAGCGCAACTGGAAGATGTCCAGCGGCGATGCCTGAGCCGCGAACGGCCAGCCCGGCGCCGCATCGCCCCGGGGCAGATCGACCGGTGACTGCACGAACACGCCCTTGCCTGGCTGGATACTGATCACGCCCAGCGCACTCAGGGACGATAACGCCTCACGCAATGATGCCCGACTGACCCCCAATTGCACCGCCAGGTCCCGTTGCGAGGGCAAGGCATCCCCCGCCCCGAAACCTTGCTCGGTGATCAGTTTGCGGATGGCTTGCAGCGCCACTTCAGGTACGGCGCGGGAGATCGAGTTCATGGTTTTTTCAGACGAGCCAGGCCAATGAGCGGCTAGTTGTAAAGCTATTCGCGACGTCCGGCAAGTCGTGCCCCATGGGGGTTCGGGAATTTTCACGGGTGCGCCATCAGGGTGCGAAATGCCACCCAACTGTTCAGACCAGTAAGACCGAACGACACCAGCAAAACCGTGGCCTGCGCCCCCCAAAACCTAATCTTGGCATGGCCCGTGCTCTGTCGATCCGCAGAAATCACTTCCCGCCGATCCGGAGATTTGCCATGACCCAGCGTTACAGCGTCCTCCTCGCAGCCCTGTTTGCCAGCCTGATGCTGAGCCAGGCACCCGCCCACGCCGACGGTCTGGAGGACGTGGTCAAACGCGGAACCCTCAAAGTTGCCGTGCCCCAGGACTTCCCGCCATTCGGCTCGGTCGGCCCGGACATGAAACCTCGCGGCTTGGACATCGACACCGCCAAACTGCTGGCCGACCAACTCAAGGTCAAACTCGAGCTGACCCCGGTCAACAGCACCAACCGCATTCCGTTCCTGACCACCGGCAAAGTCGATTTGGTGATTTCCAGCCTCGGCAAGAACCCTGAGCGCGAAAAAGTCATCGACTTCTCCCGTGCCTACGCACCGTTCTACCTCGCCGTGTTCGGCCCTCCAGACGCCGCCATCAAGGGCCTGGACGATCTCAAGGGCAAAACCATCAGCGTCACCCGTGGCGCCATTGAAGACATCGAGTTGACCAAAGTCGCTCCCGAAGGCGCGACCATCAAACGCTTCGAAGACAACAACTCGACCATCGCCGCCTACCTCGCCGGCCAGGTCGACCTGATCGCCAGTGGCAACGTGGTGATGGTAGCGATCAGCGAGAAAAACCCGAAACGCGTGCCGGCCCTGAAAGTGAAGCTCAAGGATTCGCCGGTTTACGTTGGCGTGAACAAGAACGAGCCGGCGCTGCTGGGCAAGGTCAACGACATCCTCACCACGGCCAAAGCTGACGGGGCGCTGGAAAAGAATTTGCAAACCTGGCTGAAAGAGCCGCTGCCGGCCGATCTCTGATCGTTCGCGCGGGAGACGATTTATGGCTTATCAGTTCGATTTCTTGCCGGTGGTGGAAAACACCGACCTGCTGCTGCGCGGTGCGCTGTTCACCCTTGAGTTGACGGCCATTGGCGCGGTGCTCGGGGTCGGCCTGGGCATCGTCGGGGCACTGGTGCGGGCGTGGAACATCCGCCCGTTCGCCGGCATTTTCGGGGTTTACGTCGAGTTGATCCGCAACACGCCATTCCTGGTGCAGTTGTTTTTCATCTTCTTCGGCTTGCCGTCGCTGGGCCTGCAGATTTCCGAATGGCAGGCGGCGGTACTGGCGATGGTGATCAACCTCGGCGCCTATTCGACCGAGATCATCCGCGCCGGCATTCAAGCGATCCCTCGCGGGCAGCTGGAAGCCGCAGCCGCCCTGGCGATGACGCGCTTCGAAGCCTTCCGTCACGTGGTTCTGTTGCCGGCGCTGGGCAAGGTCTGGCCGGCCCTGAGCAGCCAGATCATCATCGTGATGCTCGGCTCGGCGGTCTGCTCGCAGATCGCCACCGAAGAGCTGAGCTTCGCCGCCAACTTCATTCAATCGCGCAACTTCCGCGCCTTTGAAACCTATGCCCTGACCACACTGATCTACCTGTGCATGGCGCTGCTGATCCGCCAATTGCTGAACTGGATCGGCCGGCGCTACATAGCAAGGAGCAGCAGCCAATGAGCGATTTCACCTTCTGGGACATCCTGCGCAACCTGCTCACGGGCCTGCAATGGACCCTGGCATTGTCGCTGGTGGCGTTTATCGGCGGTGGGCTGATCGGTTTGCTGATCATGGTGATGCGGATTTCAAAAAAATCCCTGCCCAGCAACTTCGCCCGCACCTACATCGAACTGTTCCAGGGCACGCCGCTATTGATGCAGCTGTTTCTGGTGTTCTTCGGTGTGGCGTTGGCCGGGGTAGAAATTTCACCGTGGATGGCCGCGGCGATTGCCTTGACGCTGTTCACCAGCGCCTATCTGGCGGAGATCTGGCGCGGTTGTGTCGACTCGATCCCCAACGGCCAGTGGGAAGCCTCGTCGAGTCTGGCGCTCAATCCGCTGGAGCAATTGCGTTACGTGATCCTGCCGCAAGCCCTGCGCATCGCCGTGGCGCCGACCGTGGGCTTCTCGGTGCAAGTGGTCAAAGGCACCGCAGTCACCTCAATCATCGGCTTTACCGAACTGACCAAGACCGGCGGCATGCTCGCCAACGCGACCTTCGAGCCCTTCATGGTCTACGGCCTGGTGGCGCTCGGTTACTTCCTGCTCTGCTACCCCTTGTCCCTCAGTGCGCGCTACCTGGAAAGGAGACTGCATGCCTCTGCTTAGAATTTCCGCCCTGCATAAATATTACGGCGATCACCATGTGCTCAAAGGCATCGACCTGAGTGTCGACGAAGGCCAGGTGGTGGCGATCATCGGCCGCAGCGGCTCGGGCAAATCCACCTTGTTGCGCACCCTCAATGGTCTGGAATCGATCAATGACGGCGTGATCGAAGTCGACGGCGAATACCTCGACGCCGCCCGCGCCGACCTGCGCAGCCTGCGGCAGAAAGTCGGGATGGTGTTCCAGCAGTTCAATCTGTTCCCGCACCTGACTGTGGGCGAAAACGTCATGCTTGCGCCGCAAGTGGTGCAGAAAGTGCCGAAAGCCAAAGCCGCCGAACTGGCGCGGCAGATGCTGGAACGGGTCGGGCTGGGAGAGAAGTTTGATGCGTTCCCGGATCGACTGTCTGGCGGCCAGCAACAGCGGGTGGCGATTGCTCGTGCCTTGGCGATGTCGCCGAAAGTCTTGCTATGCGACGAGATCACCTCGGCGCTGGATCCGGAACTGGTGAACGAAGTGCTGAGCGTGGTCCGGCAATTGGCCAAGGAGGGCATGACGCTGATCATGGTCACCCATGAAATGCGCTTTGCCCGCGAGGTTGGGGACAAATTGGTGTTCATGCACCACGGCAAGGTGCATGAGGTGGGGGATCCGAAGGTGTTGTTTGCCAACCCGCAGACGGCGGAGCTGGCGAATTTCATTGGGACGGTGGAAGCGGCAGGCTGAAGGATATTTAGTGCCTTTGAGGCCGCCTTCGCGGGCAAGCCCGCTCCCACAGGGTTCTCTGTTGGAACGCGATCATGTGTTCGACGCAAAAACTTGTGGGAGCGGGCTTGCCCGCGAAGAGGCCATCTGCAACGCCACGAATGCCCCCGTGGTAAAAGATCGCAGCCTTCGACAGCTCCTACGCGTTGGCGGCAGCGTTTGATCGTGGCAGGATGTCGAGGTTATCGACCGAGACCCCCTGACCATGCCGCAATCCCAAGCCAAGAATCTGTCCCTGATCGCCGCAATCGACCTGGGCTCCAACAGCTTTCACATGGTCGTGGCCAAGGCCCAGAACGGCGAAATCCGGATTCTCGAACGTCTCGGGGAGAAGGTTCAGCTGGCCGCCGGCATCGACGAAGAACGTCAACTCAGCGAAGAATCCATGCAGCGCGGGCTCGATTGCCTGAAGCGTTTCGCCCAACTGATCAGCGGTATGCCGCCCGGCACCGTGCGGATCGTCGGCACCAACGCCCTGCGCGAAGCCCGTAACCGCGCCGAATTCATCCGTCGCGCCGAAGAAATTCTTGGCCATCCGGTAGAAGTGATCTCCGGCCGTGAAGAAGCTCGCCTGATTTACCTCGGCGTCTCCCACACCCTCGCCGACACGCCGGGCAAGCGCCTGGTGGCCGACATCGGCGGCGGCAGTACTGAATTCATCATCGGCCAGCGCTTCGAACCGCTGCTGCGCGAAAGCCTGCAAATGGGCTGCGTCAGCTTCACCCAGCGCTATTTCAAGGATGGCAAGATCACCCCGGCCCGCTACGCCCAAGCGTACACTGCGGCGCGGCTGGAGATCATGAGCATCGAACACGCCCTGCACCGCCTGACCTGGGATGAAGCCATCGGCTCCTCGGGCACCATTCGCGCCATTGGCCTGGCGCTGAAGGCTGGCGGGCATGGCACTGGTGAAGTGAATGCCGAAGGCTTGGCCTGGCTCAAGCGCAAGTTGTTCAAACTCGGCGATATCGAGAAAATCGATTTCGAAGGTATCAAGCCCGACCGCCGGGCGATCTTCCCCGCCGGGTTGGCGATTCTCGAAGCGATCTTCGACTCCCTCGAACTGCAACGCATGGATCACTGTGAAGGTGCCCTGCGCGAAGGCGTGCTCTATGACCTGCTGGGCCGTCATCATCATGAAGACGTCCGTGAGCGCACGCTCAGCTCGCTGATGGAGCGTTACCACGTCGACCTGGAACAAGCCGTACGAGTCGAACGCAAGGCACTGCACGCCTTCGATCAAGTGGCTGAAGACTGGGATCTGAACGACGGCGTCTGGCGCGAATTGCTGGGCTGGGCGGCCAAGGTCCATGAAGTGGGCCTGGACATCGCCCACTATCAGTACCACAAGCACGGCGCCTACCTGATCGAGCACTCGGACCTCGCCGGATTCTCCCGCGAAGACCAGCAAATGCTCGCGCTGCTGGTGCGTGGCCACCGACGCAACATTCCCAAAGACAAGTTCGCCGACTTCGGTGACGACGGCATCAAGCTGATTCGTCTGTGCGTGCTGCTGCGCTTTGCGATTCTGTTCCATCACATCCGCGGTACCCAGGAGATGCCACAAGTGGTGCTGCACGCCAATGGCGACAGCCTGGATGTGTTATTCCCGGAGCACTGGCTGGACGACAACCAGTTGACCCAGGCCGACTTCGCCCTGGAAGCGGAGTGGCTGACCCGCGTCAGCTTCGTGCTGAACGTCCGTTAATCACGCAATACCCTGTAGGAGCTGCCGCAGGCTGCGATCTTTTGATCTTGCTTTTCAGTAGCCCAGAAAAGATCAAGATCAAAAGATCGCAGCCTTTGGCAGCTCCTACACGGAACAGGTTCGGCATAAACGTCAGGTGAAAACAAAAATGGCGATCCGCAGGGATCGCCATTTTTTTACGCTACGTCGAGGTTAACGTACGGCCAGAATCGGGCTCCCCAAACGCTCAAGCAAGGTTGCCTGGGCACTGCGCGGGTTCTGGTTGCCGGTCGGCGTGTTGCGGATGTAGCGACCGTCCGCCTGCAGGCTCCAGCTGTGAGTGTTATCGGTCAGATAAAGCTCCAGCTCTTTCTTGACCCGCAAAATCAGCTTCTTGCCCTCGACCGGGAAGCAAGTCTCGACGCGCTTGTCGAGGTTGCGCTCCATCCAGTCGGCACTGGACAGGAACATCTGCTCTTCGCCGCCGTTGAGGAAGTAGAAGACCCGGGTGTGTTCCAGGAAGCGACCGATGATCGAGCGCACGTGGATGTTGTGGGAAACGCCGGCAATGCCCGGGCGCAGGCAGCACATGCCGCGCACCACCAGATCGATACGCACTCCGGACTGACTGGCCTTGTACAACGCGCGGATGACCTTCGGATCGGTCAGCGAGTTGAACTTGGCGATGATGTGCGCCGGTTTGCCGTCGAGGGCGAACTGCGTCTCCCGGGCAATCATGTCGAGCATGCCCTTCTTCAACGTGAACGGCGCATGCAGCAGTTTCTTCATGCGCAGGGTTTTACCCATGCCGATCAACTGGCTGAACAGTTTGCCGACGTCTTCGCACAAGGCGTCGTCGGAGGTCAGCAGGCTGTAGTCGGTGTACAGACGGGCGTTGGCTGCGTGGTAGTTGCCGGTACCCAAGTGGGCGTAGCGGACAATTTCGCCAGCCTCGCGGCGCAAAATCAGCATCATCTTGGCGTGGGTCTTGAAGCCGACCACGCCGTAAATCACTACCGCACCGGCCGCTTGCAGACGGCTGGCCAGCTGCAGGTTGGATTCTTCGTCGAACCGCGCGCGCAATTCGATTACCGCAGTCACTTCCTTGCCGTTACGCGCAGCGTCCACCAGCGCATCGACAATCTCGGAGTTGGCACCGCTGCGATACAACGTCTGACGAACCGCCAACACGTGCGGGTCCTTGGCCGCCTGGCGCAGCAAGTCGACCACCGGGGTGAATGATTCGAACGGGTGCAGCAGCAGGATGTCCTGCTTGCTGATCACGCTGAAAATGTTCTCGCTGTTTTGCAGCAGTTTCGGGATCTGCGGGGTGAACGGCGTATATTGCAGCTCCGGATGACTGTCCAGACCGGTGATGCTGAACAGCCGGGTCAGGTTGACCGGGCCGTTGACCTGATACAGCTCGGTCTCGTGCAGGTTGAACTGCTTGAGCAGGTAATCGGACAAGTGTTTCGGGCAGGTGTCGGCCACTTCCAGCCGCACCGCGTCACCGTAGCGACGGGAGAACAACTCGCCGCGCAGGGCGCGGGCCAGGTCTTCTACATCTTCGGTGTCGACCGAGAGGTCGGCGTTACGGGTCAAACGGAACTGGTAGCAGCCCTTGACCTTCATGCCCTGGAACAGGTCATCGGCGTGGGCGTGGATCATCGACGACAAGAACACGTAGTTGTCGCCGGGGCCACCGACTTCTTCCGGCACTTTGATGATCCGCGGCAGCAGACGCGGTGCCGGGATAATCGCCAGACCGGAGTCGCGACCGAAGGCGTCAATGCCCTCGAGCTCGACGATGAAGTTCAGGCTTTTGTTCACCAGCAACGGAAACGGGTGCGTCGGGTCGAGGCCGATCGGGGTGATGATCGGTGCGATCTCGTCGCGGAAATAACGACGAACCCAGGTCTTGAGCTTGGTGGTCCAGTAGCGACGACGGATGAAGCGGACCTGATGTTTTTCCAGTTCCGGCAACAGAATGTCGTTGAGGATCGCGTATTGGCGATCGACGTGGCCGTGCACCAGCTCGCTGATGCGGGCCAAAGCTTGATGCGGCTGCAAGCCATCGGCGCCAGCCTGTTCACGGGCGAAGGTGATCTGCTTCTTCAGGCCGGCCACACGAATCTCGAAGAACTCGTCCAGGTTGCTGGAGAAAATCAGCAGAAACTTCAGCCGCTCCAGCAATGGGTAGGACTCATCCAGCGCCTGTTCCAGCACGCGGATGTTGAACTGCAGTTGCGAGAGCTCACGATGGATGTACAGGCTGCTGTCATCCAGGCCGGGAATGGCAATCGCTGGCGCCGCAACAACGGGCTCGGCCACCACCGCGGGTGGAGCAGGCTCCAGCTCCGGCGGGGTTTCGGCGATTTGCTCCACCACAGGTTGAGCGTCTTTTACGGCAACTTCAGTGAGTCCTTCGGTATTCATCGAATGTTCCTGGGAGGGCTATTTTTGCTCTCGTAACAATTGAGCAGCACGGACGGCAAAGTAAGTCAGGATGCCATCAGCGCCTGCACGTTTAAAAGCGGTCAGGGATTCGAGGATAACCCCTTCGCTCAACCAGCCATTCTGGATCGCCGCCATGTGCATGGCGTATTCGCCGCTGACCTGATAGACGAAGGTCGGCACTTTGAATTCTTCTTTGACCCGGTAAAGGATATCCAGATACGGCATGCCTGGCTTGACCATGACCATGTCCGCGCCTTCTGACAAGTCCGCCGCCACTTCGTGCAGGGCTTCGTTGCTGTTGGCCGGGTCCATCTGATAGGAGGCCTTGTTGGCCTTGCCCAGGTTCAGCGCCGACCCCACCGCATCGCGGAACGGGCCGTAATAGGCGCTGGCGTATTTGGCCGAGTAAGCCATGATCCGCACGTTGACGTGATCGGCCAGCTCCAGCGCTTCGCGGATTGCCTGGATGCGACCGTCCATCATGTCTGACGGGGCCACTACCTGAGCGCCGGCTTCGGCGTGGGACAGGGCCTGTTTCACCAGTGCGTCGACGGTAATGTCGTTCTGCACGTAGCCTTCTTCGTCGAGAATGCCGTCTTGACCGTGGGTGGTGAACGGGTCCAGAGCGACGTCGGTGATCACACCCAACTCCGGGAACCGGTCACGCAGGGCTCGAGTGGCACGCTGGGCGATGCCGTTGGGGTTCCAGGCTTCGGCGGCGTCCAGGGATTTGAGCTCCGGTGGCGTCACCGGAAACAATGCCAGCGCCGGAATCCCCAGCTCGACCCACTTGGCCGCTTCTTCAAGCAACAAATCGATGGTCAGGCGTTCGACGCCTGGCATCGAGGCCACCGCTTCGCGACGGTTTTCACCGTCCAGCACGAACACCGGCAAGATCAGATCGTCGACGGTCAACACGTTTTCACGGACCAGTCGACGCGAGAAATCATCACGACGGTTGCGACGCAGGCGGGTTGCAGGAAACAAACGGTTGGCGGGGGTAAAGCTCACGGCAGACTCCTGAGCCCGCGCAGACGGGCGAGCGTGACAGTTATAAGCGGCCATTATGACGAACACATGACAGTTGTGTGCACCCTGTGACACGTAGCCGCATTCCATTGTCCTTGTAGGAAATGTTCACGTCGAGACACATTTGGACACTTTCATGAATGTGCACGAAGGGTTAGGCTGCGCGTTCATTTCGCCAGCACCCAGACAATGCTCCAACAATTTCTGCATGACTTCGGCTACTTTGCCCTTTTTCTCGGCACGTTTTTCGAAGGCGAAACCATTCTCGTGCTCGCGGGCTTCCTTGCGTTCCGCGGATACATGGACATCAACCTGGTGGTGGTCGTGGCGTTCTTCGGCAGTTATGCCGGCGATCAGCTGTGGTACTTCCTGGGGCGCAAGCACGGGCGCAAATTGCTGGCCCGCAAACCGCGCTGGCAACTGATGGGCGATCGGGCGCTGGAACATATTCGCAAGCACCCGGACATCTGGGTGCTGAGCTTCCGTTTTGTCTACGGGTTGCGCACCGTAATGCCGGTGGCGATCGGTCTGTCGGGCTATCCGCCGGGACGTTACCTGCTGCTCAACGGGATTGGCGCAGCGATCTGGGCCACTGCGCTTGCCGCAGCCTCTTATCACTTCGGCGCGGTACTCGAAGGCATGCTTGGCAGTATCAAGAAGTACGAGCTATGGGTGCTGGGCGCTCTGCTGGTACTGGGCGTTGGCCTGTGGCTGCGGCGGCGCTTCAAGAATGCCCGTCTGGCGAAGAAGATCTATGCCGACGAGCAAGCGTTGAAAGCAGAACAAGCCAAGTCCAGCGAACCTACGACGCCCATCGAGTGAAGCGGTTTCTACAACAGTAGAGACCGATTCCGCTGAGCAGGCTGTAACTGAGCAGCCCCACCCAGCCCACCGCGCTGCCCGGCCATAGCCCGACCATTGGCGCCAGCCACACCAGCGGCAGGTTCGACGCCAGCCGCGACAGCTCCAGCTTCAATGCCTGCGGGCGATTTTCCAGGGCCACGCCCAACACAAACAGCCCCCATCCCACAGCCCCCCAGCCCAACACCAGGGCCGACGTCGGCAGGCTCTGTTCCAGGTTCATCAAGTAACTGCCCAAGGCGATGTAGGCGCAGAACTGCAGCGCCACATACCACTGTTGGCGCCCATCCAGCGGCACCTCGAATTTGCGGAACTGGCTCAGGTCCGGTTTGTTCATCGGGTATTTGGCCACCACATCCGCCGGCCGCCAACCGGTGCGCATGAACCAGATCCGCAGCTTGTCCCACCCGCTTTCGGCGCGCCGGGCGTCATCCCACAGCTGCACATAGAACTGCACGTTCGCCCACAACGGATTCCAGCTCGCCAGCGGTGTGGTCACGCCGAAAATCACCGGTTCGTTGTCGTCCTCTTCCTGGAACGAGCCGAATAGACGGTCCCAAATAATGAACACCCCGCCGTAGTTGCGATCCATGTAAAGAGCGTTCTGTGCATGGTGAGCCCGATGATTGGACGGCGTGACGAAGAACCACTCGAACCAGCCAAGCTTGGGAATGTGCCGGGTATGCACCCAGAATTGGTACAGCAGATTCAGCGCCGCAACGCTGACAAACACCAGCAGCGGCACGCCGAGCACGGCCATGGGCAGGTAGAAAATCCAGCTCAGCAGAAACCCGGTGCTGGTCTGGCGCAAGGCCGTGGAGAGGTTGTAATCCTCGCTCTGATGATGCACCGAGTGGGCGGCCCAGAGGATGTTGCGTTCGTGGCCCATGCGGTGCAGCCAGTAGTAGCAGAAGTCGTAGAAGACGAAGGCAAACACCCAGACCCAGACGCTGTCGGCCGACAGCTCAATCACGGCCAGATGCTTCAGGGCGAAGGCATAAGTCACTAGGCCGACGCCTTTGGTCAACAGGCCCGTGGTAGTCGACAGCACGCCGGTGCTGACGCTGTTGATCGCGTCTGCCACGCGGTAATTGCTCACCCCGCGCCAACGGTCGGCCAGCAACTCGACCGCAATCAGCACAAAGAAAAACGGCACCGCATACAGAATGAAGTCCATGACGCGCCCTGATCAGAATCGTTCAGCAGAGATTAGGTGTAGCCGCGCATTAACCCTATGGCAACGAGTGACAAATTAGTGGACATTTAACGCCATGAATCTGGAGAAAAGCCCATGAGCAAAAAAATTGCAGTGATCCTTTCCGGCTGCGGCGTGTACGACGGCGCCGAGATCCACGAAAGCGTGATCACCCTGCTGCGGCTGGACCAGCGCGGCGCCCAGGTGCAGTGTTTCGCACCCAATATCGCGCAATTGCATGTGATCAACCACCTGACCGGCGAAGAAATGCCCGAGGCGCGCAACGTGCTGGTGGAATCGGCACGGATCGCCCGGGGCAACATCAAGGATATACGTGACGCCAGCGTCGAAGACTTCGATGCGCTGATTGTTCCTGGCGGATTCGGCTCGGCCAAGAACCTGTCGAACTTTGCCGTCGAAGGCGCCGGATGCAGCGTTCAGCCTGACGTCCTGGCGTTGACCGAAGCGTTCGCCGAGGCCGGTAAACCGGTGGGGCTGATCTGCATCTCGCCGGCCCTGGCGGCCAAGATCTACGGTCCGGGTGTGACCTGCACCATCGGCAACGATGCCGATACCGCCGCCGCGATGAACAAAATGGGCGCCACCCACACCGAGTGCGCAGTGACCGACATCGTCGAAGACAAGGCGCGCAAGCTGGTGAGCACTCCGGCGTACATGCTGGCGCAATCGATCAGCGAGGCTGCTTCCGGCATCAACAAACTGGTCGACCGAGTACTGGAACTGACCCACGAAAACGACGAGTAACACTGTTCAATGTGGGAGCGGGCTTGCTCGCGAAGACTGACTGACATTCAACATTGATGTTGGCTGATACACCGCTTTCGCGAGCAAGCCCGCTCCACAGGGTTCAATGCATGGCTTAAGATTTGCGCGACAACCGCGTAAGTATCCGGTCCAGCGCATTGGCGAACGCCTGCTTCTCACGGTCGCCAAACGGTGCCGGTCCGCCGCTCATCTGACCCTGCTCGCGCAGATCGGTGAACAGGTTACGCACCGCCAGCCGATCGCCCATGTTCTGCGCATCAAACTCCTTGCCCCGTGGATCCAGCGCCGCAACGCCCTTCTTCACTAGCCGGTCCGCCAGGGGCACATCGCTGCAAATCACCAGTTCACCTGGCAGCGCGTGTTCCACCAGGTAATCGTCGGCGGCATCCGGGCCGCTGGGCACCACAATCAGCTTCACCAGGGCGAGGCCCGGTTTGATCTGCGGCTGACCGGCCACCAGCACCACTTCGAACTGGCGCTTGAGGGCGAATTTCACCACCAGATCCTTGGCTGCCCGAGGGCAAGCGTCGGCATCGATCCACACGCGCATAGTGTTTTCCTCTGTTGAAAAGCATCGCGGGCAAGCCCGCTCCCACAAGGTTAGCGCTGAACCTGTGGGAGCGGGCTTGCCCGCGATTGTGAGCGCAGCGAATGCTTTTAAGAAACCGGCAGACGCCGCTTCTCGGCCATCCGGCTACGGCTGTACAACACAATGATCGCAATGATCGCCACGGCCTGAGCACTCAGCGAATACGCATCAGCGTGGATCCCCAGCCAGTCGAAGTCAAAGAACGGCACCGGCCGCGTGCCGAAGATCCCGGCTTCCTGCAACGCCTTCACGCCATGGCCGGCAAACACCACCGACAATGCGCACAGCAGCCCGGCATTGATGCCGAAGAACAACGCCAGCGGCAGTTTCGCCGAGCCGCGCAGAATCACCCAGGCCAGACCGATCAGCAATACCAGCGCCGTTGTCCCGCCCGCCATTACGGCGTTGTGCCCTGCCGGCCCGGCCTGCAACCACAGGGTTTCATAAAACAGGATCACTTCGAACAGCTCGCGATACACCGAGAAGAACGCCAGGATCGCAAACCCGAAACGCCCGCCGCCACTCACCAGGCTGCTCTTGATGTAATCCTGCCAGGCCGCTGCGTGGCGACGGTCGTGCATCCACACCCCGAGCCAGAGCACCATGACACTGGCAAACAACGCCGTAGCGCCTTCCAGCAACTCACGCTGGGCACCGCTGACGTCGATCACATACGCCGCCACCGCCCAAGTCGCCAGCCCGGCCAGTAGCGCCAGGCCCCAACCGATGTTGACGCTGCGCACCGCCGATTGCTGACCGGTGTTGCGCAGGAACGCGAGGATCGCCGCGAGCACCAGAATCGCCTCCAGACCTTCTCGCAACAGAATCAACAGGCCGGAAATGTAGCTCAGCGACCAGCTCAAGCCATCGCTGCCGAGCAGGCCAGCGGACTCTTTCAATTTAGCCTTGGCCGCCTCCAGACGCTGCTCGGCCTGGGCCACCGGCAAACCGTCCTGCAACGATTGACGGTAAGCCATCAGAGACTTCTCGGTGTCTTTGCGCACGTTGGCGTTGACGTTGTCCAGAGAGCTTTCGACCAGCTCGAAGCCTTCCAGGTACGCGGCCACCGACAGGTCGTAGGCCTGATCGTGATCGCCGGCGCGGTAGGCGGCGATGCTCTTGTCCAAGGTGGCCGCCGTGTAATCCAGCAACTGCCCCGGGCCACGCTTGACCTGTGGCGGTTGCGCCCGTTGCGCGCGGAAGGTCGCGGCCGCTTGCGGACCTTCAGCGGCCTGCACTTCGGCTGGCGTCTGACGTGCCAGGTCGGCGATGTTGTAGGTTTTCTCGGATTTTGCCGCGGCCGGATCGGCGCTGAAGCTAGCGATATAGGTCGCCAGGTCCCAACGCTGACGATCATCCAGTTGATCGGCGAAGGCCGGCATGTCGGTGCCTTCGACGCCCATACCCAGCGTGTTGTAGATCGCATAGAGGCTCAGACGGTCCAGTCGCACGGCATCGCGCAGATTGGCCGGCGGTGGCGTCATGCCGACACCCGCCGGGCCGTCACCGGCGCCCGCATCGCCATGGCACACCGAGCATTGCTGGGTATACAGCGGCGCGCCGCGAGTCGGGTCTGGAGTGATGACCGGAGCCTGGCTGACCTCATAGGTCACCGCCAGTTTTGCCCCAAGCTGCCGCGCCTGACGGGCGACGTCTGCGCCATCTTTGCGAGCGGCGATTGCAGCGCCAAGACTACCGACGCCCTGCTCCAGCTCTGCGCGTTCGGGTTTGGCCGGCAAATCGGCGATCAAACCTTGCAGCACCTTGAGGAATTCCTGCTGTTCGCGGTATTCAGACTCATCGATGACTTTGCCCGCCTCGACCGTCGCCGGGTAATCAGCGCCAATGTAATCGAGCAAATGCAGGGCCTTTGGCGCACCTTCCGCGGTTTCGGCCAGCGCATTGAAGCTGCAAAACGCGATCACCGGCAGCAGGAGCCACGCCAGAAAACGAGAGGAGGCAATCATGAATAAATCTCAAATGGAAATACGAAGTAACACATTGTTCACTCCCAATGAGTTTCACTCAAGCTTTGTTGGTATTTCCTGCGTAGCTGCGTATAAATTCAGCGGCCAATTGCCACCCTCCGTCGGTTTCGTTCAGGGAAGAATCAACGTCCATGCGTTCACACCTGTTTTTCTCACTGCTGTTAAGCCTTGCCCTGCAACTGACCGGTTGCGCCGCCTACCGCGACTACGACCTGGAACTGGAGCAAACGACCGCCCAGTTGAAAGCGGGAAATCCGCAGGGCGCTCTCCAACTGCTGGAGCTGCACAATCCGTCAGAAGAACGGGATCTGCTCTACTACTTCGAAAAAGGCGCAGTCCTGAGTGCCGGTGGTGCGCTGCCGCAAAGCCAGGTTGCCTGGCGTAGTGCAGAGCAAATGGTGATCCAGCGCCAGGACACCGTCGAGTCTGCCGGCACACAGCTCTTGTCCGCGATGGGCGATCATTGGGGCAGCATCATCAACGACAAACTGCGGCGCTACGATGGCTACGACTACGAAAAAGTCATGCTGACCACGCAAATGGCCCTGAACCAGTTGGCCGTGAATGACTTCGACGGTGCTCGCGCCGACATCAAGAAAACCCACGAACGTGAAGCACTGATTGCCCGTCAGCGGGAAAAGGAATACGAGCGACTTGAAGAAGAAGCCAAGGCCCAGGGCGTTCGCGTGCACTACAAGGATCTCCAGGGCTATCCCGTGATGACCCTCGATGCGCCCGCCGTGATCGCGCTGAAAAACGGCTATCAGAGTGCATTCAGTCACTACCTGGCCGGGTTTACGTATGAAGCGCTGGGTGAGCGTGATCTTGCCGCGCCGGGTTATCGCCAGGCCATCGAGTTGCGACCCGACCTGCCCTTCTTCGAGCAGGCATTGCGCGAACTCGACAAGCCCGCAGCCAAGGCAAATGAAAGTGATGTGCTGATCATCGTGCAAAGCGGCCTGGCGCCGGCGCGCAGTTCGGTTCGTGTCCCCTACCCGGTGCGCCTGGAAGACAATCAGGTGATCGTCGCCAACGTATCGTTTCCGGTGATGGTTCCCGACACGTCGACCCCGGCGTTCACGCAGATGACGATCGACGGTCGCAAACAGCAACTGATCCTTGTTAACAGCATCACCGACATGTCTTTGCGCACGTTGCGCGACGATATGCCGGGCATCATTCAGCGCACCGCGCATCGCGCCTACCTGGCTGCTTCCGTTCAGGCTACAGACAACCGACGCGACCCGAGCAAAGCCTCTTACGTGACGCAGCACGATGGCTTTGAGCACGCAGACACCCGAACGTGGCGCACGTTGCCCAACATCACCCTGGTGGCGCGCCTGCGCCTGAAAAAAGGCGAGCACCTGATCAGTCTGCCCAACGCGCCGGGCGCCGCGCCCCTGAAAGTCCGCATCGAGCAGAACCATCAGGTCATAGGCCTGCGAGCGCTGGGCGAGCGGATTTACAGCAACGGAGTGGCTTTCGAACCTGCCATTGCGCCTGAGAGCAGTGCGGTATCCGGTCTGAAATAAGTAGTGGCACGTTGTGAAATTATGTAATTAAAAAGCCATTACATAGCCAGCATCCCTGTTTATAATGCCGCGCCGTCGTTATTGCGATATGGCATTTAAGCTCCTTTTTTTATGAGGAATTGGCAGGAGGCCAACAACCCTGCCGATGGGTCCCAACAGCCCGACCAGCACGCGGCTGCTTATATTCAGGGAAGACGTACCCCTATGGCATTCCGTGCCCCCACCTTGATCGCGCTCAGCGCTGTCACGTTGCTTTCCGGCTGCTCGGCCTTTCGTAACTACGATTCGGAACTTGCACAAACCAACCAGCAATTGGCTTCCGGCAACGTCGACGCCGCATTGACCCTGCTGGAAAAGAACAACACCAGCAAAGACAAAGACCTGCTTTATTACTTCGAGAAAGGTGAACTGCTGCGCGCCAAGGGCGACTTGTCCGGCAGCCAGAACGCCTGGACCAGCGCCGATCAGGTGGTGGGCAAGTGGGAAGACGCGGTCAAGCTCGACACCGACAAATACCTGGCTCAGTTCGGCAGCTTCCTGGTCAACGACAAGGTTCGTCGCTACGAAGGCTACGACTACGAAAAAGTCATGCTGACCACGCAGATGGCTCTCAATCTGCTGGCGGTGAATGACTTCGACGGCGCGCGCACCGCGATCAAGAAGACTCACGAGCGTGAAGCGGTGATCGCCGACCTGCGCGACAAGGAATACCTCAAGAGCGAAGAGCAAGCCGAGAAAGAAGGCGTCAAAACCCAGTACAAGGATCTTCAGGGTTACCCGGTGGCCAGCCTCGACGCACCGGAAGTGGTCAGCCTGAAAAACAGCTACCAGAGTGCGTTCAGCCATTACCTGGCCGGCTTCGTTTATGAAGCCCTGGGCGAGAAAGATCTGGCGGCGCCGGGTTATCGCAAGGCCGCCGAACTGCGTCCGAACACGCCGCTGCTGGAACAGGCACTGGTGAATCTCGACAAACCCGCCAAGAACGATGACAGCGACATCCTGATCGTTGTGCAAAGCGGTCTGGCGCCGTCCCGTGATTCCATCCGCATTCCGCTGCCATTGCCGATCAGCAACAACGTGGTGATCACACCGCTGTCGTTCCCGATCATCAAACCGGACACCTCCACTGCCGCCTTCGCCCAGATCGGCGTGGACGGTCAGCAGCTGGACCTGACCCAACTCAACAGCACCACTGCCATGTCCCGTCGCGCGCTGCGTGATGACATGCCGGGCATCATCCTGCGCACCACCGTGCGGGCGATCACTCGTGGTGTGGCACAGAAACAGATCAACGAAACCAACCCACTGGCGGGGCTTGCAGTCGGCATCACTTCAGCCGTACTCGAAGGTGCCGATACCCGTACGTGGCGCACGCTGCCGGACAACACTCAGGTGGTGCGTCTGCGTCTGAAGAAAGGCGAGCATAGCGTCACGCTGCCGAGCGCCGTGGGCGGCTCGGTGGTCAAGATCACTGTCGAACAACGCTTTCAGGTCATCACCCTGCGCGCCGTGGGCAATCAAGTATTCGCCAGCGGCGTGGCTGCGCACGTGATCCCGAGCGCCAACCCGACCGCCGTGGCCAGCCTCAAACAACCTTAAGAACGGAGTCTTTGCATGCGCTTCAAATTCATCGCTGTCGTCGCCCTCGCCTTATTGGCCGGCTGCGCCACCCCGCCACCGCCGGAGCCAGGCAGCGCTGCCAGCAAGGTCGTGGCCATGGGCAAGCTCAAGAACATCGTTGTCGGCGCCATGCGCGTGGCCCGGGAAAACGGCTTCATGACGGTCAATGCGCAGCTGAGCAACACCAGCTACAACAACAAGACCTTCTACTACCGTTTTGCCTGGCTCGGCCCTGAAGGTTTCCCGGTTGCCGAAGAAGAAACCTGGAAAAGCCAGATGATGTATGGCGAGCAGACCAGTTTCATTCAGGCCATTGCGCCAACCGCCAAAGCCGTGGATTTCCGTCTCGAAATCAAAACGCCTTAAGCCCTACACCATTCGTTCAGTTCTAGAGAGCATTCCCATGTTTGCACGCTTTTCGTTCATCGCCGTCATCGCCCTCCTGGCCAGCGGTTGCGCCAACACTTCGCCGACCCTGGGCAGTAAAAACATCAGCTACGGTGACACCAAGGCCGTGGAAACCGTGACCAACGAGTTCGGCTCCACCGACCTGCAGATGATCGCCGAATCCATGACCCGCTCCCTGGCCCAGTCCGGCATCCTGCAAGGCCGTCCGGTGGTTCAGGTTTACGACGTGAAGAACAAGACCAGCGAGTACATCGATACCCGCGAAATCACCACCAGCATCAAGACCCAGCTGATGAAGACCGGCGTCGCCCGCTTCGCCAGCGACAACACTGCCATGCAAAGCCAGGTTGACCAGCTCAAGCTGCAAAACCAGAGCGGCCTGTACAAGAAGAGCACCGTCGCCAAGACTGGCAACATGATCGCAGCCAAGTATCGCATCGAAGGCTCGATCAGCTCGATCGTCAAGCGCAGCAGCGATTACAAGGACGTCTTCTACAAATTCAGCCTGCAGTTGATCGACGTTGAAAGCGGTCTGGCCGAGTGGATGGACGAAAAAGAGATTCGCAAAACCACGGAGCGTTAATCGATGCGCACATGGATTGGCATGATGGCCCTGGCTTGCGCGTTCAGCGTGCAAGCGGCCCCGAAAGTCGCAGTAGCGGACCTGGCGTATCAGGAACGGGTGGAACAATACGTCCACACTGTTTCGGCCCAGAGCAACCACAGCCAGAGCTATTACGGCGCCAGTGGTTCGTCCAGTTATGAAGAGTACGAAGCAACCAGCAGCTACATCGAGCAAGGCGAGCTGCGTAAATTCACCGGCGACATCAAGGGCGAGATTCTGCGCACCGGCATGTTCCAACTGGTGCAAGGCACGCCGTACACAGCATCGTCCAAAGGTGACGTGTATGACGTGATCAAGCGCATCAAGGCCGGTAGCTTCAAGGGTGCCGACTACGTGCTGTTCGGCACCGTGTCAGACATCGACTTCACCCGCGACATGAACGAGCTGGCCAACACCGACAGCTATTCGGCAGTGCTGGGGCTGACGCTGGTGGCGGATTTCAGTCTGATCAACACCAAGACCTATGAGATCACCTCGGCCTTCACCGCGATGGGCGAAGGTCAGGACACCAAACTGGTGAATGGCCGGGATATCAAGATTTCGCTGAACCGCCCACGGGTGGTACGTGATGTGTCCAAGGCGCTGGGTGAGGATGTGGCTGCGCAACTGAGCCAACAGCTCGGTGGCGGTGGCTATGAGCAGCCGGGGCAGGCGCCGCTGCGCAATAACCTGCCAGCAGACACCGCGCCGGTCATTCTGCACTGAGATTCAGGTCGGCCACCTTGTGGCGAGGGGGCTTGCCCCCGTTCGGCTGCGAAGCAGTCGTAAGTCCTGTGTACGCGGTATATCCGGGAAATTGAGGTGACTGGTTTTGGGGCCGCTTCGCGACCCAACGGGGGCAAGCCCCCTCGCCACAGATGAAAAAGGCGACCTGAAGAGGTCGCCTTTTTTGTGCCTGAAGGTTTTACACCGCGGCTTTGCGCAGGGTCGCCATGAACGCCGCCGCGCCGATGAACAGCCCGGCAAAGGTGCGGTTCATGCGTATCTGCTGCTTGGGTGTGCGCAACAATCGCAGCACTTTGGCCGCCAGCCCGGTGTAACCGGCCATGACGATCAGGTCGACACAGATCATGGTCACGCCGAGGATCAGGTACTGGGCTACCAGCGGCGCGTGGGGGTCGATGAATTGCGGCAGCACCGCGAGCATGAACACCAAGGCCTTGGGATTGCTGACGTTCACCAGAAAACCACGGAACATCAGCGCCATCGGCTTGCCGATCTGCCGAATGGCCGCGTCGTCGTTCATATCATTGGGCAGCGCGCGCCATTGCTTGACCGCGAGGTAGACCAGGTAGGCCACGCCAAACCATTTGATCGCATAGAAAGCCGTAGCGGAGGCCGCGAGGATCGCACCGACACCGGCAGCAACAATCGCAATCTGCAACGCCAGGCCCAGTTGCAGCCCCAGGGCGTTCCAGTAACCGCGCCAGAAACCATAACGCAAACCGCTGGACATCGACGCAATGGCGCCGGCTCCGGGAGAAAGACTGATCACCCAGCAAGCGGCAAAAAACGCCAGCCATGTTTGAAGCACCATCGCACACCTCGACTCAGACTCGTGACAGACGTCTAAGCTAATGCGCCTTTGGGCCAATGACTACCGTTTTTTTGTAGGACAGAGCCACTGCCGACCAGCGTTTACGGCTGTAAAGCCTCATCGCCAGCAGGCTGTGGTGCTCGGTTGATCACAGAAAACAGGTTCGCTGAGGATCAATGTGGGAGCGAGCCTGCTCGCGATTGCGGTGTGTCGGGCTACAGAGCGTCTATTTTTCAAACCCGTTCGAAGAGAACACATCAGTGCCACGCCAGCGTCGAACCGAACGCTGGAAGAACAGGCTATTGGGCACTTGCACCATGGCGCTGTCGGTGCCGAGTTCTTCGGCTTCGATCAGCGTGGTGTAGAGCAGATTGATCGCCACCACCCGGCCTTTGACGCCGGGCTTGTCGGTGGTATCCACCAACTCGACCACATCGCCGATACGGAATGGGCCGACGGTGAAGATCAGGATCGCGCACAGCAGGTTGGACAGCACGCTCCACATGGCGAAAAACGCCACGGCGGCTACCGCGACGAAACCGGACAACGCCGTCCAGAGCACCGTGGCCGACACGCCAAGGCGTTCCAACACGAAGATCAGCGCGCTGCCCATGATCAGCCAGCGCAAACCGCCGCGCAGCGGCATGAAAAACTGCGGCGGAAACGGGTAGCGCTCACCCAATCGAGTCAGGCATTTAGCGACGACACGCTGGGCGATATAGCCGGCCAGCAGGATTAGCAGGATTTGCACGACCAGCCAGAGCGGCTCACCCCACCCAGCCGGCAAAGGCAGCTTGAAGGCTTCCATCAGGACAGTGCCTCCAGCTCCGCCTGCATGCTTTCCAGCAGTTCCAGCGCTTCCATCCAGGCTTCTTCCAGTTCGGCTTCACGCACCTTCAGCTTGGCTTGTTCAGCCAGCAGATCACGCAAATCGTTCTTGCGCATCGGCTCGTAAATGTCGCTGTCGCCAAGGCTGGTATCGATCTTCGCCAGCTTCTCGTGCAGCTTGCCCAGCTCGGCTTCAAGCTTGTCGGCCTCGCGCTTGTGCGGTGCCAACTGCTGACGCAATGCAGCAGCGGCCTGGCGCTGGGCCTTCTTGTCGGTCTTGTCCGGATTGACCGGGGTATTGCTGACCGGGGCATTGCGTTGACGGTATTCGACCAGCCAACGGGCGTAGTCTTCCAGGTCGCCGTCGAATTCCTCGACCTTGCCGTCTGCCACCAGATAGAAATTGTCAGTGGTGCTTTTGAGCAGATGGCGATCGTGTGAGACCACCAGTACCGCGCCACTGAATTCCTGCAGGGCCATGGTCAGCGCCAGGCGCATTTCCAGATCCAGGTGGTTGGTCGGTTCGTCGAGCAGCAACAAGTTCGGTCGATCCCAAGCGATCAATGCCAAGGCCAGACGCGCCTTCTCACCGCCGGAAAAATTCAGTACCGGCTCATCGATACGCGCGCCGCGGAAGTCGAACCCGCCGAGGAAGTCGCGCAGGGTCTGCTCACGCTCGGTCGGCGCCAGGCGCTGCAAGTGCAGCAACGGGCTGGCCTTGGAGTCGAGGGAATCGAGCTGATGCTGGGCGAAGTAGCCAACGACGGTGTTTTCACCGCGCGTCAGGCGACCGGCCAACGGCTCAAGCTCACCGGCGAGGTTTTTGATCAGGGTCGATTTACCCGCGCCGTTCGGACCGAGCAAGCCGATCCGCGCGCCTGGGGTCAGTTGCAGCTTGACCTTCTCCAGCACGGCTTTGTCGCCGTAACCCAGTCGAGCATCCGACAGATCGATCAACGGGCTGGAAATTTTCGTCGATTCGCGGAAGACGAAATCAAACGGAGAATCGACGTGCGCGGCGGACAGCTCTTCCATCCGCTCCAGCGCCTTGATCCGGCTCTGGGCCTGACGGGCCTTGGTGGCCTGGGCCTTGAAGCGGGCGATATAGCTTTCCATGTGCGCACGTTGCGCCTGTTGCTTCTCGTAGGCCTGTTGTTGCTGGGCCAGACGTTCGGCACGGGCGCGTTCGAAGGCGCTATAACCACCGCGATACAGGGTGATCTTGCGTTGATCGACATGGGCTACGTGATCGACCACGGCATCGAGGAAGTCCCGGTCGTGGGAAATCAGCATCAAAGTGCCGGGGTAGCTTTTAAGCCACTCTTCGAGCCAGATGATGGCGTCGAGGTCCAAGTGGTTGGTCGGTTCGTCGAGCAGCAACAGGTCCGAAGGGCACATCAAAGCCTGCGCCAGGTTCAGACGCATCCGCCAGCCACCGGAGAAATCTCCTACTTGCCGATCCATCTGCTCATTGGTGAACCCAAGGCCGGCCAGCAGCTTTCGAGCCCGGGCATCGGCGGTGTAGCCGTCGGCGCTGTCGAGTTCCGAGTGCAGGCGGGCCTGAGCGGCACCGTCATGGGCCGCTTCGGCTGCGGCGAGGTCGCGTTGCACCTCGCGCAGGCGCAGGTCACCATCGAGCACGTAGTCGACCGCAATGCGTTCGAGCGTCTCGATTTCCTGGCGCATGTGGGCGATGCGCCAGTCGGCCGGCAAGAAGCAGTCACCCGAGTCCGGGTGCAGTTCGCCACGAATCAAGGCGAACAGGCTCGATTTGCCGGCGCCGTTGGCACCGATGAGGCCGGCTTTGTGGCCGGCGTGCAGGGTCAGCTCGGCGTCTTCTAGCAGACGTTGCGGGCCACGCTGTAAAGTCAGGTTCTGAAGTCGAATCATAATGGCGGCGGAGTCTACCAGCTTCGCTCGCAACTGGCGCGAGTAGCACTATGTCCTCTGACCTGTGGAGCTTTTCCCTTGGCACTTACGCCCGTCCCGGCGTTGAAGATGCCTGCCTGCAATTACAGTCGGCAGGGGTGAACGTGTGCCTGCTGCTCTGTGGATTGTGGCTTGGACAGCGAGGTGTCGCCTGCAACGGGCAACGATTACAGCAACTTCGCTACGTGGCCGCGCCCTGGGACGCGGAGGTCGTGCGACCGCTACGGGCGCTGCGCAGGCAATGGAAAGCCGGCGCGGCCGAGGATGCCGAACTGAATACGTTGCGCGAACAAGTCAAAACCCTGGAACTGCAAGCCGAGCGACAGTTGTTGTTGCGACTGGAGCGGTCGGCAAAGAGCTGGCCGCAGGATGAGGCGACCGATCTCTCGGCCTGGCTGGAAGGTGTGGCGGCGAGCGCCGCCAACCTGGACCGCGACGCGCTGCATCAGCTGCGCGTCGCGGTAACCGGCACTTAGGAAGCGCTGGTTGGGGTAGTGCTGGTGCTCGACGACGCGGCTGGCGTTGGCGCAGACGTGGTGGTCGAGGTGGTTGCTGCAGGCGCGGGCGAAGCCGAAGAAGCCGGGGCCGGAGTTGCTGGCTTGATCGCTGGCGCAGCAGCCGGTTTGGCAACGGCGACTGGCTTTTTCACGGCCGGTTTTGCTGCTGGTTTTGCAGCCGGTTTTGCAGCGGCTGGTTTTGCAGCAGTGGCTGGCTTGGCAGCGGCAGCAGGTTTCGCAGCAGCAGTTCTGGCAGCCGGTTTAGCGGCGGGTTTGGCCGCAGCTTTTGCAGCGGGTTTAGCAGCTGGTTTTGCAGCTGGCTTGGCTGCGGCGGTTTTAGCCGCGACAGGTTTGGCGGCTGGCTTGGCAGCCGGTTTAGCGGCGGCAGTTCTAGCGGCTGGCTTGGCAGCAGATTTAGCCGCTGGTTTTGCCGCTGGTTTTGCCGCTGCGGTTTTTGCCACGGCGGGTTTGGCAGCCGTGGTTCTTGCAGCTGGTTTAGCGGCAGCTGTTTTGGCAGCAGCTGGCTTGGCGGCAGGTTTGGCAGCCGTCGTTTTAGCCGCTGGTTTTGCAGCACTGGCAGCGACTGGTTTTTTCACCGCCGGTTTTGCGGCTGGCTTGGCTGCGGCTTTCACCGGGGCTTTGGCAGCAGGCTTGGCCGGTGCTTTTGCAGCAGCTGGTTTGGCGGCGGCTTTCTTCGCAGGTGCCGCAGCTGGCTTGGCCGAACGCAGGGACAACGCCTTGCCGACAGCCTCTTGGACACGACCGACACCCTGGGCCAGTTTCAGGCTTTCTTGAGCGTCGCGTTTGAGTTGCAGGATGTAGCTGCGCGTTTCGGACTGGCGATCCTTGAGGGCATCGAGCAAGTCCTCAAGTTCTTTCACCGCCTCTTTAGCCTTGGCTTGCGCCTTGGCTTTGCCGGCCGCCGCAGCGTCCTGCAATTTGGTCCGGGATTTGTGCAGTTTTTCCTGCGCTTTTCCGCGCTGCTTTTCCAACTTGGCGAGCAGTTTTTCAGCATCAGCCATAGCTTGGGAACAAGCGTTTTCCAAATGCTCGAGCAAGCTGCCCGAGAGTTGTTGGAGTAAGTGCAACGGAGTATTTACAGGCTTCTTGGTGGCCGACATGGTTTACCTCCTGGCTGACGTGAATGCGGCTCATACTAGACCTCTGCTGCAACCGCCGCTAGGGCATGTTGACAGTATCGAAAGCACTCCGTTGCAACGAATCAAAAAAGTTCTGCGCTTAGGTAAAACCAGTTCACCTTCGAGCGCATTCGCACTGGCATAATCCTGCGCATCTCAGGTCGGAGAGTGCCCATGTCGCGCTACCTTTTTTTATCGCTGTGCGTGTTTTTTTCCGTGGCCCAGGCCGCCGAAAAAAACGCCGCAAATGACGCTCACGATCTCGCTTACAGCTTGGGTGCAAGCCTTGGCGAACGCTTGCGCCAGGAAGTTCCGGACCTGCAACTCCAGGCCCTGCTCGAAGGTTTGCAACAAGCCTATCAGGGCAAGCCGCTGGCACTGAAAGATGAACGGATCGAACAGATTCTGGCTGAGCATGAAGCCCGGGTTGCCATGCAATCGCCTGTGCCGCAAAGCGAATTGGCTTTGGAAAACGAGAGACGTTTTCTCGCCGAGGAAAAAGCCAAACCCGGCGTTCGCGAACTGACAGATGGAATATTGCTGACAGAGTTGGCGCCGGGCACCGGTGCCAAGGCCGGTCCAAATGGCAAGGTCCAGGTGCTGTATGTCGGACGCCTGCCTGACGGCTCGGTGTTCGACCAGAACAGCCAGCCGCAGTGGTTCAGTCTTGATAGCGTAATCAGCGGATGGCGCAGTGCGCTGCAAAACATGCCGGTCGGTGCGAAATGGCGCCTGGTGATTCCATCGGCCCAAGCCTACGGTGCCGACGGTGCCGGCGACCTGATCGCGCCATTCACGCCGCTGGTATTCGAGGTCGAATTGCGTGGTGCTACAAGCTGAAAGCCGGAAACGAAAAACGGCGCGCATTGGCGCACCGTTTTTTGAGGGTGTTGCTGGATAAGGTTCAGGCCTGAACCGAATCCTCTTCCTTGTGAGCGGTGTGCAGCACTTCGATCAGGCAGTCTTCCAGTTCGAAGCGTTCGTGCAACAAGCCACCCAGCTCCTTGAATTTCTCCGCGACACACTTACCGGCATCACACAGGTCGTTGAATGCCAGCAGCTTCTCGGTAATGACGTCGATGCGCGGGTAGATCGTCTCGGCCAACTCCAGACCGCGAGTATCACCGAACGCCTTGGCTTCGCCAGTCAGCTGTTCGTAGATCTCGAAATGCCCGGCAGACACGTAGTCGACCAGCACACCGCAGAATTCCTGCAACGGTTTTCGGTTCTCGCCCAAAGCTTCGGGCTTGGCGCCGAGAGCATCATAGGCCCGAACCAGTTCGTGACGCTCCTGCAACCAGCGATCGATCAGCAGATGCACTCCACCCCAGCGTTCCTGAGCATTCTGACAACTTTCGAGCATGGTGATTCTCTCTTCCCTTGTGGGTCATGCTGCTCTACACCTGTCGCACACTTGAAGATCAAGAATCGACCAGGCAGAGCGTCATTCGAGCAACATAAATCCAATGACACGTGCGGGCCAGATTATGCCCGCGCGCCTATGGCTTCAAGGTACGCAGGAGATAAAGTTCATACAAGTGTTTAATCGCCCGCCAGTACCCGGTGCGACGACTCGCCGCTGAGCGGTCGCTGACACGCGATCCAGACAAGGCGCAGCAACTGATGCCCGCCCAGAATCATCATCGCAACGAAGAACAGCAGACTCCACTCCGGAATGCTCAGGTCGAACAGTGTCCAGGAAATTTCCGCGCAATCGGCGGTTCCTTTGAACATTCGCTGCACGACACACAGCCAGGGCGTACTGGCGAACAGATCGGCCAGATCAGTCGAGCATGCCGATAGCTGATGCACCGGATCGCTCTGCAACACCACCTGCCGCCATGCAGTGATGGTCCCCGCCAGACTGCAGAGCAGACCCAACAGCCAATACAGGAACGACCCGAAGCGGCCAGGCCCCTGCACTGAAGCCACCAGGCAGACACCCGTGAGCAGTGCCAGGCAAACCCGTTGCAACAGGCACAACCCGCAAGGCTTGAGGCCGACCGCATATTCCAGGTAATAGGAAACGCCCAAGGCCAGGGCACCTGCAATGAAAACCATGAAAAACAAGGAGCGTGAGCAGGCCAAAGACATGGCTTTTCCGTAACAGTAGAGACAGGCGGTTACGGTAGAGGAAAGCGCGGCAGCCTTTCAAGGCAGACCACCACGGACACTTCACCAGAAGTGTAGGGAATTCCCGACAGGGTCGAGAGGATTTGATGTAGTCCTCTGTAGGACTTTGCCGGCGAAGGATTACAACGCTGAAACAGTGGCGGATTCGAATCGATTCCTGCCCCTTGTAGCAGCTGGCGCAGCCTGCGTTCGGCTGCGCAGCAGTCGTCCAGATTTATGCGATCCACCTGATCAAACCGTGGCGCCTGATTTACGACTGCTGCGCAGCCGAACGCCGCCTTCGGCAGCTGCTACATAGGTCTGGCTCAGGAAATCAGGCGTGAGCCGGCACCGGCAGCGGTGCCGCCAGCAAGCGCTCATCCAGCAGACCCAAGCCCTCCTGGAACAGCTGATTACTGCGTTCGGTGTCACCCAGTTGCGCCAGCAACCGCGCCAGCTCGGCGCAGGCTTCAGGGTTGCGCTGTACACGCAGGCTGCTCTCCAGATAATCCCTGGCCTTGCCCCACAGACTGCTTTGCAGACACAAACGGCCCAACGTCAGCAACAGGCTCGGGTCGGCGGGATGATCCTTGAGCCAGCCCTCGGCGGTGTGCAGTTGCCTGGCCGGATCGCTGCCGCGAACCAGCCCGTAAAGGCGTGCCAGATGGCTGTCGTATTTGCGCTTGAGGGCTGCACGCAGGACCTCCTCGGCCTCCACCTGTGCGCCCAGTTGCCGCAATTGATCGGCATAGGCCAGCACCAGTTGCGGTTCCTGGCGCTGAGCAGCGGTGAGTTGCTGCCAGGCGCGATTGAGCGATTGCAAACCGACCGTTCCGTCCTCTTCCCGGTGCGCCGCCAACGAAAGATTTTCACCCCAGGCCCGGCGCTCCAGCTCAGCCAGTTCGGCCGGTGGCAACACCTTGTCCTTGCGTAACTCCGGCAACAAGCGAATCACTGCCGACCAGTCGCCCCGCTGCTGAAGCAGGCGCTGCAACTGGCGCAAGGTCTGGACGTTATGAGGATGACGCTCGTGCATGGCTTGCAGGGTCACCAGCGCGCCTTCAGTGTCGCCGCGATCAGTCTGCAATTGGGCATGGTTCAAGGCAATCGCCAGTTCGGCCTGGGGCTGCCGCTCGAGGGCGCGCTCCAGCAGGTTGTCGCTTTCCTCGTAGTGACCTTGTTCGTTCGCGGCGCGGGCGGCACCGAGGTAGTAGAGCAACGGCTGGCGCTCGGCTTCCGCTGCGCGATACAGATGACGCTGCGCACTGGCCCAACGGCCCTCGGCCAAATCCAGCTGACCGTGCTCGATCGCTACTTGCACCCGTCGACTGCGATTGCGCCGTGACCATGGATTGACCACTCCACCGGAAGTCGTCACCAGCTCGATCAACGCCTTGATGCCCCAGAACACCAGCCACAGCACCACCATCAGGGCCAGGGTTGCCCACAAGCTAGATTCGTAACGGAAGCTCTTGTAGGCGATCAGCACGTAGCCGGAATGCTCGGCAATCGCCAATCCCAGCGCAGCGGCAGCGGCGATAACCACGAACACGATCACATAGAGGCGCTTCATGGCGTGGCCTCCTGCATAGTGCTCGCGGCAGGTTTGGCCAGAGGTTTCACCGACTCCTCGGCGTTGACGTTGCGCCGCTCAAGGTAGGCCTGCACCGAACTCAACGTGCCCGTCAGATCTGGCGTGACCACCGTGACCGGCTGCTTGCTCAACTCGACCACCTGCTCGAGCATGATTTTGCTCTGAGGGTTGTCCGGGTTGAAGTTGCCCTTGAGCACGTCCCGCGCCTCGGCCAGCGCCTGGGTGTAAACCGCGGCCTGGCCATTGAGCGCGGCCCACTGCGCCTGCTCCAGCGCCAGGCTCAGGGCCAGACGCACCTGGCTCAGGCTCTGCCCTGCCAGCAACGGCCGGACATTCTTGTCGGCGTTGAAATCGATGCGGATATAACGCGAGATCTGATCCCACCATTGCGCCCAGCGACTGGCGCCGTCGCCATCGGCGGTCAGGCCCAGCAGGGATTCGCCACGGTCCTTGTACTCAGGCGCCAGCTCGGTGAGGCTGATCACCTGGTCGCGCAAGGCACCCAGTCGCAGGAACAATCCGGTGCGATCCGGCTGTTCGGTACTGCGCAGGGCTACCAGGGTTTTGGCCACTTGCTCGCGAGCGGCAAAAGCCCCCGGGTCGTTCTGTTCACGGAGAATTTCATCGGCACCCTGCACCAGGGCCTGGGCACTGCTGATGTCCTGCAACGCCGACAGACGCAGGCTGGCCAGACGCAGCAAGTGCTCGGCTTCAGCCAGACGCCAGTCCTTGCGGCTCGCGCCGAGGACGGTTTCCAGGCGTTGATTCAAGCGTTGCTGATCGCCTTGAAGTTGGGTGACCAAGCGACTGCGCGCGTCGAGTTCCTCGGCGGCCGGCATTTGCTCAAGGCGAGCCGTCAGGCGTTGCTCGTTGAGCTTCAAGCTCTGGGCCTGATCGTTCAGCGCCTGAACCTGACTCAACTGTTGCTGGTTATTGGCTTGCAGGTGACGCACCTGCCAGACTCCCCAACCGCCCACGGCAACACCGGCAGCGCCCAACAGCAGCGCGACGATTGCCAACCCATTGCCTCGGCGCTGCTCAACAGCAGGTGGCGCAGTTTCAACCGGTGCATCAGCCGGTGCATCAAGCACGGGCCGGACGTCATCTTTAGGCAAGGCTGTTTCGCTCACGTATCCATCCTTTGCATTAGAAAACGGGCACGGGGTGTTCCCGTAACGCCGCCAGCAATGCCGCGGCACTGGCGCCACGACAATCCACAACTGTTTGGGCCCCGGCGGCGCGTGCCAGCTCGGCGACCCTGGGGCTTGGAACAAACAACGGCAGCCGCACCATGCTCGGCCAGGCATCGCCAGCCAATCGGTGCAGGTGCTCAAAACCCTGTCCACTGCTGACCACCAGCCCGTTCAAGCGTTCCGCCTTGATCCGGTCAGACAGCGTTGCCGACGGGTACTGCGGCAAACCGCGTCGGTACAACTCCAGATACTCGACACTAGCACCAAGCTCGCGTAAACGCTCAGCCAGCAGCTCGCGCCCACCCTCCCCGCGCATGATCAACACTCGCGGATCGGGGCCGGCGACAGACTCGCGCAACGGCGCAAGCTCAAGCAAGGCTTCGCTGTCGTCGCCGTCGACCGGGAAGCTCACATCCAACCCGTTATCCTCGAGAATCTGCGCCGTCGCCGCGCCCACGCTGAACCACTTCAGGCACGGTGGCTGCGACCAGTACTGGTTGAGCAGATCGACAGCGATTCTGGCGGCCGGTTTGCTGACCACGATCACCGCGCAATAGCTATCCAGGTTCTGAATCACTTCACGCATTGTGTCAGAGGCGGGAATCGGCTCGATATCCAAAAGCGGCAAGCTGCTGCTGAAAACCCCCGCGTCAGCCAGCACACGGGCAAGCGCCGCCGATTCATCCGCAGGACGCGTCAGCAACAGGCGCCAGCCAGTCACTCGTGACCTGCCTCGCCATAGACTGCTTTCAGAATGTCGGCGGCGCCCTGGCTCAGCAGGTCTTCGGCCACTTGCACACCCAATGCCTCGGCATCAGCCCTTGGCGCACGGGCCTCGGCGCTGAGCAACAGGCCGCCGCTCGGATCACCCACCAACCCACGCAACCAGATCTGCTCGCCTTCAAGCACGGCGTAGCAAGCGATCGGCACCTGGCAGCCGCCATTCAAATGTTTGTTGAGAGCACGTTCGGCAGTAACACGAATAGCCGTGTCCTGATGATGCAGCGGCGCCAGCAGCGCGTGGATTTCAGTGTCGGCGCTACGGCATTCGATACCGACCGCGCCCTGGCCACCGGCCGGCAGACTGTCTTCGACACTGATGGCCGAAGTGATGCGGTCTTCGAAGCCCAGGCGAATCAAACCCGCTGCGGCGAGGATGACGGCGTCGTATTCGCCGGCATCGAGCTTGGCCAGGCGAGTGTTGACGTTGCCGCGCAGGAAGCGGATTTCCAGGTCCGGGCGGCGGGTCAGCAACTGCGCCTGACGACGCAGGCTGGAAGTACCGACAACGCTGCCTGGCGGCAACTCATCCAGGCTGGCATAGGTATTGGAGACAAATGCATCACGCGGGTCTTCGCGCTCGCAGATGCAGAACAGGCCGAGACCTTCGGGGAAGTCCATCGGCACGTCTTTCATGGAATGCACGGCGATGTCGGCTGCGTTTTCCAGCAGCGCGGTTTCCAGTTCCTTGACGAACAGGCCCTTGCCGCCGATTTTCGACAGCGGCGAATCGAGCAGCTTGTCGCCTCGACTGACCATGGGAACCAGCGTCACGAGCAGGCCCGGATGGGCCTGTTCCAGACGAGCCTTGACGTATTCGGCCTGCCACAGGGCGAGAGCACTTTTGCGGGTGGCGATGCGGATTTCGCGAGAGGACATGGATCAATCCGTACTGAATAGATACGGCAGATAATAACAGCTCAGCCAAATCCACTTTGACTTGTATCAGAAACTGCGTGGCCTCCCTGGCCCTCAATGTCCGGTAACAGGATAGAAATCCGCCCTGAATGACGGATTAAAGCTGTTGCATCATTTTGCGCACGCCGGCCACATGGCGTCGACTGACGATCAGGGCATCGCCGTTCAGGCCTTTGAGAAACAGCTGGAAATGCCCCAGGGGCGTGCGTTGCAGCCGTTCGATGCGTTCGCGAGCCACCAGTGCGTTGCGGTGGATCCGCACGAAACGGTCGCCAAATTCGTCTTCGAGGGCCTTGAGTGGTTCGTCGAGCAGCACTTCACCGCCTTCATGACGCAAGGTGACGTACTTGTGGTCGGCAATGAAGTAGACCACCTGACCCAACGGAATCAGCTCGATGCCTTTACGGGTGCGGGCGCTGATGTGGCTGCGCGGGCCGCTACCGGTTTCGGCCGCCGGGCGAGTCAAGGCCGCGAGTTGGACGCGATTGGGTCGCTCGGCTTTCTTTAATGCTTCGTGTAACTGTTCTGTGCGCACTGGCTTCACCAGATAACCCACGGCGCTAGCCTGTAGGGCTTCCACGGCAAATTCATCGGGCCCGGTGCAAAACACCACGGCGGGCGGGGTTTCGCGTTCGCACAATCGTGCAGCCACTTGCAGGCCATCGAGGCCCGGCATGCGAATATCGAGTAGCACGATATCCGGTTTGTGACTGTCGATCAGTGCCAACGCCTCTTCGCCGTTCGTGGCGCTGGGCTCCAGGACATTGTATCCCTCGAGTTCGCCGACCATTCGGCTCAGGCGCTCGCGGGCCAGGGGTTCGTCATCAACGATCAGGACATTCATATTGCGCTGGATTCCTGCGTGAGTCTCGCACAAGGATAGCGTAGACAGGTGAAGTGACGTCCGTCACCGCGATCCACGCTAAGACTAGCGCGAGGGCCAAAAAGTGCCGCGAGACCGGCGGCTAAATTTTTATCTGCCGCGTGACTGGCGGCCCAGGCCCGCACTGGCGAGGCATCGCCGTAGGGTTTGCTGATACACAATATGAACACCCCTCTTCTCTCTATAGTCAGCTGCAGCATCGAGAAGTGCGCTGATCCTCTGTCCAACTGTAGACGGTTGCCGGGACGATATTGCTCAATTGAAAAATATCGTTGCGCAATTTCCGTATCGTTTGCTTCGAGCAGGGGTCGCACGATGAGAAAAAAACCTGTCGACCAGTGTCAGCGACAGGATTGGCAACCCTGTTATTATCCGCGTCAGCGTTTCACGCCATCTTTCTTCAAGCCGATACGAGCGAATTCATGAGCACTGACAAGACCAATCAGTCCTGGGGCGGCCGCTTCAGTGAACCCGTCGACGCCTTCGTCGCCCGCTTCACCGCCTCCGTCACCTTCGACCAGCGCCTGTATCGCCACGACATCATGGGCTCGATCGCCCACGCCAGCATGCTGGCCAAGGTCGGCGTGCTGACCGATGCCGAGCGCGACAGCATCATCGATGGCCTGAACACCATCCAGGGTGAAATCGAGGCCGGCCAGTTCGACTGGCGCATCGACCTTGAAGATGTGCACATGAACATCGAGGCGCGTCTGACCGACCGCATCGGCGTCACCGGTAAAAAGCTGCACACCGGCCGCAGCCGTAACGACCAGGTCGCCACCGACATCCGCCTGTGGCTGCGTGACGAGATCGACCTGATCCTCAGCGAAATCACCCGCCTGCAACAAGGCTTGCTGGAGCAGGCCGAGCGCGAAGCCGCCAGCATCATGCCGGGCTTCACTCACCTGCAAACCGCGCAGCCGGTGACCTTCGGGCACCACATGCTGGCCTGGTTCGAAATGCTCAGCCGCGACTACGAGCGTCTGGTCGACTGCCGCAAGCGCACCAACCGCATGCCGCTGGGCAGCGCCGCGCTGGCCGGCACCACTTACCCGATCGACCGCGAATACACCGCTCAACTGCTGAGCTTCGACGCGGTCGGCGGTAACTCCCTGGACAACGTGTCCGATCGCGACTTCGCCATCGAGTTCTGCTCGGCCGCGAGCATCGCGATGATGCACTTGTCGCGTTTCTCCGAAGAACTGGTGTTGTGGACCAGCGCGCAGTTCCAGTTCATCGATCTGCCGGATCGTTTCTGCACCGGCAGCTCGATCATGCCGCAAAAGAAAAACCCGGACGTGCCGGAGCTGGTTCGCGGCAAGACTGGCCGGGTATTCGGCGCGCTGATGGGCCTGCTGACCCTGATGAAAGGCCAGCCACTGGCCTACAACAAGGACAACCAGGAAGACAAGGAGCCGCTGTTCGACGCCGCCGACACCCTGCGCGATTCGCTGCGGGCCTTTGCCGATATGATCCCGGCGATCAAGCCCAAGCACGCGATGATGCGCGAAGCGGCTCTGCGCGGTTTCTCCACCGCCACCGACCTGGCTGACTATCTGGTGCGCCGTGGCCTGCCGTTCCGTGACTGCCACGAAATCGTTGGCCATGCCGTGAAGTACGGCGTGGAAAGCGGCAAGGACCTGGCGGAAATGAGCCTGGAAGAACTGCGCAAGTTCAGCGATCAGATCGAACAGGACGTATTTGCCGTGCTGACCCTGGAAGGCTCGGTGAATGCCCGTGACCACATCGGCGGGACTGCGCCGGCGCAGGTGAAGAAGGCTGTTGCTCTCGGTCAGGCACTGCTCGCCAGCCGTTAAAAGCTTCGCGGGCAAGTCGGATCGCCGCACCGCTCGCTCCTACAGGGACAAACACAGTCCCCTGTAGGAGCGGGGCTTGCCCGCGAAGGCATTCTCAAGATCGTTACACGTCTACTTTTTGGACGCGATCATCTCCAGAAACGCCGGCATCGCCGCGTCCTTGTCCTTTGCGATCTGCTGCACATGCGGATTCTGCTCCAGACGCTCCAGCAGCGCCCTGGCCGCCGGCATCTCGGCCAACAGATCAATATCAAACAGCTTCTGCGCCACGGCACGCGCCAACGGCACGCTGTAGAGGAAATACAGATCGGCCACGCTCAGGCTGTCACCCGCCACATAAGGGGCGAACTTGCCGTGCCTGCCCAGCGAGGCAAACCCCAGCAGCAACTCAGCCTTGGTCTTTTCCTGGATAGCGTCCGGTACCGTCATGCCGAAAAACGCCGCGGCATAACAGGCGCGTCCGGGCAGTTCGATGTACAGCTCGATTTCCTTGGCCAAAGCCAGGGCCTGCGCTCGCTCGTAAGGATCGCTCGGCAGCAGCGGCGTGCCTTTCTGGCTCTGTTCGAGGTACTCGAGAATCACGCTGGTTTCGTTGATGAAACCTTGTTCGACACCCAGCACCGGAACCTTTCCACGTGGGCTGATGGCTAGCGACTCGGGAGTAGTGCCTGGGTAAAACGGCACTTCTTCAAATGGCAGTCCCTTCTCCAGCAACGCCAGCTTGACCATGTTGTAGTAGTTGCTGACGCAAAATCCATAAAGCTTGAGCATTACTTAGCCTCCAGGCCGTGCAGGGGGTTGGCAGCGCCAGTTATAGAACGCCGGGGCACTTCTTGCCAGCAGCATCACAGCGCTGAATGCAGGTAAACTGGCTGCCTTTCCTTGAGGAGCCTGCCATGAGCGAGCCAAACGATATCGACAACGATGAAGAAGAGTTCACTGAAACGACGCTGATCGAAGCGATCGAGAACCAGATCGAAAGCGATAACCCGCCAGCAGCCAAGGCGACCTTCAACAAGCTGACCCTGGTGGGTTACGAGCGTGAAGAAATCCTCAACCTGATGGCTCACGTGCTGGCGGTGGAAATCGACGCAATCCTCGAAGAAGACCGCGCGTTCAACACCGAATGGTACGAAACTGCGCTGCGCGCTCTGCCAGAGTTGCCGCCGGAAAAGAAATAAGCCAGCCCTGTTTCGGGCGCGGGACTGTGGCGAGGGGGCTTGCCCCCGTTGGGTCGCGAAGCGGCCCCAAAAGCTTTGCGACTGCTTCGCAGCCGAACGGGGGCAAGCCCCCTCGCCACACAAGCCCGCCTCTACATAGATTGTCACCAATCAGTACCGCCTTGCCCCAGACGCTGACTAAACTGGAAACCACCCCGAGGCGAAAAAACCCTGTTACGAGCACTGGACATGCTGCGCGAGTGGGATCACCTTAGGAGCGCTATCGTCCAATTCCTAGAAAGTCTGGAGTCCTTATGTCGCTTACCCCTGAGTTGGTTGCCGAACTGGAAATCCTCGCCCTCTTCAACCTGGACAGTTCCCAGGAAGGTTTGAAAATTCATCAGACCGCTGCCCCGAAAGCCATTGCCGCTGCCCAAAGACTGTTCGACAAAGAATTGATCACCCAGCCCGATGGCGGTTATCTGACCAGCCTGGGGCGTGACGCTGCACAAAATGTGCAAACCGTTCTAACCATTCTGTCCGTGCGCGAAACAGCCTGAGCCTCACCGCATCGCCCACGGAAACCTCTGTCACGGGATTTCCGCGGGCACACTTTGGTGCCCGCTGTCGCCCTGCGATAGGAACCTGGCACCAGAAATACAAAATCAGCTTAAAAGTCCCGGGGCCGAGGCGCTAAACTGCCCCTCATCCCGAGCCCTCCACGTCCGAGCCCCGCGAGCCGGATTGAGCTGACATGACCCGTACCCATGAAATCCGCCCCGATCTGGACGAGGGAATTGACCGAAAGGTTCTCAGCCAGCTGCGCGCCCGTTTTCTGAAGCTCAACGAGGGTCGCATGGCCCGTGCCATGGAAGGGTTGTCGACCCGCCAGCAAACGGTTCTGACCCTGCTGCCGCTGTTTTTCCACGTTAATCATCCGCTATTGCCGGGTTACGTTTCGGGTAGCACCCCGGCCGGGCTGTCGAATTTCGAACCAAACGCCAACGCCCTCGCCGAAGCCCAGCGCCTGACTCGCTCGTTTTCCTACAAGCCGCGCCACGGCAGCAATCCGCCGCGACCGATTCACGGCCTGTTCCTGATGGGTAGCCTCGGCACCTTGGCCCAAGCCGATCAGAGCGACATGGACGTATGGGTCTGTCACGGGCCGGACTTGAGCGAAAGCGAGCTCACAGAGCTGCGCAAGAAATGCCAGTTGCTTGAGATATGGGCCGCCAGCCAGGGTGCCGAGGCGCATTTCTTTCTGATCGACCCTGCTCGCTTCGTGCTCGGCGAGCGCGATACCCAACTGAGTTCAGAAGACTGCGGCACCACCCAGCACTATCTGCTGCTGGACGAGTTCTACCGCACCGCGATCTGGCTGGCCGGCCGTACACCCATCTGGTGGCTGGTACCGGTTTATGAAGAGGCGGCGTACGACCGGTATACCCACACGCTGTTATCCAAGCGTTTCATCCGTGCGGACGAAACCCTGGACCTGGGGCATCTGGCGTATATCCCGCCCGGGGAATTCATCGGTGCCGGGCTCTGGCAGTTGTTCAAAGGCATCGAGTCACCGTACAAATCAGTGCTCAAACTGCTGCTGACTGAGGTCTACGCCAGCGAACACCCCAAGGTCCACTGCCTGAGCCTGCGCTTCAAGCAGGCGGTGTTTGCCAATCGACTGGACCTCGACGAACTGGATCCATACGTCGTGGTTTACCGGCGCATCGAGGAGTACCTCACAGCCCGGGGCGAACCGGAACGCCTGGAGCTGGTACGCCGCGCGCTGTACCTGAAGGTCAACCGCAAACTCACCGGTAGCAGCGGTCGCAACCAGAGCTGGCAGCGTTCATTGCTCGAACGCCTGACCAACGAATGGCATTGGGATCAGCGTCAGCTCGCATTGCTCGACAGCCGCAGCCAGTGGAAAGTCCGCCAGGTCAGCGCCGAACGCCGAGCCTTGGTCGGCGAGCTGAATTACAGCTACCGCTTCCTCACGCAGTTTGCCCGCAACGAGCAGACCGTCAGCCTGATCAACAAGCGCGACCTCAATGTGCTGGGCCGGCGGCTGTACGCGGCCTTCGAGCGCAAGGCCGACAAGGTCGAATTCATCAACCCGGGCATCGCCCCCGATCTGGCCGAAGACACCCTGACGCTGGTGCAGGCACCCAACAAGAAAGAACCGGGACAAACCCAATGGGGTCTGTACAACGGCAGCCTGGCCGCACACGAGTGGGAGCATTTCGCGCCGATCAAGCGCAGCCGCCAGCTGCTGGAACTGCTCACCTGGTGCCACCGCAACGGCGTGATCGACAGCAGCACCCGCCTGGCCTTGCACCCCGGCACCAGCGACTTGAGCGAGTTCGAACTGTTCAACCTGCTTGGCAGCCTGCAACAAAGCATCGCCCTGCCCCTGACCACTGTCGCCGAAGAGCCTTTGCTGCGCGCCAGTGTGCCGAGCGAAGTACTGATTCTGGTGAACGTCGGCATCGATCCGCTCAAGCACCATCGCGACCTGAATATTCTGATGACCACCGAGCGCACCGATTCCCTGAGCTACGCCGGCGTGCGGGAAAACCTGGTGCTGACCCTGGATCAGGTCACACTCAATAGCTGGAACGAGGTGCTGGTCAGCCGTTTTGACGGCCCCCACGCCCTGCTCGACTGCCTGCGTGATTACCTCAACAATCTGCCGGACGGGCCACAACAGCCCAAGCTGCGGGTGCGGTGCTTCTGCCACAACCGCGCGCAATTCATTGCCCGGCGGGTCGAAGAAATCCTCGACACCGCGCAGAACCTGCTGCTGAGCAAACTCAATCATCGTTACCTGATTCAGGTCCAGCAGCACTACCACGTGCTGGAGCTGGTGCCGGGCCAGGTCAATCACGTCGCCCTCGCCACTCTGCCAGCGCTGCTCGACTACCTCGGCGAAGAACTGGCGAGCTACAGCCCGTTTCATCTGGACCCGATGGCACTGGAAGACCACGACCTGGCGCTGATCCTGCCCATGGGGCAACCCGACTGCGTTCAGGTGTTCTACCGGATCAACGAACACCAGGCCGATTTGTATGTACTGGATGAATTCAATGCCCTGTGGCAGCAGCGCTTGCCTTATCACGACGAACAAAGCCTGCTGGTGCCGCTGCAACGCTTCCTGCAATCGATCCAGTACCGGCGCGATGCCTTGCTGCCGATGGACGCAGCCCAACCACTGAGCCTGGATACTTTGTATTACCAGTTGTTGCCTTCAGGTACCGCGCGGGCGCGTCGGGTCGAAGCCCGACCGGCGCCGCAAACCCCGGTCAACAAACCGTTCTATGACGTGCAGGCGATCGTCGGCAAGGCCGCACCAGGGCAGGTGCAGGTCACGTTGTATTGCAATCAGCGGGAATTTTCGGAGCTGGAATATGGCGACCAACTGTTCAGTGTGGTCGCCGGGGAAATCGTCGAGCAGCGCCGCGAGACCGAACGCTATCGCTGCTACATCACCGACCTGGACCTGTCGGGCCTGCTCGGTGATGGTCAGGCTTCAAGCCAGCTGTATCTACGCTACAAGGCCGACCTGGAACGCGCACTGAACGAGGCGCTCGAGCAGGTCTGAAAGGATGTTATTCCGGGAAGTCGCCGCCATGAGCAGGCTGCGATTCAACTTCCAGCAGGGTCAGTTTGAGGGTCTTGCCGCCTGGTGCCGGCCAGTCGATGTGCTGACCGACTTTCAAGCCCAGCAAAGCACTGCCCACCGGCGCCAGAATGGAAATCCGGCCTTCGTCGGCGTTGGCATCCTTGGGGTAAACCAAAGTCAGGTGATAGTCCTTGCCGCTGCTCTCTTCGCGGCAATGCACACGGGAATTCATGGTCACGACATCGGCGGGCACTTCATCGTGACCGACCAGAGTATCGGCGCGATCCAGTTCGGTTTGCAGCGCGATAACGCCCGGCAGCGTGTCATCCAGGCTGTCGATCAGGCGCTCCAGACGTTGTACGTCCAGACGGGTAAGGGTGATGGAAGGTGCGGTCATGATCAGGGCAGACTCCTTTCTTCTGCACGAAAAAAGCAAAACCCCGCCAGAAAAAGGCGGGGTTTTCACGAGCCTCGATGGGTTGAGGCGTCTCTGGACACTATCACAGCTCAATAAATATACAAGTCAGGAGCGGCGGACGGTTTTCCGCCCCTGTAGGAGCTGCCGCAGGCTGCGATCTTTTGATCTTGCTCTACAGCAATCTTCAGCGCAGCCAAAAGATCGCAGCCTGCGGCAGCTCCTACAGTGAACTGGCGGTGGCCTTACGATTCGACGCCTGCGCACAAATCACCCGCCGCCGCTCATCATCCGCCGAACGCCATTCGCGAATATCTTCGACATGGCGAAAACATCCCAGGCAGACCTTCTGCTCATCCAGCCGACACACACCGCTGCACGGCGAAGGCACCGCCGGGCTGACATTGCTGTAAAGCGGTTTGAGCGGACGAACGGGCGCAGGCTGGGTCACGATCTCACAGACCTTCGAAATCGAGTTCGACGTCGGCTTGCTGCTTGACGATGCGCTCAAGCATCTCACCAAGCTGCTCTTCACTTTTGTCACACATCCAGCGCTCGGTTTCTGCGTCGTAATCAAAGTGGAAGCCACCCGATACGGCCGCCAGCCACAGCTGACGCAGCGGTTCCTGACGACTGAAGATCAATTGGCTGCCGTTTTCGAACTTGACGGTGAGCACACCGGCCGAGCTCTCCAGATCGATATCCAGGCCACTCTCGTCGAAAATATCCTCCAGCGACTGCTGGGTTGCATCGACCAGGTCGTGGAAACGGGCTTCGGTCAAACTCATTGCGGGAACCTCAAAAAGTGTCTACTCACGCTCAAGCGCCGCAAGATACGGGCGAGCCCCGGTGATTGCAAAGAATAACGACCCATGGCTATCACGAAACCTGTGGGAGCGAGCCTGCTCGCGAAGAGGCCATCATATTCAACATCAATGTTGACTGACACTACGCCTTCGCGAGCAGGCTCGCTCCCACAGGGATTGCGCTTGGCTGACCGACATCGTGCCAAGCCCCGCCGGACGGGAGGCGCGTCGCATAGGCAAGCTGCCGGGTGGCCGGTATACTCCGGCGCAATTAACGCATTTTCAAGGATTTCGCCATGAAGCGCCTGATCTCTTCCCTTGCTGCGCTCGTCGCGGTTGCCTGTCTTGTGTCGGCCTGTGGTCAAAAAGGCCCGCTGTACCTGCCTGATGAGAACCAGGATCCTGCCGAGCAGGCCAAGTCCTCGCAACAGCAGCCTGCCTCCAAGGCACACAAGCACGACGTCTACTAAGGGAACGCTATGGACGCTTTTAACTACCGTGACGGTGAGCTGTTCGCGGAAGGTGTTGCACTGTCCGCCATCGCCGAACGCTTTGGTACACCGACCTACGTCTACTCCCGTGCCCACATCGAAGCCCAGTACCTGGCTTACGCCGATGCGCTGGCCGGCATGCCGCACCTGGTCTGCTTTGCGGTCAAGGCCAACTCCAACCTGGGTGTACTGAATGTCCTGGCGCGTTTGGGCGCCGGTTTCGACATCGTTTCCCGTGGCGAGCTGGAGCGCGTACTGGCCGCTGGCGGCACTGCTGACAAGATCGTGTTCTCCGGTGTCGGCAAGACCCGTGACGACATGCGTCGTGCGCTGGAAGTCGGCGTGCACTGCTTCAACGTCGAGTCCACCGATGAGCTCGAACGCCTGCAAGTAGTGGCCGCCGAGCTAGGCGTTCGCGCGCCGATCTCGTTGCGCGTGAACCCGGACGTCGATGCCGGCACTCACCCGTACATCTCCACCGGTCTCAAGGAAAACAAGTTCGGCATCGCCATCGCCGACGCCGAAGACGTGTACATCCGTGCCGCGCAACTGCCTAACCTGGAAGTGGTCGGCGTCGATTGCCACATCGGTTCGCAACTGACCACCCTGCCGCCATTCATCGACGCCCTCGACCGCCTGCTGGGCCTGGTCGACCGCCTCGGCGATTGCGGCATCTACCTGCGCCACATCGATCTCGGTGGTGGCTTGGGTGTGCGTTATCGCGATGAAGAGCCGCCATTGGCTGCCGACTACATCAAAGCCGTGCGCGAGCGTCTCGACGGTCGTGACCTGGCGCTGGTGTTCGAGCCGGGCCGCTTCATCGTCGCCAACGCCGGCGTGCTGCTGACCCAGGTCGAGTACCTCAAGCACACCGAACACAAAGACTTCGCCATTGTCGACGCGGCCATGAACGACCTGATCCGCCCGGCGCTGTATCAAGCCTGGATGGACGTCACCGCCGTGCGCCCGCGCAACAGCGCCGCTCGCGCCTACGACATCGTTGGCCCGATCTGCGAAACCGGCGACTTCCTGGCCAAGGATCGTCAGCTGGCCCTGGAAGAAGGCGACCTGCTGGCCGTGCATTCCGCCGGAGCCTATGGGTTTGTCATGAGTTCCAACTACAACACCCGCGGCCGTGCCGCTGAAGTGTTGGTGGACGGTGATCAGGCATTTGAAGTGCGTCGCCGTGAGACGGTAGCCGAGTTGTTTGCTGGCGAAAGCCTGCTGCCGGAGTAAAACCATGCTGCTGCGTTTTACCAAGATGCATGGCCTGGGCAATGACTTCATGGTTCTCGACCTGGTCAGCCAGCACGCGCACATCCTGCCAAAACACGCCAAGCAATGGGGCGATCGGCACACGGGGATCGGTTTCGATCAGTTGCTGATCGTCGAAGCGCCCAGCAACCCGGACGTGGATTTCCGCTACCGGATCTTCAACGCCGACGGCTCCGAAGTTGAACAGTGCGGCAACGGTGCGCGCTGTTTCGCCCGCTTCGTACTCGACAAGCGCCTGACCGCCAAGCGGCTGATTCGCGTCGAGACCAAAAGCGGCATCATCGAACTGGACATCCGCAACGATGGCCAGATCAGCGTCAACATGGGCGCCCCGCGCCTGGTACCGGCCGAGATTCCGTTCGAAGCCCCGAGCCAGGCCCTGAGCTATCAGGTCGACGTCGACGGCACCACGGTCGAACTGGCCGCAGTGTCCATGGGCAACCCCCATGCCGTATTGCGGGTCAGCGACATCAACAACGCACCGGTGCATGAACTGGGGCCGAAAATCGAACATCACCCGCGCTTCCCGGCGCGGGTCAATGTCGGTTTTCTCCAGGTCATCGACCGGAGCCGCGCGCAGTTGCGCGTCTGGGAGCGCGGGGCCGGGGAAACCCAGGCATGCGGAACCGGCGCCTGTGCTGCCGCAGTGGCCGCGATCAGCCAGGGGTGGATGGATTCGCCGCTATTGATCGACCTGCCCGGCGGGCGTCTGTCCATTGAATGGGCAGGCCCTGGCCAACCGGTCATGATGACCGGCCCGGCAGTGCGCGTATACGAAGGACAAGTGCGTCTTTGAGTGAGCGAAATCCATGACCGACAAGCCTCAGGTTCCCGCCCTACAGCCCGACGAATCCCCTTCCGAAAGCCTTGAGGCGGCGGCGATTGCCGCGTACCTGGAGGCTCATCCGGATTTCTTCATCGAGCACGAAGAACTGCTCCCGGCCCTGCGCATTCCGCACCAGCGCGGCGACACCATTTCGCTGGTCGAACGCCAGATGACGATTCTGCGCGACCGCAATATCGAGATGCGTCACCGCCTCTCGCAATTGATGGACGTGGCCCGCGACAACGATCGACTCTTCGACAAGACCCGCCGCCTGATTCTCGCGCTGATGGACGCCACCAGCCTGGAAGATGTGGTGATCAGCGTTGAAGACAGTCTGCGACAAGACTTCCAGGTGCCCTTCGTCAGCCTGATCCTGCTGGGCGACAACCCGATGCCGGTGGGCCGTTGGGTGACGCATGCCGAGGCACAAACGGCCATCGGCGGCTTGCTCTCGGAAGACAAAAGCGTCAGCGGCAGCCTGCGCGAGCATGAACTGGACTTCCTGTTCGGCGAAGAACAGCGCAAGCAGATCGGCTCCACCGCCGTCGTCGCCATCAGCTACCAGGGCATCCACGGCGTTCTGGCCATCGCCAGCCGCGATCCGCAGCACTACAAGAGCTCGGTGGGCACGCTGTTCCTGAGTTACATCGCCGAAGTCATGGGCCGCGTGCTGCCACGGGTCAACAGCTCCCTGCGCTCGGTACGCTGACCATGGAACGACAACTGGACGCTTACTGCGAACACCTGCGCAGTGAGCGGCAGGTGTCGCCACACACGCTGTACGCCTACCGCCGCGACCTCGACAAAGTGCTGGGCTGGTGCGTCAAACAGAACATCGACAGCTGGGCCGCGCTGGATATCCAGCGCCTGCGCAGCCTGATCGCTCGCCTGCATTCCCAAGGTCAGTCATCCCGCAGCCTGGCGCGGCTGCTGTCGGCAGTGCGCGGGCTCTATCACTATCTGAACCGCGAAGGTCTGTGCGATCACGACCCGGCCAATGGCCTGGCACCGCCCAAGGGCGAACGTCGCCTGCCGAAGACCCTCGACACCGACCGCGCGCTGCAACTGCTTGAGGGCGCGGTAGAGGATGATTTTCTCGCGCGTCGGGATCAGGCGATTCTGGAACTGTTCTATTCCTCCGGCTTGCGGCTTTCGGAACTGACCGGGCTCAATCTTGATCAGCTGGACCTGGCTGACGGCATGGTCCAGGTGCTCGGCAAGGGCAGCAAGACTCGACTGTTGCCAGTGGGCAAAAAGGCTCGCGAAGCGCTGGAGTTGTGGCTGCCGCTACGAGCCATGACCAACCCGGCGGACGACGCAGTGTTTGTCAGCCAGCAAGGACGGCGCCTCGGCCCTCGGGCGATTCAGGTACGGGTCAAGGCCGCCGGCGAGCGCGAACTGGGGCAGAACCTGCACCCGCACATGTTGCGACACTCCTTCGCCAGCCATTTGCTGGAGTCCTCTCAGGACTTGCGGGCGGTGCAGGAACTGCTCGGCCACTCGGACATCAAGACCACCCAGATTTACACCCACCTGGACTTCCAGCACCTGGCGACGGTCTACGACAGTGCCCATCCACGGGCCAAACGCATTAAAGGCGATGATTCATGACCATCCAATTGATCACCTTCGACCTCGACGACACCCTGTGGGACACCGCCCCGGTGATCGTCAGCGCCGAAGCCATACTGCGTGAATGGCTGATCGAGCATGCACCGAACCTGGGCGCGGTACCGGTGGAACATCTGTGGTCGATTCGCGAGCGAGTGCTGAGCAACGAACCGAGCCTCAAGCACCGCATCAGCGCCCTGCGTCGGCGGGTGTTGTTCCATGCGCTGGAAGAAGCCGGTTACGGACATACCGAAGCATTCGACCTGGCCGATCAGGGTTTCGAAGTGTTTCTGCATGCGCGGCATCAGTTGGAGATCTTCCCGGAGGTGCAACCGACCCTGGAAATTCTGGCCAATCACTATGCGCTTGGCGTGGTGACCAACGGCAATGCCGATGTGCGTCGATTGGGGCTGGCGGATTACTTCAAGTTTGCCCTGTGCGCCGAAGACATCGGCATCGCCAAGCCGGATGCGCGACTGTTTCACGAAGCGTTGCAACGGGGTGGCGCGACGGCCGAAACCGCAGTGCATATCGGCGACCATCCCGGTGATGACATTGCCGGCGCCCAACAGGCGGGGTTGCGGGCAATCTGGTTTAACCCGGCGGGCAAGGTGTGGGAAGCCGAGAAGGCGCCGGATGCCGAGATTCGTAGCCTGAACGAATTGCCGGGGTTGTTGGCGCGGTGGAATTCGGCTTCCGCCTGACACATAACCTGTGGGAGCGGGCTTGCCCGCGATGGCGGTGTTTCATCCAACATAAATTTTGAATGTGACGGCCTCATCGCGGGCAAGCCCGCTCCCACAGGGGTCACCGTAAACTTTGATTTTTTATCCTCACCCATGAAAAAGCCCGCAGCGACGGCGGGCTTTTTCAGCAAGCAGAAGCAGGCGCTTAGATAGGCCGGCTGCCGTACTTGTTATCAGGCTTCTTGGGAGGATCGGCGACCACATTGGCCTCCACTTCCTGCACCTTGCCGCCCCGTGCCAGAAACTCTTCCATGGCCTTGGCCAGGGCGTCGCGTTCCTTGTTCTTGGCTTCGACGCTCGGCAGCTCATCGACCGATACCGCAGCCTTGGCCTTGCCTTTGGCAGTCGGAACGGGCGTATCGCCGCCGTCATCTTCAGCGACGTCTTCTGCCGCCGCTTCAAGGCCTTCTTCGGTTTCGTCTTCGTCGCCTACTTCGAGGTCGTCGTTTTCCAGATCATCGTCGCTCATGTTCTACCTCATGACTTGCGAAAAGCAGATTAGTTATAGCCCAGCTTTGCCGTCTGTCGACGGCTGCCGGAAAAAAATCAACCACCGCTGGTAACCAGCGGTTTTCATGCCCCTTCACCGTGCACGGTGGCGAGGACTTTACGGGCACCGCCATGATCACGGTGCTCGCCCAGATAAACACCTTGCCAGGTCCCCAACGCCAGTCGGCCTGCCGAGATCGGCAAACTGAGCTGACAGCCAAGTACGCTGGCCTTGAAGTGCGCCGGGAGGTCGTCCAGGCCTTCGTCGTTATGCTCATAGCCGTCTGTTCCTTGTGGGATCAGACGATTGAAAAATCGTTCGAAGTCGCGACGTACCGCCGGATCGGCGTTCTCGTTGATGGTCAACGACGCCGAGGTATGCTGTAGCCACAAATGCAACAGACCGACCCGACACGCCTTGAGTTCAGGCAAGCCGGCGAGTAATTCATCCGTTACCAGATGAAAGCCCCGGGGCCGTGCCCGCAGGGTAATCAGAGTCTGTTGCCACATACAGTTCTCCGCACGTTCGGGGCGCATTCTAGCGCGCTCTGTGAAAAAACAAAGGCCCTAATATTCCTTCAATCGTGTAAGCCATTGGCCGTAGAAAAACGCCCGTCGTAAACGCGACTGAACGTGTGAGAAAAAACCTTTCAGCCCTTCCTCCACTGACAAATTCCAGACAAAAAAATGCCCGGCAAGCCGGGCAATTTTTTTATGCGCGTGCTTACAAGTTGTAGCCGCGTTCGTTGTGGAGCGCCAGATCGATGCCGACAGCTTCTTCTTCCTCGGTGACACGCAGCCCCATGACGGCGTCCAGGACCTTAAGGATGATGAACGTGACGATCGCGGTGTAGATCACCGTGAAGCCCACGCCTTTGCACTGAATCCAGACTTGAGCAGCGATGTCGGTAACGGTGCCGAAACCGCCCAGCGATGGTGCAGCAAACACACCAGTCAGGATCGCGCCGAGGATACCGCCGATACCGTGCACGCCGAAGGCATCCAGGGAGTCGTCATAACCGAGCTTGCGTTTCAGGGTGGTTGCGCAGAAGAAGCACACCACGCCCGCCGCCAGACCGATCACCAGAGCGCCCATCGGGCCCACGGTGCCGGCCGCCGGAGTGATTGCAACCAGACCGGCCACAACACCCGAAGCGATACCCAGTGCGCTTGGCTTGCCGTGGGTAATCCACTCGGCAAACATCCAGCCCAGCGCCGCAGCGGCAGTGGCGATCTGGGTGACCAACATCGCCATGCCGGCAGTGCCGTTAGCGGCGGCAGCAGAACCGGCGTTGAAGCCGAACCAGCCGACCCACAGCATCGCGGCGCCCATCAGGGTGTAGCCGAGGTTATGCGGAGCCATCGGGGTGGTCGGGAAACCTTTACGCTTGCCCAACACCAGGCAGGCAATCAGACCTGCCACACCAGCGTTGATGTGCACCACGGTGCCGCCGGCGAAGTCGAGTACGCCCCAATCCCACATCAGACCGCCGTTGCCGGACCAGACCATGTGCGCAATCGGTGCGTAAACCAGGGTGAACCAGATGCCCATGAAGATCAGCATGGCGGAAAACTTCATCCGCTCGGCGAAAGCACCGACGATCAACGCTGGGGTGATGATGGCAAAAGTCATCTGGAAGGTAATGAAGACCGCCTCGGGGAACAGCGCCGCGGGGCCGGTCAGGCTCGAAGGCGTGACACCGGCGAGGAACGCCTTGCCCATGCCACCGAAGAACGAGTTGAAGTTGACGACACCCTGCTCCATGCCGGTGGTGTCGAACGCAATGCTGTAGCCATAAATGACCCACAGAATGCTGATCAGACCGGTAATGGCGAAGCACTGCATCATCACGGAAAGAATGTTTTTCGAGCGAACCATGCCGCCGTAGAACAGCGCGAGACCGGGAATGGTCATGAACAGCACAAGGGCTGTCGAGGTCATCATCCAGGCGGTATCGCCGGAATTGAGGACTGGGGCCGCCACTTCGTCTGCCGCCATGGCCAGGCCGGGCATTACGAGGGACAACAGGGCTCCTAGCCCTGCGAATTTACGCAGAGTCATATTGTTTTCTCCTGGGGCGTTGGGTTTGTGGCGGCTTAGATTGCGTCGGTATCGGTTTCGCCGGTACGGATGCGAATCGCCTGTTCCAGATTGACCACGAAGATCTTGCCGTCACCGATCTTGCCGGTGTTGGCGGCCTTGGTTATCGCCTCGATAACCCGGTCCAGATCCTTGTCGTCAATGGCGACATCGATCTTCACCTTGGGCAGAAAATCGACCACGTACTCCGCGCCGCGATACAGCTCGGTGTGACCCTTCTGCCGACCGAAGCCTTTGACCTCAGTAACGGTAATGCCCTGCACGCCGATCTCGGACAGCGACTCGCGCACGTCGTCCAGTTTGAACGGCTTGATGATGGCAGTGACTAGCTTCATGAAAACTCTCTCCCGAATTGGTGGACTTGCCCCAGGAAAACAAACCCGACTCAAGTCTAAGCGCAGTGCCTGGCTTTGTAACGCATCGTCGGCCTTACCTGCCCGTCCGACGCCAGCGAACCACTCCGCACGAAACTTCCCCCGTTCCGCTTGGCGCACTGCATTCGTCACAGCGACTGCATCAGTGCATGGGTCACCAGCGACTAAGCAGAAAGCTTGCCATCTATCCAAAACCCATTGATTTCAAGTGCTTGGCCGCTGCCGCAGACCCTTTCGCTCAATTGACGCAACAGTTACGCACAACAACAGTGCGCGGCCGTCCACTCACATGCGCGAAAAGCGTGCATCGCAGTCGCCGAGATTGACTATAGACACTGCGTGATACACTGCCCGCCATTGTTGACAGGACATTTCCCATGCTCGCGCCCAAAGACTTCCTCGACGCCCTGAGCGGCACCGCCTCCCGCCTCTTCAGCGGCGACACCCCACTGCCAAAAAGCGAAATCGAAAGCCAGTTCAAAGCTTTGTTGCAGAGTGGCTTCAGCAAGCTGGACCTGGTGAGCCGGGAAGAGTTCGATAGCCAGATGGTCGTACTGGCACGGACCCGCGCACGGTTGGAGAGCCTAGAGGCGAAAGTGACTGAGCTGGAAGCGAAGCTCAATCCACCGACCGAGTAACCCCGCCGATCCCCTTTGACAATGGGGTCTATGTGGGAGCGAGCCTGCTCGCGATAGAGTCACCACGGTGTTCCAGCAGCCCCTCGCTGGAACGACCACCCCTGTAGGAGCTGCCGAAGGCTGCGATCTTTTGATCTTAAGCCCCGCAAACATCCCGGCAACTTCCTACAAAGATCAGCACCGCCGTCCGATAGCGTCGCAAAGCCCCGGCTCCTAAGCTCACCTGATGCTGAATGTCAGCACTAGGTTTGGCGACCTGGAACCAAGCTATGCACGCAACGTCATTCGATATCGGGTATTTCTCTCGATTCGTTATATGGCGGCTGTGTGTGGGAGACCTTCGGGTCTGCCGGTATTCGCTTGGCCGGTTCGCCAACCCGCACGCAGCTGCCACCTTTATTGTTTGGCGACGATAAGAGGCAGTCATCTATCAAGCGAATTTGGGTACTGCACTATGGACGAAAACTATCTGACACCACACATATTCACCCGCCACAAACTCCACCTCCACGCCCTCCTCCTCGGAAACCAACCCTGGTTCAGCGCCCGAGACCTCGGCCGACTCCTGCGCCTCTTCCTCGACGAACGCGCCGTCCGCAAACTCGACCCCGACCAACACCAAACCCTACAGATGCTCATCCATGGCACCGTCGAAAACACCCTGCTCATCAGCGAATCCGGTGTCTACGCATTACTGGTCTACCACTACTGCCCCGAATACCGAAGCCTGCGCGAATGGCTGACCCACGACGTGGTGCCGGCGCTCAGAGACGCCCAGCAACCCACCTCAACCGAACGCCCGATCCTGAGCCTGCTGAACTGGCCGGAAATGTCGTTGAGTTTGCTGCACTGGAATAACCAGCCGTGGATTCGGTTGCAAGACGTTCCGCAGATGTTGCCTGACCAGGATCGACCACGAAGCGCCGTCAACGAACCTTGGTGGAAGCGAGTATCGAAGGTGCTCCAAGCATTCTGATCTCCAAAAAAGAACCCCACGCTTTAGACGTGGGGTTCAGTTAATACGAAAGATCAGGCGCAGTGAGGAATACGCTCAACCTGATCTCGAATCACGGCACCCCGTTCAATCTCGGTTTTGCGCAAATCGTATGTCGATTGCAGGTTCAGCCAAAATTCTGGGGTCGTATCCAGGCAGATGGAAAGCCTGAGCGCCATGTCTGCACTGACGCCCCTACGCTGAAGCACGATGTCGTTCACCGTCGGAGTCGAGACGCTCAATGCCCTGGCCAAAGCAGCAGCTGTAAGGTTCAGAGGCTCCAGGTATTCCTCTTTGAGGATCTCGCCGGGATGAACCGGGCGCATACCATTCTTAGTCATTACTCACCTCAGTGATAATCGACGATTTCGACATTCTCCGGTCCGTTAGGACTCCAGATAAAGCAAATTCGCCATTGGGCGTTGATACGGATGCTGTGCTGCCCTTTGCGACTACCCTCGAGCGCTTCCAGACGATTGCCCGGCGGTGATCGGAGATCTATTAGCACAGCTGCGGCATCAAGCATCGTCAGCTTTCGTTCCGCGACATTCAAAATGGCTGACCACACACGAGTTCTTCCGCTGCGAAACAGGTACTTGGTCTCAGAACACTTAAAGCTAACGATCATAATTTAAAGCTTAACGTTATGCATTAATCTTGAGTGTATAACCTGAATTCACAAATGCAAACGTGCTGTTTTGACTTTTGGCCTCCCTTCAAAAATCTAAGAAAAGGACTACCTGCGCCCTTCAGAAGGTCTTCAAAACCAAGCTGATTCCTACAAAAAAAACCTCCAATTCCCATTGCCTCACAAGTAAGCACATCTCTTAAGCTGATTGACTCGAACACTCATCCAGGCACGCGAGGTGTCTATGAAACGCAAAAAGCAAAAAGCGAAGCCGTTAATGATCGCTGAGCATCATGCCGAGGCGCTCCGTTTAGCCGGAAACGTTTCTGCCAGCCAACATCGCTTTTTTAAAGTGGCGGCAACATATGGCAAAGAACTTGAACCTGATGGCTTGCTTGCAGGTGCACGAGCCTGACTAGGTTCCCCGAAGAAACCGCCCGAGCGGCGGTTTTTTTGTGCCTCGCGATTGGCCTGCTTCGTACTTGCAACATCCAGTGAAAGTTTGTCACCTAAACCACCCCACCAGAACTTCCTCCGCCAACTACCCTTCAAAAAACCGCAGGAAGCGGTGCTCTTCAGCTCAAGGAACGACCATGTCCCTCTCCATCGTCCACAGCCGCGCCCAGGTCGGCGTGGAAGCGCCCGCCGTTACCGTAGAAGTGCATTTGGCCAATGGCTTGCCGTCGCTGACCATGGTCGGTTTGCCTGAAGCCGCCGTGAAGGAAAGCAAGGACCGGGTGCGCAGCGCGATCATCAATTCGGGGCTGCAATTTCCGGCGCGGCGTATCACCTTGAATCTCGCCCCGGCCGATTTACCGAAGGACGGCGGACGGTTCGATCTGGCGATCGCACTGGGGATTCTGTCGGCCAGCGTGCAAGTGCCAACATTGACGCTGGATGATGTGGAGTGTCTTGGGGAGTTGGCACTGTCGGGTGCGGTGCGGGCGGTTCGGGGTGTATTGCCCGCAGCGCTGGCGGCGCGCAAGGCCGGACGCACACTGGTGGTGCCGCGAGCGAATGCCGAGGAGGCCTGCCTGGCTTCGGGGTTGAAGGTGATTGCGGTGGATCATTTGCTGGAAGCGGTCGCGCATTTCAACGGCCACACGCCCATCGCACCCTACGCTTCCAATGGCTTGCTCTACGCCAGCAAACCTTATCCAGACTTGAATGAAGTGCAGGGTCAGCTTGCAGCCAAACGCGCATTGCTGATCGCTGCCGCGGGAGGTCATAACCTGCTGTTTAGTGGTCCACCCGGCACGGGAAAAACGTTGTTGGCGAGTCGTCTGCCGGGGCTGTTACCACCATTGTCCGAGAGCGAAGCATTGGAAGTCGCGGCGATTCAATCCGTCGCCAGTTGTGTGCCACTGAGTCATTGGCCGCAACGCCCCTTCCGACAACCACACCACTCCGCTTCAGGCCCGGCGCTGGTGGGCGGCGGCTCGAAACCGCAACCCGGCGAAATCACACTCGCCCACCATGGTGTGCTGTTCCTCGATGAACTCCCGGAATTTGATCGCAAGGTGTTGGAAGTACTGAGAGAGCCACTGGAATCCGGCCATATCGTGATTTCCCGCGCCAAGGACCGCGTACGCTTCCCGGCTCGCTTTCAGCTGGTCGCCGCGATGAATCCCTGTCCCTGTGGATATCTTGGCGAGCCAAGTGGCCGTTGCTCCTGCACGCCGGACATGGTTCAGCGCTATCGCAACAAATTGTCCGGGCCCTTGCTGGACCGCATCGATCTGCATCTAACCGTGGCCCGGGAAAGCACGGCGCTGAACCCGATCAAAACCGGTGACGACACGGCCAGCGCTTCTGCCCTGGTCGCCCAAGCCCGGGAGCGTCAGCAACAGCGTCAGGGCTGCGCCAACGCCTTTCTCGACCTGCCAGGGCTGCGCCAGCATTGCGCGTTATCCAAAGCCGATGAAGGCTGGCTGGAAAGCGCCTGCGAGCGACTAACCCTTTCGCTTCGTGCCGCTCACCGCCTACTGAAAGTCGCCCGTACCCTGGCGGATCTGGAACAAGTAGACGCTATCGGTCGCAGCCACGTCGCCGAAGCACTGCAATATCGGCCATCCGCATCCAGCTAGAGAGATGGGCATCGAGTGCACCCGGTCGTCCCAAGCGTCTGGTTTTTCGCCCAAATGATGACATCAGCCGGGTAATAGCCCGGAGTAACAGGGTTAACGATAGACAGGATGACGGCGGCAGAGCTCCACCACCTGTTCACGTACGTGATGCCCCACCTTCTCGCTGTTGCCGTTTTCCAGGGCGTCCAGTACGTCGCACAACCAGCCCGCCAATTGTTCACATTCGATCACGCCGAAACCACGGGTGGTGATGGCTGGGGTACCGATGCGCAACCCGGAGGTCACGAACGGTGACCGCGGGTCGTTGGGCACCGAGTTCTTGTTAGCGGTGATATAGGCATTGCTCAGGGCCGCATCGGCTTCCTTGCCGGTATAAGGCCTGTCGGACAGGTCGATTAGCATCATGTGGTTATCGGTGCCACCGGAGACGATCTTGTAACCCCGCTCTTGCAGCACGGCCGCCATGGCCCGGGCGTTGATCACCACCTGGGCCTGATAGGTTTTGAACTCTGGCTTCAGTGCTTCCTTGAAAGCGACGGCCTTGGCGGCGATCTGGTGCATCAATGGGCCGCCCTGGACACCCGGGAATACCGCAGAATCGAGCTTTTTGTAGAATGCTTCATCTTGCCCCTTGGACAAAATCAAGCCACCCCGTGGGCCCCGCAGGGTCTTGTGCGTAGTGCTGGTGACCACATGGGCATGCGGCAATGGGTCCGGGTATTCTCCCGCGGCCACCAACCCTGCGACGTGGGCCATGTCGACCCAGAAAATGGCCCCGACCTTGTCGGCAATGGCCCGCATGCGCGCCCAGTCTTTGTACCGGGAGTAGGCAGAAAAACCACCGATCAGCATCTTCGGCCGGGTTTCCAGGGCGATACGTTCCATCTCGTCGTAGTCGAGAAAGCCCGTCTGCGGGTCAAGGCCATAAGGAACGATCGTGTAATGACGCCCCGAGAAGTTTGAAGGACTACCGTGGGTCAGGTGCCCACCTTGGGCCAGGTTCATGCCCATCACCGTATCGCCGGGATTGATCAATGCCAGGAATACCGCGGCGTTCGCCTGGGCACCCGCATGCGGCTGCACGTTGGCGTAGTCACAGTTGAACAGGGCCTTGACCCGCTCGATGGCCAGACGCTCGGCCACATCGACATACTCGCAGCCGCTGTAGTAGCGCTTGCCTGGATAGCCTTCGGCGTATTTATTGGTGAGCACGGTGCTCTGGATTTTCATCACCAGAGGGCTGGCGTAATTTTCGGAAGCGATCAGTTCGACGTGGTCTTCCTGACGATGTTCTTCGTTATGAATCGCCTCACACAGCTCGGCGTCGAATGCTTTAAGGGTCAGCGTTGAGTCGTACATCGGATTGGCTTCCTGTAGAGCTGGATCAAGATGTTAAGGGGAATGTCAGCGGCGACTACTCATCACTTCCCGGACGGGCATCCGCGGTCGGCCAGTAGTAGGCATCCGGCATGGTACGTGCGCCGAAGATGGCCTGACCGACACGCACCACGGTGGCCCCCTCTTCAATGGCGACTTCGAAATCACCGGACATGCCCATGGACAGTTCCTCCAGCCCGACGCCCGCCGGGGCGCGCTGGCGCAAGCGCTCGCGCAGTTCGCGCAGCCGTACAAAGCAAGCGCGGACACGGACCACGTCGGCCGAAAACAACGCCAGTGTCATCAACCCACGCACCCGTAAGGCCGGGAACGCCGGCAGGGCGTTCAAAAAGTCCGCGACGGCTTCGGGCGTCAAGCCATATTTGCTGGCTTCGCCGGAGGTATTGACCTGAACGAACACATCCAGCTGGCGCCCCTCGATGTGCAGGCGACGATCCAGGGCCTCGGCCACTCGCAGGCTGTCCAGCGCCTGAAACTCACTGGCAAAACGCGCCACCTGCTTGGCCTTGTTGGTTTGCAGGTGGCCGATAACCGACCATTGCAGGTCGGCCAGATCGGCCATGGCCTGCGATTTGCGCTGCGCTTCCTGCACTTTGTTCTCACCCAGTAGCCGGCAGCCGGCAGCGTAGGCCAGACGCAGATAAGCTTCGTCAAAGGTTTTACTGACCGGCAGCAGGCGCACACTCGCCGGATCACGTCCAACCCGCTGACAGGCGTTAGCGATCCGCTGCTGCACGGCTGCCAGGTTGCGGCGAAAGTCCTCGACGCTGGTGGCCTGTGGGTAACGGCCATGACGCTCGTGCAGGGTGACGGTTTTTTCCAATTGATCAAACATCAGTGGGTGGCTCCTTTGGTCGTCACAACAGCGTCGGCAGCCGGAATGACCATCGTCTCGCGACGCGGTAAGCGGCCATTGAGTAAGGCGTAAGCCGCCAGACCGATCAGCAATCCCCAGAACGCCCCACCAATCCCCAGCAAGGTGATGTTTGCGGCGGACGCCAGAAAGGTGATCAGCGAGGCTTCGCGGGTTTTGACGTCAGCCATGGCGCTGGCCAGGCTCGCGCCGATAGTGCCGAGCAGGGCCAGCCCGGCCAGCGTCGTAATGAAGGTGGCCGGTAACGCCATGAACACTGCAGCGAGGGTCACCCCGAAAATCCCTACGAGGATGTAGAACAGTCCCGCAGCAACCCCGGCGATCCAGCGCTTGGACGGATCCTCCGAGGCTTCTTTGCCGGTGCAGATGGCCGCCGTGATGGCCGCGATATTGAAGGCGTGAGAACCGAAGGGCGCCATTAGCAAGGAGCCCAGCCCTGTGACAGTCAGGATAGGATTAGCGCTGGTACTGAAGCCATCGTTGCGCAGCACCAGCATGCCCGGCATGTACTGGCCGGTGAGCGTGATCAGGAACAGCGGCAGTGCCACACTGAGCAGCGCATTGATCGAAAACTCAGGCTGGGTGAATACCGGTGCCGCGAATTGCAGCGCCAGTCCCGACAGTTCTACACGGCCCTGCGTCAGAAGAAACGCCAGCCCCAGCACCAGAATGCCCACCACCGCATAGCGTGCGGTAAAGCGCTTGAGCACAACGTAGGCGGCAATCAGCAACCCGACCAACACCGGGTCAAGACTCATGCCGCCAAACGCGCCGATTCCGAACTGCAGCAAGATACCGGCCAGCAGGCCCGCAGCCACACCCGACGGAATCAGGCGGATGAGTTTTTCGAAGCAACCGGACAAACCCAGCAGCACGAAGGCGGCGGCCGAAATAATGTACGCACCCACCGCCTCGGCGTAAGGCGTGGTGGACAGCGCGACGACCAGAAAAGCCGCCGCGGGTGTCGACCAGGCGGTAATGATCGGCTCACGGCTCACCCAACTCAGAAACAGCCCGGTAATGCCCACGCCAATCGACACCGACCATACCCACGACGCCGTCAGCTCTGGGCTGAGCCCGGCCACTTTGGCGGCCTGAAAGACCAGGATGAAAGTGCCGCCATAGTTGACGATGACTGAAATCAGCCCGGCGACAATCGGATGCAGAAGGTCCCGTAGACGCAGGGGCGATGGCAATGCTGAAGACGACATGATGGCTTTGCTCCTTGCAAAACGAGGTGCCTGTCCCGGATAAGGGCGGATTTATAACGTTGAAATGGCATGTTTTGCCCCCACACTTTCTCGCAGAAGGCCAGACCACTTACCAGACTGCTTGCTGTGACTGAAAGCGATCCCTGCCTCAGCCCGCGGGCAAAATTCTTCATGAAGTCGCTCAATGCATCGACCGATCACCAAGCGCAAAGGCAGTGACGTGGGGCGGATTCTACGGATAGACTGGCCTGCCTTTGCAGGCCAATTTACTAAGATCAGGCAGACCGCATGGCGAAAACGTTCGAGCTGGAAACGCTGAAAATGCGCCTCAACGATGTTGAGTTTCAGCTGTTGAATCTGCATCAGCGGATTCAGCGCGCACTGCGTGCATTGATCCTCGATGGCGCCCTTGCCCCAGGCTTGAAGCTGCCCGCGACCCGGGTCCTGGCCAAGTCACTCGGGATTGCCCGCGACACCGTTGAAAACGCCTACGTGCAACTGCACCGCGACGGTTTTATCGTGCGGCGCGAGGGGGCTGGCAGTTATGTCTGTGAAACGCTGGGCACCGAATTGCGCGGCGCAGCGCGCCGACGCATCAAGGCGCAGGAAGTCAAAAGCAGTCAGGCGGCACCGGGGGCGGGATTGAGCCAACGCGGGCGGATGATCTTCGACAGTGGCGGCGTGAACGATCAGCAGGTGATCAAGGCGTTTGCGACCGGCCTGCCGGAAACCCGTACCTTCCCTACCGATGTCTGGGAGCGCCTGCAGCGCCAGGTGATGAAGGACTATCGCGCCAACGTGCTGTTGCACGGCGACCCGCAAGGCGCCGAGCCGCTGCGCAAGGCCATCGCCACCTACTTGAACCTCGAGCGCGGGGCCAAATGCTCCCCCGACCAGATCATGGTATTGAGCAGCACTCGCCAGGCTCTTTTTCTGTGTGCGCAGTTGCTGGTGGACGCCGGCAAACCGATCCTGCTGGAAAACCCGGGTTACTATGGCGCCAAGAAAGCCTTTGAAACCGCCGAGACCAACGTTCTTCCCATCGATGTCGATGAACTGGGCATACGCACCGACCTGCTGTACGCCGACCGCAGCGGCGCCAATTGCGTTTATGTCACGCCTTCTCATCAATACCCCACCGGCGCAACCTTGCCACTGGAGCGTCGTCTTGAGTTGATCAACTGGGCAGCGGAGAAAGGCAAATGGGTCATCGAAGATGATTACGACAGCGAGTTTCACTACGACGGGCAACCGACCGCCTGCGTACAGGGTCTGGACAAGTATCAGCGTACGCTCTATATCGGCACCTTCAGCAAGACCCTCTACCCCGGTTTGCGAATGGGTTACATGGTACTGCCCCACGAGCTGATCAAGGCTTTTACCTACGCCCGCAGCATGATTGACGGCCATACACCCCAAATTCTGCAACTGACCCTGGCGCGCTTTATGGAGGACGGCCATTACAACGCCCACGTCCGAGCCATGCGCAAGCTGTATGCCGGACGCCGCTCCATCATGCTCGACACGATCGGTAAGCACTTGGACGGCATCGTTACCGCCTTGCGCCCTCCTGGCGGGCTACAAATTCCCTGCCTGCTGCACGATGGCTGGTCTGAAGAAAAAACCATCCGCCAAGCAGCCAGCGCGGGCGTTCAGCTTTCCGGTCTGAGCCGGTTGTACGCCGGTGAGGAGAAGAAACAAGGCTGGTTATTGGGTTACTCGTCGCTGACCGCTTATGAAATCGAAGCGGCCATGCTGCGCCTGGCCAATGCACTGAAAACCCGGTAGGGCATTTTGGGAGGGCGCGCGCGATTCACGTCACTGCTGACCAAACCTGGCTGGAAACGGCGTGTGAACGGCTGACCTTGTCGCTGAGGTCAGCCCATCGACTGCTCAAAGTGGCGCGCACCCTGGCGGACCTTGAGCAAGTCGATGGAATTACCCGCGAGCACTTGGCCGAGGCACTGCAATACCGGCCGAGCACAAATTAGCAGGCATCACCCCTTGGTGAGATCAACCAACGGCGTCTGCCGCACCTCAGTCTCCCGCCCGCCCTGAATTTCGCTCACCCGCTTCAACGCCTTATCCACAGCAGCCTTATCCGCCAACAAGCTGTAGCTGATCCCGAACTGCTTCTGTTCCTTCGGACCAATCGTCGGCACCAGGTTCAGTGGCCGCTGATACCGGCGGTTGTAGGAAAAACTCGTCCCCGGCTCCAGCCCCGTGACATAGCCCTGCCCTTGGGTATCGGTGTTCTTCCACAGGGAGAACACGGGCAGTGTTTGAGTGTTGAAGCCGACCGAAACGCCCAAGCTGCCGGCCTTGTTATGCAGCACGGTCAACGTATCGCCCTTGGCATCGGCATACGGCACCACGTTGTAGACCGTTTCGTCGTAGTCCTTGGTCGGTGCGCGGTAGGTTTGCCAGTCGGGTAGATCGCCCTTGGCCTTGTCGTTGAATGGCGACACCTGTTTCACCGGCGCGGCGAAGCGAGCGCCCTGCTCCAGGAATGGGGTGCTGAAGTTGCTGTGATACAGCGCCTGGTATTCCTTCGGATAGTCGCCGTTGTTGGTCAGGGTGTCGTTGAGGGCGAACGCTACGCTGCCGGGTTCGGTGACCAGTTCGGTCGCGACGGAGAAGTCGACTTTCTTGAACGCCTGTTCTTTCAGCTCGCCGCGCAGAGTGATGGCGTACGGCGGTTTTTCGTCGATGTGCAGGGTGACTTTGTTCGCAGGGATGTTGGCGGCCCGGCCGTGCAGGGTCAGCAGTTCGCCGTTGTCGATGCCGGGGTGGCCGACCCATTCGTAGCCACAGCGGGTGACCAGCTCATTGAAACCTTCCAGCCAGCCCAGGCCACCACGGCCGTTGAGTTCGATGAAGGATGGATTGACCACTTCCTTGACCGGCGAATCCCAGCCCATGCGCACATCGCCGACCGAGGCCTGCAGGACGTTCATGCCGCGAGTCGGTACTACCGAAAGTTTCATCGTGCCGTTATCGATGTCGACGATGCTGACGCCCTCTTGCCGCCCGCCGTGCAAGGTGCGCAGCGTCACGCTGAAGGGTTTGTCGGTTTTTACGCCGAGTTGCTGGCTGGTGATTTGCCAGTTCTGGGCGGCTTTATCGGTGTCGAGCAGGACGTAGTCCCAGGCCATGGCTTGGGAGGCAGCGGACAGTGCGCTGATAGCAACGAAGAGTTTGAGCGGGGTCATGGCAGCAGCCTTTCTTGGAGTTGTGCCAATTTTATAGACTTGAAGAAACGTTTCAGCAAGCATAAAAATCGAGACACTGGTGCTAAGTGCCAAGGAAGACTATTAGTGAGGAATTGATCCACAGCTTTGAGACAAATTGGGAATCGAGTCGATCCCTTCGCGGGCAAGCCCGCTCCCACATGATCTCCAGCGTTCACAAATACTGTGTTCACCGCAGATCTACTGTGGGAGCGGGCTTGCTCGCGAAGGCGATTTCAGAGGTGACTCAACGAAACCGGTCAACCTCATGCCGCAAATCCGCCGCGAGCTTCTCCAGCTCTTTGGCGGTCACAGCCAGGTTCGACACCACTTCCCGCTGTTCACTGTTCGCCAAAGCGATGCTTTGCAGATTGCTGCTGAGCAAGGTCGCGGTGCTGCTTTGTTCCTGGGTCGCGGTGGTGATGGCAGCGAATTGCTGACCGGCCGAGCGGCTTTGTTCATCGATCCGTGCCAGCGCTGAGGCGACGTTGGCGTTGCGCGACAGGCCTTCCTGCATCAGCACGTTGCCTTGCTCCATGGTGCTGATGGCGTTGCCGGTTTCCTGCTGGATGCTTTGGATCATCCCGGAAATTTCGTCAGTGGCCTGGCGGGTGCGAGAGGCCAGGTTGCGCACCTCATCGGCCACCACCGCAAACCCACGGCCCTGCTCACCAGCGCGGGCGGCTTCGATGGCGGCGTTGAGCGCCAGCAAGTTGGTTTGCTCGGCGATCGCGGTAATCACCCCGACAATGCCGCCGATTTCCTGGGAGCGCTGCCCCAAGGTATTGATCACCGTCGCGGTGCTGTTCAGTGCACCGGCGATTTGCTCCAGGGATGAGGACGCTTCGTCCATCGACGTACGACCGATCTGCGTTTGCTGTGCGTTTTCCTGCGCCAGACGCTGGGTGTTGCCCATGTTGTCGGCAATGTTCAGCGAGGTGGCGCTAAATTCTTCTACGGCGCCAGCCATGCTGGTGATTTCGCCGGACTGCTGCTCCATCCCTTCATAGGCACCACCGGACAAACCGGACAACGCCTGGGCACGGCTGTTGACCTCTCCCGAGGCTTTACGGATGTGCTCGACCATGGTCGACAGGGCCTGGCTCATCTGGTTGAAGGCGCGGGCAAGTTGACCGATTTCGTCATTGCTCGACACGTTCAGGCGAACACTCAAATCACCGGCACCCAAGGCTTCGGCCTGACGCACCAGATCGCCCAGAGGCGCCAGTTTGCTGCGCAGCAACCAGACCGCCGCACCGACCGCCAGCAGCATCGCCAGCAGACTGCCGATCGCCAATTGAATACCGACGCTCCAGGTCACGGCGCGGATTTCGGTTTTCGGCATGCTCGCCACCACCGACCACGGTCCGCCTTCGAACGGCACGGCAACACTGTAAAAGTCTTGCGACTTGTCGTTCCAGAAGTCGCCTTTGCCCGGTGTCTTGGCCAGACCGACAATGCTCGAGACCGCCTGATCCAGTGCTTGTACACCTGCAATCGGCACCAGCCATTTGCCTTGTTCATCCAGCAACGCCAAGGAACCGGTCTGGCCGATGCGGAAGCGTTTGAGGTTGGCGAACTGCGCGTTCTGCGCGTCGGTGTAATCGAATCCTACGTACAGCACGGCAATGATCTTACCGCTGCTGTCGCGTACGGGGGTGTACTGCGACATGTAGAAGCGTTCGAAAAGCAAAGCTCGACCCACGTAGCTCTGCCCCGCCATCAAACGGGCGTAAGCCGGGTTCGCGTGGTCGAGCAGAGTGCCGATGGCACGGCTGCCATCTTGTTTGCTGACATTCGTGCTGACCCGAATGAACTCCTCACCACTGCGCACGAACACGGTCGCGACGCCTGCGGTCATCTGCTTGAACTCGTCGACTTCTGCGAAGTTGTTGTTCAACACTTCATTGCCCAAGTGCAGGCCCGGGGTCTGCACACCCGCCACGGTCACCGGCTCATCCGGATGCACGCTCAAACCGGCGCTGAAGCGCTTCTCGAACAGGCCGGCCAGGCGCTGGGTGCTTTCACGCAAGGTGCCGTGAAAGGTGCTCAGCTGATCGGCAAGCAAGCGGGCCTCACTGGCCAGATGCTCTTCGCGGGTGGCGAGGTTGGCGGTGTCCAGCGAGCGCAGGGCGAATACTGTACTGCCACTGATGACAATCGCCAGAATCACGGCAAGCGCAAGACCCAGCTGTGAGGCAATCCGAGCACGAGGTTGAGACATGACAGCTCCTGACCCAGTGGCCGGATCATTTTGATCCCATCGCACACTCGGCAAAATTTCTGATTGTGGGGAAAACATGGAACCTGCACGAAGGTCCCATCAGCAGATTTTCGGCGGCAAAGCTGAATACTTGAGTAATTAACGGGGATATGGCTCAAGGCCGCCATTGCGGCGGCTCCATCGATTCAGCCCAGACGTTCGACATCCGGTAATTCCATGGCCCGGACCTCGCCTTGCAGGAAATCGCTGAGGCGGCGCAAACGCTCACCGCCGGGGCGGGTTTTCGGCCAGACCAGGTAGTAATTCTCACCACTGGCGACGGCCGTCGGCCACGGCAAACTCAGACGTCCCTGCGCAACATCCTCCGCCACCATCAGCAAATCGCCCATGGACACGCCGTAACCCCGGGCAGCGGCGATCATGCCCAGCTCCAGCGTGTCGAACACCTGCCCGCCCTTGAGCGAGACTTGATCGGTCAGGCCCATGCGCTCCAGCCAATTGCGCCAGTCACGGCGGTCCGGCGTCGGGTGCAGCAACTCGGTACTGGCCAGGCGCGCAACGTCCCACGGTTGATCCTTCAGAAGATTCGGCGCGCCCACCGGAATCAGCTCTTCGGGGAACAGGAAAGTTGCCTCCCAGTCCGGTGGAAAATGCCCGTTGCTGAGAATGACAGCGCAGTCGAAGGGTTCGTGGTTGAAGTCCACCGTATCGATGTCCATCCAGGCGCTGGTCAATTGCACCTCGTTCCCCGGTCGCAGGTGCCGAAAACGGCTGAGCCGCGCCAACAACCAACGCATGGTCAGGGTCGACGGGGCTTTCATGCGCAGGATGTCGTCCTCGGCGCGCAAGGTATTGCAGGCCCGTTCGAGGGCGGTGAAGCCTTCGCGAATGCCGGGCAGGATCAGCCGCGCCGATTCGGTCAGTTGCAGGTTGCGCCCGCTGCGATGAAACAGCCGACAGGCGAAATGCTCTTCGAGCGTACGAATGTGCCGACTGACCGCACTTTGCGTGATCGACAGTTCTTCGGCGGCGCGGGTAAACGAGCTATGCCGCGCCGCCGCTTCGAATGCTCGAAGGGCATACAAAGGAGGAAGACGACGAGACATCAGGAAAGCTCCTATAGCGCGATTGCACCAACTTATCAGAAACTCCCCAGCATGAGTTTTAATCATGCCACCCATCCTTTTTATCCCTTTGTGAAAACCCTGCAGAGCGCCGAGAATCGACGCTTCCTGTTCTCTCTCACAATCGAGCGTGATGATCATGCAGCATCCAGCGCGTATTGAACTCTGGGCCATCCTGCGGCTGGCGGGGCCGTTGATTGCCTCGCAGTTGGCGCACATGTTGATGGTCCTCACCGACACATTGATGATGGCTCGCCTGAGCCCAGAGGCGCTGGCCGGTGGCGGTCTGGGTGCGGCGACGTATTCGTTCGTGTCGATTTTCTGCATCGGCGTAATCGCCGCCGTTGGCACCCTGGTGGCGATCCGTCAGGGCGCGGGCGACATCATTGGCGCGGCGCGGCTGACCCAGGCCGGGTTGTGGCTGGCATGGTTGATGGCGCTGGTGGCGGGTTTGCTGCTGTGGAACCTGAAACCAGTGTTGCTGCTGTTCGGCCAGACCGAAACCAACGTCCAGGCTGCCGGCCAGTTTCTGTTGATTCTGCCGTTCGCCCTGCCCGGCTACCTGAGCTTCATGGCGCTGCGCGGTTTCACCAGCGCCATCGGCCGGGCGACACCGGTGATGGTCATCAGCCTCGCCGGCACTGTGGCCAACTTCCTGCTCAACTATGCCTTGATCACCGGCATGTTCGGCCTACCAAAAATGGGCCTGGTGGGCATCGGTCTGGTCACGGCGATCGTCGCTAACCTCATGGCACTGGCGCTCGCGCTGCACATTCGTCGGCATCCGGCCTACGACGCGTATCCATTGAGTCAGGGTCTGTCGCGGCCCAACCGTCAGTACTTGAAGGAATTGTGGCGCCTGGGCCTGCCGATTGGCGGCACCTATGCGGTGGAAGTCGGCCTGTTTGCCTTCGCTGCGCTGTGCATGGGCACCATGGGCAGTACGCAACTGGCGGCGCATCAGATCGCCCTGCAAATCGTCTCGGTGGCGTTCATGATTCCGGCGGGGCTTTCCTACGCGATCACCATGCGCATCGGCCAGCATTACGGCGCCGGGCAATTGCTTGATGCGCGGCTGGCCGGACGTGTCGGGATCGCCTTCGGGGCTGCGGCAATGCTTGGCTTCGCGATGGTCTTCTGGCTGCTGCCGCATCAGTTGATCGGCTTATTCCTGGACCACAACGACCCGGCGTTCCGCGAAGTCATCAACCTGGCTGTGAGCCTGCTGGCAGTAGCGGCGTGGTTCGAGCTGTTCGACGGCACGCAAACCATCGCCATGGGCTGCATCCGCGGGCTCAAGGATGCCAAGACCACGTTCCTGGTGGGTTTGGGTTGCTATTGGCTGATCGGCGCACCGGCCGCTTGGTGGATGGCCTTCCATTTGAACTGGGGGCCAACGGGGGTCTGGTGGGGCCTGGCGCTGGGGCTGGCGTGTGCGGCGGTGAGTCTGACGCTGGCGTTTGAGTGGAAGATAAAGCGGATGATTCGGCGGGAGCCGTCAGCGCAAGGCAGCTTTCAAGTGATTCAGCCGGATTAAGATCAAAAGATCGCAGCCTGCGGCAGCTCCTACAGGATCGCGCATGACCGCGCTTTTGTAGGAGCTGCCGAAGGCTGCGATCTTTTAAATGGCCTCAACCACAGCCATCTGACTGGAACCGAACGTCAGGTACTCCACCAACTCCGCCAACGGCAACGGCTTGCTGATCAGATACCCCTGAACCTGATCGCAACCAAACCCGCGCAACAAATCCAGCTGCTCCGCTGTTTCCACTCCTTCGGCAACCACTTCGAGATTGAGGTTGTGCGCCAGGTTGATCATCGCGTGGACCAGTTTGCGATTCTCTTCCCGTTCTTCCATGCCGCCGACAAAGCTCTTGTCGACCTTCAACAACGCAATCGGCAGGCTGTTGAGGTGCACGAACGAAGAGAACCCGGTGCCGAAATCGTCCAGCGAGAAGCGCACGCCCAAACGCCCAAGGGCGTCCATGGTCTGCTTGACCAGATCGCTGCGACGCATCACCGCGGTTTCGGTCAGTTCGAATTCCAGCCATTGCGCCTCGACGCCTCGCTCGGCAATCAGCCGGCTCAGGGTCGACAGCAACTGGCTGTCCTGAAACTGCCGGAACGACAGGTTGATTGCCATGTGCAGCGCTGGCAGACCTCGTTCGCGCAACGCCTGCATGTCTCGCAGGGCCCGGGAAATCACCCAGTAACCCAACGGCACGATCAAGCCGCTTTGCTCGGCCAGCGGCACGAATTCGCTGGGGGGCAGCAAGCCGCGTTCGCCATGACGCCAGCGCACCAACGCTTCGAGGCCGACGATCTGGCCGTCCTCGAGGTTCAGGCGTGGCTGGTAATGCAATTCCAGCTCATCGCGACGCAAGGCCCGGCGCAGCTCGCTTTCGAGGTCGGCGATGCTGCGGGCATTGCGATTGATCCGCTCGTTGAAGATGTGAAAGGTGCAGCCCTGAGTGCTCTTGGCCTGCTGCATGGCGATGTGCGCGTGCCACATCAACGGGTCGGGGCCGGCCTGCGCTCGTGCGTGAGCGATGCCAAGGCTGGAACCGATCAACAGGCTTTCGCCGTCGACCCAATAGGGTTCGGACAGGGCTTCGGTAATGCGTTCGGCCATCCATTCGGCGCGCTGAGGGGCGCGGCGGGTGTCGATCAGCAGGGCGAATTCATCGCTGCCCAGCCGCGCCAGTTGATCGCTGGCCTCCAGTTGGCTTTTCAGCCGCGAGACCACTTGCAGGATCAACCGATCGCCGGCTTGGTGGCCGAGGGCGTCGTTGGCGTGTCGGAAGTTGTCGAGATCGAGGTGACCGAGGGCCAGGCCGCGACCTTCGTTTTCGGCCAGACGCGCCGCCAGCAAGGTCTGGAAACCCTGACGGTTGGCGATACCGGTCAACGGATCCTGCTCGGCCAGGCGCTGCAAAGTGTTTTCCAGCACGCCGCGCTCACGCACATGACGCAGGCAGCGGCGCAACATGCCGGGATCCAGCAGATTGCGCACCAGCCAGTCGCTCACACCGTCGGGCGGCGCCAGCGGCTCGTGTTCGAGCAGCAACACCGTCGGCAGGTTGCAACGGCCGGGTGCCGGCTGGAGAGCAGGAATTGTCAACAACACCGCGCTGCGGTTGTCATCAAACAGGTTGCTGACCGACTCCCAGCTCGGCGCGCTGAGCAGCACAGCCGAACTCCCCATCGGAGCCAGACACTCGCGCAACAACGCTGCCCACGCCGGCTCTTCGGCCAGTAGCAGCAAACGCAAGGGTTCGACAGGCGTAGACAAGCTAGCTCCCTAGACTCTGCAAAGATGTAGGCGGCGGGCATTATGCCGCGCAGATAACCAATGACAACATGACATCGGTTATCAAACACGACTTTGGCGTATTGAATACGAACATTAGACGCAAATTCACTGCGCATCCTGCGTGAAAGTAGCAAAACCGGCAAATAGAGATAGCGTGTTGGGTCACAAGTCGGAGAGAGCAGCACAATTCGCTGAGCCTGTTAAAATGCCGGCCCATTTCGCTAATGACTCCCTGATTTCGTATGTCCCGACTCAATCCCCGGCAGCAAGAAGCCGTGAGCTATGTCGGCGGCCCTCTTTTGGTGCTCGCCGGCGCAGGCTCCGGCAAGACCAGCGTGATCACCCGCAAAATTGCGCATCTGATCCAGAGCTGTGGCATCCGAGCCCAATACATTGTCGCCATGACCTTTACCAACAAGGCCGCGCGAGAGATGAAGGAACGGGTCGGCACCCTGCTCAAAGGCGGCGAAGGCCGCGGCCTGACGGTCTGCACCTTCCACAACCTGGGCCTGAACATCATCCGCAAGGAACACGTGCGGCTGGGCTACAAACCGGGCTTCTCGATCTTCGACGAGACCGACGTCAAAGCCCTGATGACCGACATCATGCAGAAGGAATACTCGGGCGACGACGGCGTCGACGAGATCAAAAACATGATCGGCTCGTGGAAAAACGACCTGATCCTGCCGCCCGAAGCCCTGGAAAACGCCCGCAACCCCAAGGAACAGACCGCCGCCATCGTCTACACCCACTACCAGCGCACGCTCAAGGCGTTCAACGCGGTGGACTTCGACGACCTGATCCTGCTGCCGGTAAAACTGTTCCAGGAACACGACGATATCCTGGAAAAATGGCAGAACAAGGTCCGCTACCTGTTGGTGGACGAATACCAGGACACCAACGCCAGCCAGTATTTGCTGGTGAAACTGCTGATCGGCAAACGCAACCAGTTCACGGTGGTGGGCGACGACGACCAGTCGATCTACGCCTGGCGCGGCGCCCGCCCGGAAAACCTGATGCTGCTCAAGGACGACTATCCGTCCCTGAAAGTGGTGATGCTGGAGCAAAACTACCGCTCCACCAGCCGCATCCTGCGCTGCGCCAACGTGCTGATTTCCAACAATCCACACGAATTCGAAAAACAGCTGTGGAGTGAGATGGGCCACGGCGACGAAATCCGCGTGATCCGTTGCCGCAACGAAGACGCCGAAGCCGAGCGCGTGGCCGTCGAATTGCTGACCCTGCACCTGCGCACGGATCGGCCATACAGCGATTTTGCGATCCTGTATCGCGGCAACTACCAGGCCAAGCTGATCGAGCTGAAGCTGCAGCACCACCAGATTCCGTATCGCCTGTCCGGCGGCAACAGCTTTTTCGGACGTCAGGAAGTGAAAGACCTGATGGCCTACTTCCGATTGATCGTGAACCCGGACGACGACAACGCCTTCCTGCGGGTGATCAACGTCCCGCGCCGGGAGATCGGTTCGACCACCCTGGAAAAGCTGGGCAACTACGCCACCGAGCGAAAAATCTCGATGTACGCCGCCACCGACGAAATCGGCTTGGGCGAGCATCTGGACACGCGCTTCACCGATCGCCTGTCGCGCTTCAAGCGTTTCATGGACAAGGTCCGCGAGCAGTGTGCCGGCGAAGACCCGATCTCCGCCCTGCGCAGCATGGTCATGGACATCGACTACGAGAACTGGCTGCGCACCAACAGCTCCAGCGACAAGGCCGCCGATTACCGCATGGGTAACGTCTGGTTCCTGATCGAGGCGCTGAAGAACACGCTGGAGAAAGACGAAGAAGGCGAGATGACCGTCGAAGACGCCATCGGCAAACTCGTTCTGCGCGACATGCTGGAGCGTCAGCAGGAAGAGGAAGACGGCGCCGAAGGTGTGCAGATGATGACCTTGCACGCCTCCAAGGGTCTGGAATTTCCTTACGTGTTCATCATGGGCATGGAAGAGGAAATCCTCCCGCACCGCTCCAGCATCGAAGCCGACACCATCGAAGAGGAACGTCGCCTGGCCTACGTCGGGATTACCCGAGCGCGTCAGACGTTGGCATTCACCTTCGCCGCCAAGCGTAAGCAATACGGCGAGATCATCGACTGCGCGCCTAGCCGTTTCCTCGATGAACTGCCGCCGGACGACCTGGCCTGGGAAGGCAATGACGACACTCCCGTTGAAGTCAAAGCCGTTCGCGGTAATACCGCATTGGCGGATATACGCGCGATGTTAAAGCGCTAGAATTGAGCACTTTTTAGCCGATGCATTTTTTAACCGAACACTTTTTACAAGCTAGGCGCACACGGCGCCAGTAGAGGAAAGCTTCATGGAAGCACTGCACAAGAAAATTCGCGAAGAAGGCATCGTGCTTTCCGACCAGGTTCTGAAAGTCGACGCCTTTCTGAACCACCAGATCGACCCGGCCCTGATGAAGCTGATCGGCGACGAATTCGCCACGCTGTTCAAGGATTCGGGCATCACCAAGATCGTCACCATCGAGGCCTCGGGCATTGCCCCGGCGATCATGACCGGCCTGAACCTCGGCGTACCGGTGATTTTCGCCCGCAAGCATCAGTCCCTGACCCTGACTGAAAACCTGCTGTCGGCGACCGTTTACTCGTTCACCAAGCAAACCGAAAGCACCGTGGCGATCTCCCCGCGCCACCTGACCAGCAGCGACCGCGTGCTGATCATCGACGACTTCCTGGCTAACGGTAAGGCGTCGCAAGCGCTGATCTCGATCATCAAACAGGCCGGCGCGACCGTTGCAGGCTTGGGTATTGTGATCGAGAAGTCGTTTCAGGGCGGCCGTGCGGAACTGGATGCCCAGGGTTATCGCGTGGAATCGTTGGCTCGGGTGCAGTCGCTGAAGGATGGCGTTGTAACCTTCATCGAATAAACCAGCTGCATCACCGAACCTGTGGGAGCGGGCTTGCCCGCGATGAGGTCATGACATTCAACATTGATGTTGGCTGTTCCACCGCCATCGCGGGCAAGCCCGCTCCCACAGGTTTTTGTGGTGGCTGTTATTGCGCAGTGGCTTTGAGACCGGTGAGCAGTAACCGCTGAAACAAATCCTCTTTCAGCCCTTCCGGGTTGGTCAGCTGCATCCTTTCCAGATGCACCGGAAATTCCGAAGCCGCTGGCGCATCCAGCGCAGCCTTGCCCAATTCCAGAATCTCCGTGAGCTTGAACTTGCTCTTCAACCAGTTCAGCGCCCGCAATAAATCCCGTTCCTCAGCGGTGAAATCACAGCCCAACGGATATTCCGGAAACAGATTCAAATGTCGACACTGAATGGCCTGCAAACGTTGTGGGCTGTTGTCGGCGAAACGCGGATCGAGGCGGAAATGCTTCGGCAATTTGCCAACGCTCTGCGCCTGCTCGATCAGCCCCGGCTGGAAGCGTGAGTCGCTGATATTCAGCAATGCCTCGATCACCGCCGCGTCGGTCTTGCCCCGCAAATCGGCGATGCCGTATTCGGTGACGACGATGTCCCGCAGGTGCCGTGGGATCGTGCAGTGACCGTATTCCCAGACGATATTCGAACTGACTTCACCGCCCGACTCGCGCCAACTGCGCAGCAGCAGGATCGAACGCGCACCTTCCAGCGCATGGCCCTGGACGACGAAGTTGTATTGCCCGCCGACACCGCTCAGCACCCGCCCGTCTTCGAGTTGATCGGCCACGCCGGCGCCGAGCAAGGTCATGGTGAAGACAGTGTTGATGAAGCGCGCATCAAGGCGCTGCAAGCGTTTGAGTTCTTCCTGACCGTAGAGCTCGTTGATGTAGCTGATGCGGGTCATGTTGAATTCGAGCCGTTTACCTTGAGGCATCTCCCGCAGGCGTTCATAGAAACTGCGCGGCCCGAGGAAAAATCCGCCATGCACCGAGATGCCGTCAGTCTGCACAGACTCGTCCAGCGTTCCGGCATTCGCCTGCTGCTGGGTCGGCACGTCCGGGTAGACCTTGCGCCGTACAATCCCGGCGTCCGCTAATACCAGCAAGCCGTTGACGAACATTTCGCTGCAACCGTAAAGGCCCTTGGCGAACGGTTCGATGCCTCCTTCACGCTCAATCAACTGCGCCCACTGGCTGAGATTCAGATCCGCCAGCAACGCCTTATAACCGTCACTGTCAGCCTGCCGCGCCAGCAACGCTGCCGTCAGGGCATCGCCCATGGCGCCGATGCCAATCTGCAAGGTACCGCCGTCGCGCACCAGCGTGCTGGCGTGCAGGCCGATGAAATGATCCTGGAAACCCACCGGCATGTTCGGCGTGGAAAACAACGTGGTGCTGTCCTTCGCGTCGATCAGCAGGTCGAAGCTGTCGATGCCGATTTCCGCATCGCCAGGCATGTATGGCAAATCGTTGTGTACCTGGCCCACCAGCAGGATCGTTTCCCCCACCGCCCGGCGTTTGGCGATCATCGGCAACAGGTCGAGGGTGATGTCCGGGTTGCAGCTCAGGCTCAAGCGATCGGGATGCTCGCTGTGGCTGGCGACCAGTTGCGCGACCAGGTTCAAGCCGGCGGCATTGATGTCCCGGGCAGCGTGGCTGTAATTGCTGCTGACGTAATCCTGCTGGGCCGATGCGCTGTTAAGCAGGCTGCCTGGCTGCATGAAGAATTGATGAATGTGGATGTTGGCCGGCAGGCTGTCGCGATGCAGGTCGGCGAGGAAATCCAGCTCCGGATAATCGCCAAACACCCGCTCGATGAAGGGTTCGAGGAAGCGCTTTTGCAAGCCATCACCCAATGGCGGGCGTCCGAGGCACAGGGCGGTGTAAATCGTCAGTTGCCGCTCGGGCAGCTGCGCGATCCGTTGATACAGCGCGTTGACGAAGTGATTGGGCTTGCCCAGCCCCAGCGGCAAGCCCATGTGGATATGCGCAGGCAACCGCGCCAGGACATCATCGACCGCCTGTTCGATAGAACACAACTGCACCATCTGATCCTCCCGCCCGTTCCATGAATTGGGGTTGGACCGAGCTTGCCGGGTCTTTGCTGCAAAGCATAGCCTCAGGGGTAAATCGCAGGCACAAAAAAGCCGCTCGCAAGCGGCTTTTCGTTGAAGACCGGGTTTACTTCAGGCCAGACATCTTCTGGATGGCGCCCTTGAGCTCGGCGTCTGCGCAATCGGCGCAAGTGCCTTTTGGCGGCATTGCGTTGATGCCGGAGATGGCTTTCGCCAGCAAGCCGTCTAGGCCGCCTTCTTTTTTGGCGCGCTCGCCCCAGGCTGCAGCATCACCAATTTTCGGTGCGCCCAACAGGCCGGTACCGTGGCAAGCGTTGCAATGTTTCGCAATCACTTCGTCAGGGGTCTTGGCACCACCACCGCCACCAGCAGATGCAGCGACTTCCATCCCCTTGCACTCTTTGCCCTGCACACAAACCTGGCCGACAGGTTCAAGACGTTTAGCAATATCGTCGTTGGTCGCTGCTTGTGCGCTGACTGCCCAAAGGGCCAATACGGTTGCTGGTACGGCCAGCATTTTCATAATTAGATTCACGCGTTCACCCTCAATGGTGGCTAGTCACGCCCACGGCCACGGTTCGCAGGCGGGCGCAAGTATAGCGGTAAGCCCGTCACACTGAAACAACCCCAAAGTCGAAGGGGTCTTGTCGTGGGATGGGAATACAGCATGGGCGTCTCCACAATCCGGGCAGGACGCCTCTTCTCTTAGAAATTCGCTGGAGTGGCTGCGCTGATTAGTCGCGCCGGGGCATCGAACGGATTACGGAAGCGGTGCGGCTTGGTACTTTCAAAGTAGTAGCTATCGCCGGCTTCGAGCACAAATGTTTCGAGCCCGACCACAAGCTCCAGCCGACCTTCCACCAGAATCCCGGTTTCCTCGCCCTCATGGGTGAGCATCTCGTCACCGGTGTCGGCGCCTGGCGGGTAGATTTCGTTGAGGAACGCGATAGCCCGGCTCGGGTGAGCCCGACCGACCAGTTTCATGGTCACTGCCCCATCGGAAATATCGATCAGCTCGTGGGCCTTGTAGACGATCTGAGTCGGTTTTTCCTGCAGGATTTCTTCGGAAAAGAACTCGACCATGGACATGGGAATCCCGCCCAGTACCTTCCTCAGCGAACTGATCGAGGGGCTGACGCTGTTCTTCTCGATCATCGAAATAGTGCTGTTGGTAACACCCGCGCGTTTGGCGAGCTCACGCTGGGAAAGACCTTTGAGCTTACGGATGGATTGCAGTCGTTCACCGACGTCCAATGCTGGAGCCTCCAGGGATTCAGGTTGCAGGAATATTGAGCGTTATCATGGCGACAGCGTTCAGTATTTACAACACTTGGACCTGAATCCTGTTTGGCGAAGCGACTTTCGGTCGGGAACGTTTTTCGTCAGGCCCCGGAATAGAGCAGCGGCACTCGACGCAGGTTGCAGAAGATCTGGTAAGGAATCGTGCCCGCGGCCGTCGCAACGTCACTGGCGAGGATATTTTTGCCCCACAACTCGACGGGCGAACCGAGGCCGGCTTGCGGCACGTCGGTCAGGTCGATGCAGAGCATGTCCATCGACACGCGGCCAATCAACTGGCTGCGCTGCCCGGCGACCATCACGGGCGTACCGGTCGGTGCCTGACGTGGATAGCCGTCGGCATACCCCATCGCCACCACGCCAACGCGCATTGGCTTGGGGGTGACGAATTTCGCGCCGTAACCAATCGGCTCGCCGGCCGGCAGTTCACGCACGCAAATCACTTTCGATTCCAGGGTCATCACCGGTTGCAGGCGGGACGCCACGGCATTGGCCTCTTCGAAAGGCGTTGCGCCGTAGAGCATGATGCCCGGGCGCACCCAATCGCTCGGAATCTGCGGCCAACCGAGCACCGCCGGCGAATTACGCAGGCTGATTTCAGCCGACAACCCCTGACGCGCCGCCTCGAACACCGCGACCTGCTCGGCGCTGGTCTGGCAGTGCAGTTCATCGGCGCGGGCGAAGTGACTCATCAGCACGATCTTTGCCACTTTGCCGCTGGCCAGCAGCCGTTGATAGGCCGCCTGGTAATCCGCCGGGTGCAAGCCAACCCGATGCATGCCCGAGTCGAGCTTGAGCCATACCGTGATCGGTTTGCTCAGCGCGGCTTTTTCGATGGCTTCGAGCTGCCACAGCGAATGCACCACGCACCAGAAGTCATGCTCGACGATCAGCGACAGCTCATCGGCTTCGAAAAAACCTTCGAGCAACAACACCGGCGCACGAATGCCGGCGGCACGCAGCTCCAACGCCTCTTCGATGCACGCCACGGCAAACCCGTCCGCCTCGGCTTCCAGCGCCTGGGCGCAGCGTACCGCGCCATGGCCATAGGCATCGGCCTTGATCACCGCGAGGGCCTTGGCCCCCGTGACTTCACGGGCGATCCGGTAGTTGTGGCGCAGGGCTTGAAGGTCGATCAGGGCACGGGCTGGACGCATGGCGGCAGACTTCTAGTCGGTCATTTGAAAAAAAACCGGCGCTGGCTGACAGCGAACCGCCAACAGCGCCGGGAGAGGGATCTTTCTGGCTGAGCGTTATGGCAGCGCGGCAACAACCGACAGCTCAACCAGGATTTCCGGTTCGCACAGCTTCGATTCAACGGTAGCGCGGGCCGGGGCGACGCCCTTTGGCAGCCACTGGTCCCACACCGAATTCATGCCTTCGAAGTGCGCGTCGATGTCTTTCAGGTAAATCGTCACCGACAGCAGACGGTTCTTGTCGGTCCCGGCCAGATCCAGCAAACGCTCGATGTTGGCGAGGGTTTCACGGGTCTGCTGTTCAATCCCGGCGCTCATGTCATCGCCGACCTGCCCTGCCAGATACACGGTACTGTTGTGGACAACGATCTGGCTCATGCGCTCATTGGTGAGCTGGCGCTGGATTGACATGTTTTGCGGACTCCTGAAGTTTGTTGCCATAACGGGAAATATCGAGGCCTTCGGCGCTGATCTGCGGCGTTTTCTTCGCCATCAGATCGGCCAGCAAACGACCGGAGCCACAGGCCATGGTCCAGCCGAGCGTACCGTGGCCCGTATTCAGAAACAGATTTTTGAACGGTGTGGCGCCAACAATCGGGGTGCCGTCCGGAGTGGTCGGACGCAGGCCGGTCCAGAAGCTCGCCTGAGGCAGATCGCCGCCCTGAGGATAAAGGTCGTTGACGATCATCTCCAGGGTTTCGCGTCGACGCGGGTTCAACGACAGGTCAAAACCGGCAATTTCCGCCATGCCGCCGACGCGGATGCGGTTGTCGAAACGGGTGATCGCGACCTTGTAGGTCTCGTCGAGAATGGTCGACGTCGGGGCCATCGCCGGGTTGATGATCGGCACGGTCAGCGAGTAACCCTTGAGCGGATACACCGGAGCCCGGATGCCCAACGGCTTGAGCAATTGCGGCGAGTAGCTGCCCAGCGCCAGCACGTAGCGGTCGGCGGTTTCCAGCTTGCCGTCGATCCACACGCCGTTGATGCGATCACCGGCGAAGTCGAGGCGCTGAATGTCCTGGCCGAAACGGAATTCCACACCCAGTTTCGTGGCCATTTCGGCCAGGCGGGTGGTGAAAATCTGGCAGTCGCCGGTCTGGTCGTTCGGCAGGCGCAAGGCACCGGCGAGGATGTCGGTGACACTGGCCAGGGCCGGTTCGACCCGGGCAATGCCGGCGCGGTCGAGCAATTCGAACGGCACGCCGGACTCTTGCAGCACGGCGATGTCTTTGGCGGCGCCATCAAGCTGCGCCTGGGTGCGGAACAGCTGGGTAGTACCGAGGCTGCGGCCTTCGTAGGCAATACCGGTTTCGGCGCGCAATTCGTCGAGGCAGTCGCGACTGTACTCGGACAGGCGCACCATGCGCTCCTTGTTCACCGCGTAACGGCTGGCGGTGCAGTTGCGCAGCATCTGCGCCATCCACAGGTATTGGTCGATGTCGGCGGTGGCCTTGATCGCCAATGGCGCGTGACGCTGCAACAGCCACTTGATGGCTTTGAGCGGCACGCCCGGCGCGGCCCACGGCGAGGCATAACCCGGCGAAACCTGCCCGGCATTGGCGAAACTGGTTTCCATGGCCGCCGCGGGCTGACGGTCAACCACCGTCACCTCAAAGCCGGCCCGTGCCAGATAATAGGCACTGGCGGTACCGATGACGCCGCTACCCAAGACCAGAACGCGCATTTTCATATCCCTCATCGCGGCTTACCGCTGACGTTTATTGTGCAGACCGAAGATGTGGGCAGTTTAAAAAAGATTAGCCAGTGCTTTTCACTATATAAGTGCCTATATTTGGCGACAATTCTCGGCAAAAACCCTTTTCACGGAGGCGCATCCCCTATGCGGACCAACACTCAGACCAAACGTGAGCTGGACAAGATCGACCGCAACATCCTGCGGATCCTGCAAGCGGACGGGCGTATTTCCTTCACCGAACTGGGGGAAAAGGTCGGCCTCTCCACCACGCCCTGCACCGAGCGGGTACGGCGACTGGAGCGCGAAGGGATCATCATGGGCTACAACGCCCGCCTGAATCCGCAGCACCTCAAGGGTAGCTTGCTGGTGTTCGTCGAGATCAGCCTCGACTACAAATCCGGCGATACTTTCGAAGAGTTCCGACGCGCGGTGTTGAAACTGCCCCACGTACTGGAATGCCATTTGGTGTCAGGGGATTTCGATTACCTGGTGAAAGCACGGATATCCGAGATGGCCTCGTACCGCAAACTGCTGGGCGACATCCTGCTCAAGCTGCCACATGTGCGCGAATCCAAGAGCTATATCGTGATGGAAGAAGTGAAAGAGAGCTTGAACCTGCCGATTCCGGATTGAGGCTTTGTGGTGCATGTTCGGGCCCCATCGCGGGCAAGCCCGCTCCCACAGGTGTTGCGCCGATCTTGTGGGAGCGGGCTTGCCCGCGATGGAGTCGACTCGGTGCCCCTGATTCACGCAACAGTCAGACCAAGACCTGTCGGGTAGAAGCCATGTACTCATGAATCTGCTTCTCGACCCGCGGATGGATCAGCTCCACCGGTCGCCGCCCGTTGGGGCATGGCAACGTCTTGGTGGTACCGAACAGTCGACAGATCAGCGGTCGCTCGTCATACACCGTGCAGCCGTTGGGCCCCAGATGGACGCAGTTGAGCTCATCCATCGCCGCATCCTGCTCGGCCCGGGTCTTGCGCGGCAGGCGGGACATTTCTTCGGGCGAGGTGGTCACCGGCCCACAGCAGTCATGGCAGCCGGGCACGCACTCGAAAGAGGGAATCTGCTGGCGCAGCGTGCGAATTTTCTGACTGTTGCAACTCATCGAAGCGGTGACCGAATGCGGAATAGACCGGGATTCTGACGCAAAAACCCCGATCCAGACAGCGCCAACCGACCGGTGTTGCCCGTGTCCGAAGCGGCGGCTTATGCTCCGTCAACTTTTTCAAACACACGAACTCAGGATGACGCACATGAACGCCCCCGTTCAGCAACCAGCCCCGAGCCATCAACACGCGGCCTCTTATTACGCCGCCAGCAGCTTGCCGCAACCCGATCTTGCGGTGCTCACAGGTGAGCTGGTTGCGGACGTATGTGTGGTGGGCGGCGGGTTCTCCGGGCTGAACACCGCGATTGAATTGGCCGACCGTGGCTTCAGCGTGGTGCTGCTGGAAGCACACAAAATCGGTTGGGGCGCCAGCGGACGCAATGGCGGGCAATTGATTCGCGGCGTCGGGCATGGCCTCGATCAGTTCGCCAACGTGATCGGTGCAGACGGTGTGCGTCAGATGAAACTGATGGGCCTGGAAGCAGTGGAAATCGTCCGACAGCGGATCGAGCGTTTTCAGATCCCTTGCGATCTGACCTGGGGTTACTGCGACCTCGCCAACAAGGCTCAAGACCTGGAAGGCTTCGCCGAAGACGCCATCGAGTTGCACAGACTCGGCTACCGTTACGAAACCCGTCTGCTGCAAGCCCACGAAATGCACAGCGTGGTGGGATCCGACCGCTATGTCGGCGGCTTGATCGACATGGGCTCCGGGCATCTGCACCCCTTGAACCTGGCACTCGGCGAAGCGGCCGCCGCCCAACAATTGGGCGTAAAGCTGTTCGAACAATCGGCGGTGACCCGCATCGATTACGGCCCCGTGGTCAAAGTCCACACCGCCCAGGGCTCGGTTCGCGCGAAGACGCTGGTGCTGGGTTGCAACGCCTACCTCAACGATCTCAATCCGCAACTCGGCGGCAAGGTGCTGCCCGCCGGCAGTTACATCATCGCCACCGAACCCTTGAGTGAAGAACAGGCTCACGCGCTGCTGCCGCAAAACATGGCGGCCTGCGATCAACGGGTGGCGCTGGATTATTACCGACTCTCGGCGGACCGACGCTTGCTGTTCGGCGGTGCCTGCCATTATTCAGGGCGCGATCCGAAAGACATCGCCGCGTACATGCGGCCGAAGATGCTGGCGGTGTTCCCGCAACTGGCCGGGGTGAAAATCGATTATCAATGGGGCGGGATGATCGGCATCGGCGCCAATCGCCTGCCGCAGATCGGTCGGCTCAAGGAACAGCCGAATGTCTATTACGCCCAGGCCTATTCCGGTCATGGGTTGAACGCCACGCACTTGGCGGGGAAGTTGTTGGCTGAAGCCATCAGCGGCCAGCAAGGCGGTGGTTTCGATCTGTTCGCCAAGGTGCCGCATATCACCTTCCCCGGCGGCAAACATTTGCGTTCGCCGTTGTTGGCGTTGGGGATGTTGTGGCATCGGATGAAGGAGTTGGTCTGATCGGTTAGCTGCGTTCTTTCGGGCCTCATCGCGGGCAAGCCCGCTCCCACAATGGTCGCTGGTGTTCACAAGAATTGTGTTCACCGCCAATCCCTGTGGGAGCGGGCTTGCCCGCGATGAGGCCCGAAAAAACGCCCTGGATCTCAGATCCGCCAGAACGGCTTAAGCCCCTCCTCCAACGCCTGCTCCTGACTCAATCCGACATCCCTGAGCTGCTCCGGCGTCAATTCCAGCAACACCTTGCGCGTGTGCAGACGATGCCAGAACAGGCCCCAGCGACCCAGGCAGGACGGTGCGTTGCGCATGACCGCCTCGCGTGCTCCGTTTTTTTGCCCTGCCGCCAGTTCCTGACTGTGTAACGTCAGCCGCACATCGCTCAAGCCGTTCATTTTCATTGCTCCTGTTTACTTGGGTAGCCAGAGGTTTCATGATGCGCGGACGGCGAAAAGCATTACAGATTCAACGATGGTGTATTAATTCCATACAGATTTTCCATTTCAGCCTCTGAATCACATATTTTTGCCCCATCTGTGCTGGTTAACCGAATCACCCACACCGAGACTGCGCCATGACCCTTTACGTCAACCTCGCCGAATTACTCGGCACTCGTATCGAACAGGGCTTCTATCGTCCCGGCGACCGGTTGCCCTCGGTGCGGGCACTGAGTGTCGAACACGGGGTCAGCCTGAGCACGGTGCAGCAGGCCTATCGAGTGCTGGAAGACGTTGGCCTGGCGATGCCAAAACCCAAGTCCGGCTACTTCGTACCGGTGAGTCGCGAGCTGCCGGAGCTGCCAGTGGTTGGCCGGCCAGCCCAACGACCGGTGGATATTTCGCAGTGGGATCAAGTGCTGGAACTGATCCGCGCCGTACCGCGCAAGGACGTCGTGCAACTGGGTCGCGGCATGCCGGACATCACCACGCCGACCATGAAACCGCTGCTGCGCAACCTTGCGCGAATCAGCCGTCGGCAGGACATGCCCGGTCTGTATTACGACAACATCTGCGGCACCCTCGAACTGCGCGAACAGATCGCTCGTCTGATGCTCGATTCCGGCTGCCAGTTGAGCGCCAACGATCTGGTGATCACCACCGGTTGCCACGAAGCACTGTCCACCAGCATCCGCGCCATCTGCGAGCCGGGTGACATCGTGGCCGTGGACTCACCGAGCTTTCACGGCGCCATGCAGACGCTCAAGGGTCTGGGCATGAAAGCCCTGGAAATCCCCACCGACCCGCTTACCGGAATCAGCCTCGATGCTTTGGAACTGGCGCTGGAGCAATGGCCGATCAAGGTCATACAGTTGACCCCCAACTGCAACAACCCGCTGGGCTACATCATGCCGGAGTCACGCAAACGCGCGTTGTTGACGCTCGCGCAGCGCTTCGACGTGGCGATTATCGAGGACGATGTGTATGGCGAACTGGCCTACACCTACCCACGCCCGCGCACGATCAAATCCTTCGACGAAGACGGCCGCGTCCTGCTCTGCAGTTCTTTTTCCAAGACTTTGGCACCAGGCCTGCGCATTGGTTGGGTCGCACCGGGCCGTTATCTGGAACGGGTGCTGCACATGAAGTACATCAGCACCGGCTCCACCGCGCCGCAACCGCAAATTGCGATTGCCGAATTTCTCAAGGCCGGTCACTTCGAACCGCATTTGCGGAAGATGCGCACGCAATACCAGCGCAATCGCGACGCGATGATCGACTGGGTGACCCGCTATTTTCCTGCTGGCACCCGGGCCAGCCGTCCGCAAGGCAGCTTCATGCTGTGGGTCGAACTGCCGGAGGGCTTCGATACCCTGAAACTCAATCGGGCGCTGCATGATCAAGGCGTACAGATTGCTGTCGGCAGTATCTTTTCCGCCTCGGGCAAATACCGTAATTGCCTGCGGATGAACTACGCTGCCAAAACAACCCCGCAGATCGAAGAAGCAGTACGCAAGGTCGGTGCGACAGCGATCAAACTGCTGGCGGAAACCGACTGACCTTTCTTCGGGAAGCGGCGTCCATATGCTAACTGCCACCACCCGGAATACGCTCCGTGAGAATCAGACAGCCCCTGCTTGCTCTTCTGTTACTCACCTCGCTCCTTGGTGGCTGCACAACACTCAATGTCTCTCGCGAGCCGAGTCAGGCCCTGCCGGCGGCCGACTCGGCGTTCGGCCGTTCGATCCAGGCACAGGCCGCCCCCCATGAGGGCCAATCGGGCTTTCGCTTGCTCTCCGATAGCTCAGAGGCCTTCACCGCCCGCGCCGAGCTGATTCGCAACGCCCAAAGCAGCCTCGATCTGCAGTACTACATCGTCCATGACGGCATCAGCACTCGAATACTGGTGAGCGAGCTGCTCAAGGCCGCTGACCGCGGAGTACGGGTGCGGATTCTGCTCGACGACACCACCAGCGATGGTCTGGACCGGATCATCGCGACCCTCGCCGCACATCCGAAGATTCAGATCCGCGTGTTCAACCCGCTGCACCTGGGCCGCAGCACCGTCGTTACGCGAACCATGGGCCGGTTCTTCAACCTGTCGCAGCAACACCGGCGCATGCACAACAAACTGTGGGTGGCGGACAACAGCGCGGCGATCGTTGGCGGGCGTAACCTGGGGGACGAATATTTCGATGCCGAGCCCAACCTGAATTTCACCGACATCGACATGCTGAGTGTCGGCCCGGTTGCCGAGCAGCTGGGGCACAGCTTCGACCAGTACTGGAACAGCGCCCTGAGCAAGCCGATCGAGCAGTTTCTCTCGACCAAGCCGACAGCCAGGGATCTCAGAAACACCCGGACCCGACTGGACGAATCCCTGGAGGAAACGCGCAAACAGAACCACGCGCTCTATCAACAGTTGATGACCTACACCACTCATCCGCGCCTGGACGTCTGGCGCCGTGAGTTGATATGGGCCTGGAACCAGGCATTGTGGGACGCGCCGAGCAAGGTGCTGTCCGACGGCGAACCAGACCCGCACTTGCTGCTGACCACCCAGTTGGCGCCCGAACTTAATGGGGTCAGCAAAGAGCTAATCATGGTCTCGGCCTACCTCGTACCCGGCGAACCGGGGCTGGTTTACCTGACCGGTCGCGCCGATGCCGGCGTATCGGTCAGCGTGCTGACCAACTCACTGGAAGCCACCGACGTACCGGCCACGCACGGTGGTTACGCGCCTTATCGCAAAGCCTTGCTGGAGCATGGTGTGCAGCTGTTCGAATTACGCCGACAGCCCGGCGACACCGATGACAGCGGCAGTGGACCGCGTCTGTTTCACAGCGGGAGCAGCTCCTATCGTAGTTCTAACTCCAGCCTGCACAGCAAGGCGATGATTTTCGACCGACAGAAAGCCTTCATCGGCTCGTTCAATTTCGACCCGCGCTCGGTACTGTGGAACACCGAAGTCGGGGTACTGGTGGACAACCCGCAGCTCGCCGGGCGGGTGCGCGAACTGGCACTGGAGGGTATGGCGCCGGCCCTCAGCTATCAGGCCCGGCTGGAAAAAGGTCAGATCGTCTGGGTCACCGAAGATGACGGCAAGCAGCACACATTGACCAAAGAACCGGGGGGGTGGTGGCGACACTTCAATTCATGGCTCAGCAGCATGGTCGGCCTGGAGCGGATGTTGTAGCCAAGAGGCTGGTGATGAATTGTGGTGAGCCCCCTCACCACAGGTTTGTGCAGTGCTCAGGCCGGTTCGGCAACTGTCCCAAACGCGCCTTGCCGCGATACCAGAATCACCAGCCCCAATGCGCCCGCCGCCATCAACAACGGCAAGGCATGCCCGCTGATCCACTGGCTTCCGGCACCGGCTGCCAAGGGCCCGATCAGGCAACCAATACCCCACAGCTGCGCGATATGGGCATTGGCGCGCACCAGCGCATCGTCGCGATAACGTTCGCCGATCAGGATCAGCGACAAGGTGAATAACCCGCCGGCACTGGCGCCAAACAACACCCACAGCGGCCAGATCAGTAGCGTGTCGATCAGCAACGGAATAGCCAGGCTCGACAGCAGCAAAAGCATCGCACAGCCGGTAAACAACGTACGCCGCGACAAGCGATCGGCCAGCGCGCCAATCGGCAACTGCAGCAAGGCATCACCCACCACCACCGTGCTGACCATCGCCAAGGCGATTTCCGTGGTGAAGCCCTGACGCAGGCAGTAAACCGGCAGCAAAGTCAGGATCATCGCTTCGAACGCCGCGAACAGCGATACCGCCCAGGCAATTGCCGGCAGGCCGCGGCAGAAGGTCAACAAGTCACCGAGGGTTACGCTGCAGGCTTCACTGGTGGGTGCGCCGCCGCGGCCCAGCAGCAGGAACGGTGACGTCATGAGCAAACCGACGCCGACCCAGAAGCCATAATCGTGCTCGGTGCCCAACGCCCCCAACAGTAACGGCCCGGCCAACTGACTCAGCGCATAGCTACTGCCATACAGCGCCACCAGCCGACCGCGCCATTGCTCGACCACCAGTTGGTTGATCCAGCTTTCACCAAGAATGAAGACGAGGGTCAGGATCACCCCGATCATCAACCGCAGTGCCAGCCAGACCGGGTAGCTCGGCCATACTGCCAGCAAACCGATGGATACCGCACCGGCCCACAGACACAAGCGCATCAGATTGGCCGTGCCAAGACGGGCCGCGAGGTGGCTGGAAATTTTCGCCCCCAGCAGCACACCAATGGCCGGCATCGCCGCCATCACGCCGATCGCGAACGAGCCGTAACCCCAGCCTTCCAGACGCAGCGATACCAACGGCATGCTGACCCCCAGGGCCAGGCCGACACTCAAGACAGACGCCAAAACGGCGAAATACGTCGCCCAACGCATGTTCCACACTCCTGTGGATATTTTTATGTACAGCACAAAACAGTGTGGGAGCGAGCCCGCTCGCGATGACGGAGCAACATTCAACATTGACGTCGACTGTCATACCGCTATCGCGAGCAGGCTCGCTCCCACAAGGGATCTATGTTGCGTCGGGCCTCGATATGAACCGGGGTCCGCTACACATTACAACTTGATCCAGGTCGCCTTCAGCTCGGTGTATTTGTCGAACGCGTGCAGCGATTTGTCGCGACCGTTGCCGGACTGTTTGAAGCCACCAAACGGCGCGGTCATGTCGCCGCCGTCGTACTGATTGACCCACACGCTACCGGCACGCAAAGCCTTGGCGGTCAGGTGAGCCTTGGAGATGTCGGCGGTCCAGACTGCAGCGGCCAGACCGTAAGGCGTGTCGTTGGCGATCTGGATGGCTTCTTCAGCGCTGTCGAAGGTGATGACCGACAACACCGGACCGAAGATTTCTTCCTGAGCAATTTTCATCGCGTTGCTCACACCATCGAAAATCGTTGGCTCGACGTAAGTGCCACCGGTTTCCTGAAGAATGCGCTTACCGCCAGCCACCAGTTTGGCGCCATCGGTGTGACCGGATTCGATGTAGGAAAGCACAGTGTTCATCTGCTGGGTGTCCACCAGCGCACCGACATTGGTTGCCGGGTCCAGCGGATTGCCCGGCTTCCAGGTTTTCAGGGCCTCAATTACCAGCGGCAGGAATTTGTCCTTGATCGAACGCTCCACCAGCAGGCGCGAACCGGCGGTGCAGACTTCGCCCTGGTTGAAGGCGATGGCACCGGCAGCGGCTTCGGCGGCGGCTTGCAGGTCCGGCGCATCGGCGAACACGATGTTCGGGCTCTTGCCGCCAGCTTCCAGCCAGACACGTTTCATGTTCGATTCGCCGGAGTAGATCAGCAGTTGCTTGGCGATTTTGGTCGAACCGGTGAACACCAGGGTGTCCACATCATTGTGCAGGGCCAGGGCCTTGCCGACGGTGTGACCGTAACCCGGCAGCACGTTCAACACACCTTTCGGAATACCGGCTTCAACGGCCAGCGCCGCAAGGCGAATGGCTGTCAGCGGCGATTTTTCGGAAGGCTTGAGGATCACCGAGTTACCGGTGGACAGCGCCGGGCCGAGTTTCCAGCAGGCCATCATCAACGGGAAGTTCCACGGCACGATCGCGCCGACCACGCCGACCGGCTCGCGAGTCACCAACCCCAGTTGATCGTGCGGGGTAGCAGCGACTTCGTCGTAGATCTTGTCGATGGCTTCACCGCTCCAGCTCAGGGCTTGCGCCGCGCCGGGAACGTCGATGTACAGGGAATCGCTGATCGGCTTGCCCATGTCCAGGGTTTCGAGCAGGGCCAGCTCTTCGGCGTGCTGTTTCAGCAGGCCGGCGAAACGAATCATGGTGGCTTTGCGTTTGGTCGGCGCCAGGCGCGACCAGGCGCCGGAATTGAAAGTGGCGCGGGCGTTGTCCACGGCACGCTGGGCATCGGCGGCGTCACAGCTGGCAATCTTGCCCAGCAGACGGCCATCGACGGGGCTGATGCACTCGAAGGTCTCACCGGAGACGGCATCGGTGTATTCGCCATTGATGTAGGCGCGGCCTTCGATCTTCAGATCGCGAGCCCGTTGTTCCCAGTCGGCACGAGTCAGGGTGGTCATTCGAGTGTCCTCCTCTTATTGAATACGAGTGCCCCGCGTTCTATGCGGGTGCTGTCAGGAATTCTGCCCGGCCAGCCTGCTTTTCGGCTCAAGGCAACCGTTACCCTAAACCAGTGGCCGGTGAAGTTTCAATATATTTGACACAAGGCTGGCAAACGGCCTTGCGATGTTCATTTTAATAAACATAGACTTTCAATTTTCCAGCGCAATCACGGGGGAATACCAGCATGAGCATTCAGGATATCGTCGATTTCAGCCAAGCCAACACCCAGCCCGATCGTTATCGGCCCGACCCTGCAAAAGTCCTCAAGGGCGACCCCGAGCAAGCGGTGTACAACCACTACAACAGCCCGTGCGGCCAGATGAGTGCAGGTGTTTGGGAAGGCGAAGTCGGCCAGTGGCTAGTGAACTACACCGAGCATGAATACTGCGAAATCGTTCAGGGGGTTTCAGTGCTGCGTGACGGCGACGGCAACGCCAAGACCCTGCGTGTGGGCGATCGCTTCGTGATTCCGGCCGGTTTCAAAGGCACCTGGGAAGTGCTGGAGCCGTGCCGCAAGATCTATGTGGTGTTTGAACAGAAGGCTTGAAGATTTGTGCTGCCCCGGCCGACCTCATCGCGGGCAAGCCCGCTCCCACAGGGATCTGTGTCAATCACAAAACCTGTGGGAGCGTGGCTTGCCCGCGATGAGGCCCTGACAGACAACACAAAACCCGCAGGCAACAAAAAAGGCCCGTATCTCGCGATACGGGCCTTTTTCGTAAGAGGGAAAAATCAATTACTTGATTTTGCCTTCTTTGTAGATCACGTGCTTACGAACAACCGGATCAAATTTCTTGATCTCGATTTTGTCCGGAGTAGTGCGCTTGTTCTTGTCGGTAGTGTAGAAGTGACCAGTACCGGCGCTCGAAATCAAACGAATCAATTCACGCATGATTAGCTCCCTTAGATCTTGCCGGCTTTGCGGATTTCGGCCAGCACGACAGTGATGCCACGCTTGTCGATGATACGCATGCCTTTGGCAGATACGCGCAGACGCACGAAACGTTTCTCTTCTTCAACCCAGAAGCGGTGATGCTGCAGGTTCGGCAGGAAACGACGACGGGTTTTGTTGTTTGCGTGGGAAATGTTATTCCCAGTCACCGGACCCTTACCGGTAACTTGACATACTCTCGACATGCCTCAGCCCTCTAAAACCACATGCCCAACCCGGCATGGGTTGGCCGCTTAATCTCTCAGTCATTTGGCGCCAGGCGCCGCGTTTCTTTAGAGGTCTTACCGGCTACACCTACAGTGAAGGAACCGGGCCCCTAGAAAAGAGCGCTGCTTTATACCAGAAAGACTGGAGAGCAACAACATTCCGTGTGCGCGAACTTGATAAATTCCCCCTTTTCCGGGCGCCGGGCGCCTTGGATAAAGGCTGTCGTCGATTAAGACCGCTCGTCGCAGAGAATCGGCAAACCGACCGATTCCGGGTTTTCCTCGGCCCGCATCACCGAAAACAAGCGCACATAGTCCCCTTAAAACGAAAAAGGGGATAGTCATTTGCAAAAGAGCCCACTAGGGTAAGCCTTTTCCAGACTGCACTTGCAGATGGGCCTTCGATCTGTAAAGGAATCCGACCATGCGCCTCGCTGCCCTACCGCTGCTGCTCGCCCCGCTTCTACTGAGCCCCTTGGCCCATGCTGCCGCCTTGAGCGTCTGCACCGAAGCCAGCCCGGAAGGGTTCGATGTGGTGCAATACAACTCGCTGACCACCACCAATGCCTCGGCCGATGTGCTGATGGACCGCCTGGTGGACTTCGACACGGCCAGCGGCAAAGTGGTCGCCAGCCTGGCGGACAGCTGGGAAGTCACGCCCGACGGCCTGACCTACGTCTTCAAATTGCACCCGCAGGTGAAATTTCACCGTACCGAATACTTCAACCCGACGCGCGACCTGACCGCCGAAGACGTGAAGTTCAGCTTCGACCGCATGCTCGACCCGGCGAACCCGTGGCACAAAGTCGCCCAGAGCGGCTTCCCGCACGCCCAGTCGATGCAGTTACCGGCGTTGATCAAGAAGATCGACGCATTGGATCCGCTTACCATCCGCTTCACCCTTGATCACCCGGACTCGACTTTCCTGCCAACCCTGACCATGGGTTTCGCCTCGATCTATTCGGCTGAGTACGCGGACAAACTGCTGAAGGCCGGCACCCCGGAGAAACTCAACAGCCAGCCGATCGGCAGCGGCCCGTTCATCTTCACGCGCTTCCAGAAAGACGCCTCGATTCGCTACAAGGCCAACCCGGATTACTTCCGTGGCAAGCCGTCGGTTGACCCGCTGATCTTCGCCATCACTCCGGACGCCAACGTGCGCCTGCAGAAGCTGCGCCGCAACGAGTGTCAGATCGCCCTGTCGCCCAAACCGCTGGACGTACAGGCCGCGCACAAAGAGCCGACCCTGAAAGTCGAAAAGACTGACGCCTTCATGACCGCATTCGTTGGCATCAACAGCCAGCATCCGCCGCTGGACAAACCCGAAGTGCGCCAGGCCATCAACCTGGCGTTCGACAAGGCCAATTACATCAAGGCCGTGTTCGAAGACACCGCTGAACCCGCCAATGGCCCATACCCGCCCAATACCTGGAGCTACGCCAAAAACCTCTCGGGCTACCCCCATGATGTCGAGAAAGCCCGGGCATTGATGGCCAAGGCCGGGCTCAAGAGTGGTTTCCAGACCACCATCTGGACCCGCCCTTCCGGCAGCCTGCTGAACCCCAATCCGAGCCTCGGTGCGCAATTGCTGCAGTCCGACCTGGCGGAAATCGGCATCCAGGCCGAGATTCGCGTGATCGAATGGGGCGAGCTGATTCGGCGCGCCAAGGCCGGCGAGCACGACTTGCTATTCATGGGCTGGGCTGGCGACAACGGTGATCCGGACAACTTCCTCACGCCGCAGTTTTCCTGCGCGGGGGTCAAATCCGGCACCAACTTCGCCCGCTACTGCAACCAGGACCTGGACAAGCTGATCAGCGCCGGCAAGACCACCGGCGAGCAAGGTGTACGCACCAAGCTCTACGAACAGGCCCAGGCGCAGATCCAGCAACAAGCGTTGTGGCTGCCGCTGGCGCACCCGACTGCCTTTGCGCTGACGCGTAAGGATGTGCAGGGCTATCAGGTCAGCCCGTTCGGTCGTCAGGATTACTCGAAGGTCAACCTCAAGTAATTAGCGTCACCACAAAACCTGTGGGAGCGGGCTTTTGTGGCGAGGGGGCTTGCCCCCGTTGGCTGCGAAGCGGCCCCAAAATCTCTGATGCACCAAAAATCTTGTGAATGCTACGCACTCAAACAGGGGCAAGCCCCCTCGCCACAGGCCCGCTCCCACAGGGACTCACTTAACTTCGAATCCCTCGCTCACATCCACCCATACTCAGCCATCGACAGCGGATCGCCGTCACCGACGATGAAATGGTCGAGCACCCGCACATCAATCAAGTCCAGGGCCTCTTGCAGGCGCTTGGTCAGCGTGCGATCGGCTTGACTGGGGTTGGTGTTACCCGACGGATGGTTGTGGCAGAGGATCAACGCTGCGGCGTTGTGGGCCAAGGCGCGTTTAACCACCTGCCTCGGATAAACACTGGTGCTGTCGATGGAGCCGCGAAACAGCACTTCAAACGCCAGCACTTGATGCTTGGAATCCAAAAACAGACACCCAAACACCTCGTGAGGCTCGTGGCGCAGCATCGACTTCAGGTAATCACGAACCGCCTGCGGATTCTCCAGCGCCGATTTTTGGCGCGCACGTTCGGCCAAATGCCTTCTGCCCATTTCCTGTGCAGCTTGCAACTGAGCGAATTTCGCTGGTCCAAGACCTAATTGCCTGCTGAACGCAGCCTGATCGGCCTCTAGCAGTGAGCGCAGGCTGCCAAACTGATTCAGCAGATGTCGCGCCAGATCAACTGCGCTTTTACCCGACACGCCGGTCCTTAAAAAAATCGCCAGCAGTTCGGCGTCCGAAAGGCTCCCCGAGCCCAACTCAAGCAACCTCTCCCTCGGCCGCTCCGCCGCCGGCCAATCGCGAATACTCATAGCACCTCCCTGGAATGTGGGCGCCGCTGTTCCATAGCGGTCGCTGTGATATCGTAGCCCATCTTTTTTGCTGGCGAATTCATCCCTGGGGAGGGGGTATCGCCAAGCAGTCATCAACGAAATGAAAGGCAGACCTATGCAGCGGCTGTATCGGAAACGCATCGTTCTGGGCGTCGGCGGCGGCATTGCTGCCTACAAGAGCGCCGAGCTGGTTCGCCGCCTGATCGACCAGGGCGCCGAAGTGCGCGTGGTCATGACCCGTGGCGGCAGCGAATTCATTACCCCGCTGACCATGCAGGCGTTGTCCGGGCATCCGGTCCATCTCGATTTGCTGGACCCGGCGGCCGAAGCCGCGATGGGCCACATCGAGCTGGCCAAGTGGGCCGACCTGGTGCTGATCGCTCCCGCCACCGCGGACCTGATCGCCCGCCTGGCCCAAGGCATTGCCGACGACCTGCTGACCACGCTGGTGCTGGCCACCGACGCGGTGGTCGCGGTTGCCCCGGCGATGAACCAGGCCATGTGGCGCGACCCGGCGACCCAGGCCAACCTGCAAACCCTCGAAAGCCGCGAGCTCAAGGTCTTCGGCCCAGCCTCCGGCAGCCAGGCCTGCGGCGACGTCGGCATGGGTCGCATGCTCGAAGCCACCGACCTCGCCCAGTGCGCGGCAGACTGCTTCCAGCGCCAGGCGCTGACCGGCAAACACGTGCTGATCACCGCCGGCCCGACCCAGGAAAACATCGACCCGGTGCGCTACATCACCAACCACAGCTCCGGAAAAATGGGCTTTGCCCTGGCCGAAGCCGCGGTAGAAGCCGGCGCCCGCGTGACCCTGATCACAGGCCCAGTGCACCTGCCGACCCCGGATCGCGTCACGCGCATCGACGTGGTGAGTGCCCGCGACATGCTCGCTGCCTGTGAAGCGGCGATCCCTTGCGACCTGTTCATCGCCTCTGCTGCGGTCGCAGACTACCGCCCGGAAGTCGTCGCCCCACAGAAACTCAAGAAAGACCCTACGAACGGCGACGGCTTGTTGCTACAGATGGTGCGTAACCCAGACATCCTGGCCACCATCGCCACCCGCCCCGACCGTCCGTTCAGTGTCGGTTTCGCCGCCGAAACCGAACACTTGCTCGATTATGCTGCACGCAAGTTGAAAGACAAGAACCTCGATCTGATCGTCGCCAACGACGTCGCGAACCCGAGTATTGGCTTCAACAGCGAAGAAAACGCCTGCAGCGTGATCGACCGTGAGCTGCACGCCACACTCTTCGCCCAGACCAGCAAGAGCAAAATCGCTCGCCAGCTGATCACTTTTATCGCCGAACGTCTGAACCAGGTTTAATTTACATGCACGCTTTGCAAGCCAAGATCCTCGACCCACGCATCGGTACCGAATTCCCGCTGCCGCAATACGCCACGCCAGGCTCCGCCGGCCTCGACCTGCGCGCCATGCTGGAAAAAGACACCGTCATCAAGCCGGGCGAAACCCTGCTGATTCCGACTGGCCTGTCGGTGTACATCGGCGATCCGGGCCTGGCGGCCTTGATTCTGCCGCGCTCCGGCCTGGGCCATAAGCACGGCATCGTGCTGGGCAATCTGGTTGGCCTGATCGACTCCGATTACCAGGGGCCGCTGATGGTGTCGTGCTGGAACCGTGGCCAGACCGATTTCAACATGGTGGTAGGCGAACGCCTGGCCCAATTAGTGCTGGTACCGGTAGTTCAAGCGCATTTTGAAATGGTCGAAGAGTTCGTCGAAACCCAGCGCGGCACCGGCGGGTTCGGCCATTCGGGTAGCCACTGATCATCGGCACTCAGGCTGGGAGCCCTGCCCGGCCTGACCTGTCCTCTGCATTTTAAGGATGAAAATTGCAAAGACGTCATCTGGAAGGTTTACCACTGGAAATCAAGGCATTGGCCGGCCAATTGCTCGCCGATGCTGATGGCATGGCATTTACACACCACGAACTCTCTGCCGAAAACGCCGTCATACCCTTCAGTTTGAGCCAGCCCACGAATTTTTCGCAGGCTTGTCCAGCCACTTTAGAGATGGAGCATTTCCAGAAATGAGCACCCCAGCCCAAGTCGCACCCAAGTTCCCCGACAGCATCTTCCGCGCCTACGACATTCGCGGCACCGTCCCGGAATTCTTGAACGCTGAAACAGCTTATTGGCTTGGTCGCGCCATCGGCTCCCAGAGCCTGGCCCAGGATGAACCGAACGTTTCAGTCGGCCGCGACGGTCGCCTGTCCGGCCCGGAACTGGTCGAGCAACTGATCAAAGGCCTGGCCGACAGCGGTTGCCACGTCAGCGACGTCGGCCTGGTGCCAACCCCGGCGCTGTACTACGCCGCCAACGTACTGGCCGGCAAATCCGGCGTGATGCTCACCGGCAGCCACAACCCGTCGAACTACAATGGCTTCAAGATCGTCATTGCCGGCGACACTCTGGCAAACGAACAGATCCAGGCCCTGCATGAACGCCTCAAGACCAACAACCTGAGCAGCGGCAAGGGCAGCATCACCAAGGTCGAGATCCTCGACCGCTACAACACTGAAATCGTCCAGGACATCAAACTCGCCCGCCGTCTGAAAGTGGTGGTCGATTGCGGTAACGGCGCGGCCGGCGTGATCGCCCCGCAGCTGATCGAAGCCCTGAACTGCGAAGTCATCCCGCTGTTCTGCGAAGTCGATGGCAACTTCCCGAATCACCACCCGGACCCGGGCAAGCCTGAAAACCTGGTCGACCTGATCGCCAAGGTCAAGGAAACCAACGCCGACCTGGGCCTGGCTTTCGACGGCGACGGCGACCGTGTAGGCGTTGTTACCAATACCGGCAGCATCGTTTTCCCTGATCGCCTGTTGATGCTGTTCGCCCGCGACGTCGTGGCGCGCAACCCGAACGCGGAAATCATCTTCGACGTCAAATGCACCCGTCGCCTGATCCCGCTGATCAAGGAATACGGCGGTCGTCCGCTGATGTGGAAGACCGGTCACTCGTTGATCAAAAAGAAAATGAAACAATCCGGCGCCCTGTTGGCCGGCGAAATGAGCGGGCATATCTTCTTCAAGGAACGCTGGTTCGGTTTCGACGATGGTATTTACAGCGCCGCGCGGCTGCTGGAGATCCTCAGCAAGGAAAAATCCACCGCGGAAGAGCTGTTCGCGACCTTCCCGAACGATATTTCTACGCCAGAGATCAATATCCATGTGACCGAAGAGAGCAAATTCAGCATCATTGATGCACTGCACGATGCGCAATGGGGTGAAGGCGCCAACCTGACCACCATTGACGGCGTGCGAGTCGACTATGCCAAAGGCTGGGGCCTGGTTCGCGCCTCCAACACCACACCGGTGCTGGTGCTGCGCTTCGAGGCCGATGACGAGGCTGAACTGCAGCGCATCAAGGATGTGTTCCACGTCCAGTTGAAACGCGTTGCACCTGATCTCCAATTACCGTTTTGATCTTCTGAAGCACCCGGAGCCCTGAATGACCCTCGAACGCGAAGCCGCCGCCAACACCGCCAAGGTCCTGTCCGAAGCGCTGCCTTACATTCGCCGCTATGTCGGCAAGACGCTGGTGATCAAATACGGCGGCAACGCGATGGAAAGCGAGGAGCTGAAAACCGGCTTCGCCCGCGACATCGTGCTGATGAAAGCTGTCGGCATCAATCCAGTGGTGGTTCATGGTGGCGGCCCGCAAATCGGCGACCTGCTCAAGCGTCTGTCGATCGAGAGCCACTTCATCGATGGCATGCGCGTGACTGACGCGCAGACCATGGACGTGGTGGAAATGGTCCTCGGCGGCCAGGTCAACAAGGACATCGTCAACCTGATCAACCGTCATGGCGGCAGCGCCATCGGCCTGACCGGTAAAGACGCCGAGCTGATTCGCGCGAAAAAACTCACTGTTACCCGTCAGACGCCGGAAATGACCCAACCGGAAATCATCGACATTGGCCAGGTGGGCGAAGTGGTCGGCATCAACACCGACCTGCTGAACCTGCTGGTCAAAGGCGATTTCATCCCGGTGATCGCGCCAATCGGCGTCGGCGCCAACGGCGAGTCGTACAACATCAACGCCGATCTGGTGGCCGGCAAAGTGGCCGAGGCACTGAAAGCCGAGAAGCTGATGCTGCTGACCAACATCGCCGGCCTGATGGACAAGTCGGGCACGGTTCTGACCGGTCTGACGACTCAACAGGTCGACGACCTGATCGCCGACGGCACTATCTACGGCGGCATGCTGCCGAAGATTCGTTGCGCGCTGGAAGCGGTACAGGGCGGTGTGGGCAGCTCGTTGATCATCGATGGTCGGGTGCCGAACGCGATTCTGCTGGAAATCTTCACCGACACCGGTGTGGGCACCTTGATCAGCAATCGCAAGCGTCACTGATTCAAACCTTAAAAAGATCGCAGCCTTCGGCAGTTCCTACGACAGCGGATTTTCGGATGTACGAAAACCCTGTAGGAGCTGACGAAGTCTGCGATCTTTTTTATGCGCGCAGGAAATGCCTGACCTGACTAAGCGAAACGTCTGACATCGCGAAGTAAGCAATCTGCATAGGATTTTCCCTGAACCCACAGGAGATCTACCTCATGCAAAAAGACTATGTCCCATACGGCAGCGACGTTTCACCTGGCACCTATGCCTGCGTCGATTGCGGTCATGAGTATTCGAACCAAGCCAAAACCTCAATGCCGCCGTGCCCGCAACTCCGGAAAACACCACACACCCGGCATGGCTGGAAAATTCTTACCGGTCAGGGCGATGCCGCTAGTGATCCGTACCCAGAGACAGCCAGTAAACCCGCCGGGATCAAAAAGGCCGAGACGCTCAGCAGCACCAGCAAAAAATAATCCTGGAGGACTGAGCCATGCAGATCTCGTTCACGATCGACGCCCAGGCCTTCGACCTGGAACAAAAGGAACCGGTCAAAAAGACGCTGAGGATTTCCGACCACGAAATAGCTCATGCCCTACAGCGAATAGCCAAGGCGAGTCTGACCGAATACTTGAAAATGCTGGTCGAGGGCGGCATGCCCAGCAGGGCCGATGAGGCGAAACAGGATCGTCTGCTGTATCTGATTCAAAGCTACTTCGGGCAAACGCTGCCGACCGAATCGCAGATATCAACGATCTTCCAACTGACCCAGAGCCAAAGCAAAACGCTCCTGAAGAACACCGTCTCGCGGTTTCGCAATCAACTCGACGATATCCTGCAGAACAGCATGCGGGCCGTGATCGAAACCGCAGACCATGCGCAGACGGTTTACCTGGTCGTCATCAGCTCCGACGTCATTCGTGATGAACTGAACATGCTGATCACCCAGAACGAGCCGACCTTCAAGCCCATCACCAAACGCAAAGGCAGCGCCGGGTTGTTCGAAATCAGCGAAGACTCTCACGACTTGCTATGCAGGACGCTTGGTCTGAATGCCGTTCAGTGACATCGTCGCGGTCAGCGGTTTGCTGCTGACCCTGACCACTTTCATGTTCAATCTGGCGTGGCCCAGGCTGCATGAAGCGTTGGAGATGGATGAAAGACAATCAGGCCCGCAGGCGAGAAAACGCAGCCGGGAACAGGTGATCAATGTTTTCTTCAGCTGTGCATTGCCGCTGACTTGCACCTTCGTGGCGCTGTTTTACGTCAACCTGCCGGCTGCCGTGCGGATCATGCGCAGCAGCACGCTGGATCTATGGGATTTCGACGTGGATCGTACGCTTTATGTACTTGTGGCCTGCGCGCTTCTGGCGTTTGCGGCGCTCAACGTTTGGCTGACCGTGCGGCTCATCGCCAAATGGTGTCACCTGCGCTAGGCACCACCCATAGAAAAGGCCCTGTAAACAGGGCCTTTTCTATTAGACGCCGAATTGGGCGCGGTAGGCTTCAACTGCTGGCAGGTGTTGCTTGAGCTGCGGGTCATCCGCCAGGAACTCGAGAACCTGATTCAGCGAAACAATGCTGATCACCGGGATGCCGAAATCACGCTCCACTTCCTGGATGGCCGACAATTCGCCGTTGCCACGCTCCTGACGGTTCAGGGCGATCAACACGCCCGCGGCCTTGGCGCCGTCCTGGGAAGCGATGATCTGCATCACTTCACGGATGGCGGTGCCTGCGGTGATCACGTCGTCGATGATCAGCACGTCGCCGGCCAATGGCGCGCCGACCAGGCTGCCGCCTTCGCCATGGGCCTTGGCCTCCTTGCGGTTGAAGCACCATGGCAGATCACGGCCATGATGTTCAGCCAGCGCCACGGCAGTAGTCGCCGCCAACGGGATGCCTTTGTAGGCCGGGCCGAACAGCACATCGAACGAAATACCGCTCTCGACGATGGCTGCCGCATAGAAACGACCCAGCTGCGCCAGGGCGGAACCCGAGTTGAACAGGCCGGCATTGAAGAAGTAAGGACTGGTGCGCCCGGACTTCAGGGTGAACTCACCGAAGCGCAAAACGCCACGATCAATGGCAAAACGAATGAAGTCGCGCTGATACGCTTGCATGAAAAAAACCCCAAATACCACGGATTTAGCTAATTAGGTAGACGCCGTGTATCATACCCGCACGCGATTTTTGGGGCCACTTATGCGGATCATCAGTGTGAACGTCAATGGTATTCAGGCTGCAGTCGAGCGTGGTTTGCTCAGTTGGCTGCAAGCACAGAATGCCGACGTCATCTGCCTGCAGGACACCCGCGCCTCCGCCTTTGAACTGGACGATCCAGCCTTCCAACTGGATGGCTACTTCCTTTATGCCTGCGAAGCCGAAGTTCCCGCCCAAGGTGGCGTGGCTTTGTACTCGCGGTTGCAACCGAAGGCAGTCATCAGCGGTCTCGGCTTCGAGACGGCCGACCGCTACGGGCGTTACCTGCAAGCCGATTTCGACAAGGTCAGCATCGCGACCTTGCTGCTCCCTTCGGGGCAGAACGGCGATGAAGATTTGAACCAGAAGTTCAAGCTAATGGACGACTTCGCCCGTTATCTGGATAAACAGCGACGCAAACGTCGCGAGTACATTTATTGTGGCTCGCTGTACGTGGCGCAACAGAAGCTGGATATCAAGAACTGGCGCGACAGCCAGCAATCTCCGGGCTTCCTGGCACCTGAGCGTGCCTGGATGGACGAGATTGTCGGCAACATGGGTTATGTCGATGCCCTGCGCGAAGTCAGCCGTGAAGGCGACCAGTACAGCTGGTGGCCGGACAACGAACAGGCCGAGATGCTCAACCTGGGCTGGCGTTTCGACTACCAGTTGCTGACCCCGGGCCTGCGCCGCTTCGTACGCAGCGCACGCCTGCCACGTCAACCACGGTTCTCGCAGCATGCACCGTTGATCGTGGACTACGACTGGACGCTGACGATCTAAGCGTCTTTTCGCAGATGCAAAAAAGCCGACATCACTGTCGGCTTTTTTGTGGGCAATGATTTGCTTTCTGTGGGAGCGGGCTTGCCCGCGATGAGGCCGCACAGTCAACAGATGTGTTGCCTGCCAGATCGCTATCGCGGGCAAGCCTCCCACAGGAAATCTTTGCTGGTCATTATTTGATCAAGCGCCAGGTGAACGGATACCGGTAAGGGAACCCTTCATTGGCTTTCACGCCGGCAATGATGGTCAATACCAGCGCACCGATCGCGACCAGACCAAACAGGAAGAACCCGATGATCACCACCATCAGCAAGAAGCAGATGGCGGAAGCAATGGCGACAGTGATTTGAAAGTTCAGCGCTTCCTTGCCTTGCGCATCGATGAACGGGTCTGACTCGCGCTTCATCTGCCAGAGAATCAGCGGCCCGATCAGCGTGCCGAACGGCAGCCAGATCCCCAGCAAGGCGGACAGGTGACAAAACATCGCCCACTGACGAACCTCTCGGCTCGGTGTGGGTAGCGGCAGTTGCTCGTCACTCATGGCGTCCTCCTTGCGTGGAGCAGGTCCGATCAGTCGGCCAGTGCAGCCTTCTGCAGTTCGAAAATCTCGTTCATGCCTTTCTTCGCCAGCGCCAGCATCGCGTTCAGCTCTTCCGGCTGGAACGGCGCGCCTTCGGCAGTGCCCTGAACTTCGATGAAACCGCCAGTGCTGGTCATCACCACGTTGAGGTCAGTCTCGGCAGCCGAATCTTCCAGGTAATCGAGGTCAAGCACAGGCTCGCCCTGGTACATGCCCACCGAAACGGCAGCGATCATTTGCTTGAGCGGGTCGCCACCTTTCAGGCCGCCACGCTTCTTGATCACTTTCAAGGCGTCGATCAGTGCAACCATCGCACCGGTGATGGACGCGGTGCGGGTGCCGCCGTCAGCCTGGATCACGTCGCAGTCGACGTACAGGGTGACGTCGCCCAGCTTGGTCATGTCCAGCGCAGCGCGCAGGGAACGGCCGATCAAACGCTGGATTTCCAGAGTACGGCCGCCTTGCTTGCCGCGGCTCGCTTCACGCTGGTTACGTTCGCCAGTGGCGCGCGGCAGCATGCCGTATTCGGCGGTCAACCAACCCTGGCCCTGACCTTTCAGGAAACGCGGCACGCCATTCTCGACGCTGACGGTGCAGATGACTTTGGTATCACCGAACTCGACCAGCACAGAACCCTCAGCGTGTTTGGTGTAGTTGCGGGTAATGCGGATCGAGCGGAGCTGATCGGCAGCGCGACCACTTGGACGTTTCATAGGGATTACCTGTACGGAGGACGGAAAACTGCCGAGCATTATAGAGCCGTGGGCCGCGAGTGGGCACTTCTAAAAAAATCGCCCGACGATTGAAGCCCCTGAATAGAGCTTAGCCGACGGCCTGCAGCTCTTTGTCACAGCGTGTGTTTGGGCGCATCCGCCCCACTGCGCTACAATCCTGCGCCTTTGCTGCCTGTCGGCTTTAATTCACAGATAGCGGGTCCGCGGAACCATGGGTTACGCGCCGACCTGCATTGCGAGGTACCTCCATGGTGCACAGCATGACCGCCTTCGCCCGCGTCGAGAAAGCCGGCGTCCAGGGCACCCTGAGCTGGGAACTGCGCTCGGTCAACAGCCGCTACCTGGAACCCCACCTGCGCCTGCCGGAATCTTTCCGCGACCTCGAAGGCGCGATCCGCGAAGCCCTGCGCCAGGAACTGTCCCGGGGCAAGCTCGAATGCACCCTGCGCTTTACCGAAGAAAGCACCGGCAAACCGCTGCAAGTGGACCGCGAGCGCGCCGCGCAACTGGTCGCTGCCGCCGAGACGGTCGCCAGCCTGATCAAGAACCCCGCCGCACTGAACCCACTGGAAGTCCTGGCCTGGCCCGGCGTACTGGTAGCCGATGCCGCCGACCCGCAAGCGCTGAATGCCGAAGCCCTGGCGCTGTTCCATCAGGGCCTGAAAGAACTCAAGGCCGGTCGCGAGCGCGAAGGCACTGAGCTGGCGCGATTGATCAACGAGCGCCTGACCTCTATTGAAGGGGATGTGGTGATCCTGCGTGAACTGGTCCCGCAGATGCTCGCCACCCAACGCCAGAAAGTCCTCGACCGCTTCACCGACATGAAGGCCGACCTCGACCCGCAGCGACTGGAACAGGAAATGGTCATGCTCGCGCAAAAGAGCGACGTCGCCGAAGAACTGGATCGCTTGAGCACTCACATCATCGAAGTTCGCCGGGTGCTCAAGTCCGGTGGCGCTGCCGGTCGGCGCCTCGACTTCCTGATGCAGGAACTCAACCGCGAAGCCAACACACTGGGCTCCAAAGCCTTCGACCCGCGCAGCACCCAAGCGGCGGTCAACCTCAAAGTGTTGATCGAGCAGATGCGCGAACAAGTGCAGAATATTGAGTAAGGCAAACCCGACATGACCCACAGCACCGGCACCCTGTACATCATTTCCGCCCCTTCGGGCGCGGGCAAGAGCAGTCTGGTCAAGGCCCTGACCGACGCTGATCAGGAGATCCGTGTCTCGGTCTCCCACACCACCCGCGCCATGCGCCCCGGTGAAGTGAACGGCGTGAACTATCACTTCGTCGAACGCAGCGAGTTCGTGAAGATGATCGAGCACGGGGATTTCCTCGAGCGCGCCGAAGTGTTCGGCAATCTCTATGGCACCTCGCAAAGCCACCTGCAGCAGACCCTGGATGAAGGCCACGACCTGATTCTGGAAATTGACTGGCAAGGTGCCGAGCAAGTACGCAAGTTGATGCCGCAAGCCCGCTCGATCTTCATCCTGCCGCCGTCCCTGGAAGCCTTGCGTCAGCGCCTGAACAATCGCGGCCAGGACAGCAACGAGGTCATCGAAGGCCGGATGCGCGAAGCCGTCAGCGAAATGAGCCACTACGTCGACTACGACTACCTGATCATCAACGACGATTTCGCCCACGCGCTGCGCGATTTACAGGCGATTTTCCGTGCCAATCAGCTGCATCAGAAGCGTCAACAGCAGCGTAACGGAAAACTTTTGGCTGAATTGCTCGGCTAAACAGCTCTTCCCAAAACCGCTGCAAGGGCTTTACATTGGCACTTATAGCGCGTTGAAGAGCCTGGTCAAAAAATCAGCGCTTCCCTAATCGCTGGTGATTTTTTAAACTGTTGAGTCCGCTCGCCCACCCGGGCAGCGCGCATATTGCATTCGCTCCGAGGAATACCATGGCCCGCGTAACCGTTGAAGACTGCCTGAACCACGTGGAAAACCGTTTTGAACTGGTCATGCTGTCCACCAAGCGTGCCCGTCAACTGGCCACCGGCGGCAAAGAGCCCCTGGTTCAGTGGGAAAACGACAAGCCTACTGTTGTAGCGCTGCGTGAAATCGCCGAAGGCCTGATGAGCTACGAGTTCATCGCCAACGCAGAAATCGTCGAAGACGAACCGCTGTTCGCAGCGTTCGAGGACGAGTCCAACGAGGCAGTATAAGTCCATGCCTGGTCGACGTAGCACGGCGCGGGGTCACAACGAACGGCAGGAATTATCATGCCGAGCATAGACGCCCTCGCCGATCGCTTATCGACCTACCTCGGCAAGGACCAGGTCAATCTGGTCCGCCGAGCGTACTTCTACGCCGAACAAGCCCACGATGGCCAACGCCGCCGCAGCGGTGAGGCATACGTCACGCACCCACTCGCGGTTGCGAATATTCTTGCCGACATGCATATGGACCATCAGAGCCTGATGGCGGCCATGCTGCATGACGTGATCGAAGACACCGGTATTGCCAAGGAAGCGCTGCAAGCGCAGTTCGGCGAAACCGTGGCCGAACTGGTCGACGGGGTCAGCAAACTGACCCAGATGAACTTCGAGACCAAAGCCGAAGCCCAGGCCGAAAACTTCCAGAAAATGGCCATGGCCATGGCGCGCGACATTCGCGTGATCCTGGTCAAGCTGGCCGACCGCCTGCACAACATGCGCACCCTGGAAGTACTGTCCGGCGAAAAGCGCCGGCGGATCGCCAAGGAAACCCTGGAAATCTATGCGCCCATTGCCAACCGGCTGGGCATGCACGCCATCCGCATAGAGTTCGAAGACCTCGGCTTCAAGGCCATGCACCCGATGCGTTCCGCGCGGATCAACCAGGCGGTCAAACGCGCCCGGGGCAACCGCAAGGAAATCGTCAACAAGATCGAAGAATCCCTCAGCCACTGCCTGGCCATCGACGGCATCCAGGGCGAGGTCAGCGGTCGTCAGAAACACCTCTACGGCATCTACAAGAAAATGCGCGGCAAGCGTCGAGCCTTCAACGAGATCATGGACGTCTACGCGTTCCGGATCATCGTCGACAAGGTCGATACCTGCTACCGCGTGCTGGGCGCTGTACACAATTTGTACAAACCGTTGCCGGGTCGCTTCAAGGATTACATCGCGATCCCCAAGGCCAACGGCTACCAGTCGTTGCACACCACGCTGTTCGGCATGCACGGTGTACCGATCGAGATCCAGATCCGCACCCGTGAAATGGAAGAGATGGCCAACAACGGCATCGCTGCCCATTGGCTGTACAAGTCCAGCGGCGACGAGCAGCCCAAAGGCACTCACGCCCGCGCCCGCCAGTGGGTCAAAGGCGTGCTGGAAATGCAGCAACGGGCCGGCAACTCGCTGGAATTCATCGAAAGCGTGAAGATCGACCTGTTCCCGGACGAGGTCTACGTGTTCACGCCCAAAGGCCGGATCATGGAGCTGCCCAAAGGCTCCACGGCGGTCGACTTCGCTTACGCGGTGCACACCGACGTGGGCAACAGCTGCATTGCCTGTCGGATCAATCGTCGTCTCGCGCCGCTGTCCGAACCGCTGCAAAGCGGCTCCACGGTCGAGATCGTCAGCGCCCCCGGCGCGCGGCCGAACCCGGCCTGGCTCAACTTCGTGGTCACCGGCAAGGCGCGGACGCACATCCGCCATGCGCTGAAACTGCAACGCCGTTCCGAGTCCATCAGCCTCGGCGAACGCCTGCTGAACAAGGTGCTCAACGGTTTCGACAGCTCCTTGGAAAAAGTCCCGGTCGAGCGCGTGCAGTTGATGCTCCACGAATATCGCCTCGAACTCATCGAAGACTTGCTCGAAGACATCGGCCTGGGCAATCGCATGGCTTACGTGGTCGCCCGCCGCCTGCTTGGCGAAGGGGAGCAGCTGCCAAGCCCGGAAGGTCCGCTGGCGATTCGTGGCACCGAAGGCCTGGTACTCAGTTACGCCAAGTGCTGCACGCCGATCCCGGGCGACCCGATTGTCGGTCACCTCTCCGCGGGCAAAGGCATGGTGGTGCACCTGGACAACTGCCGCAACATCAGCGAAATCCGCCACAACCCGGAAAAATGCATCCAGCTCTCGTGGGCCAAGGATGTCACCGGCGAATTCAACGTCGAGCTGCGCGTCGAACTGGAGCACCAGCGCGGCCTGATCGCCTTGCTGGCCAGCAGTGTCAACGCGGCCGACGGCAATATCGAAAAAATCAGCATGGACGAACGCGACGGTCGTATCAGCGTGGTCCAACTGGTGGTCAGCGTGCACGACCGCGTGCACCTGGCCCGCGTGATCAAGAAACTGCGCGCCCTGACCGGGGTCATCCGCATCACCCGCATGCGCGCGTAGCCCACCCTTCACAAGGAGTCATACATGACCAAGACCGTTATCAACAGCGACAAGGCCCCGGCCGCCATCGGTACTTATTCCCAGGCGATCAAGGCTGGCAACACCGTTTACATGTCGGGTCAGATTCCTCTGGACCCAAAAACCATGGAACTGGTCGAAGGCTTCGAAGCCCAGACCGTCCAGGTGTTCGAGAACCTCAAAGCCGTGGCTGAAGCAGCCGGTGGTTCGTTCAAGGACATCGTCAAACTGAACATCTTCCTCACTGACTTGAGCCACTTCGCCAAGGTCAACGAGATCATGGGCAAGTACTTCGACCAACCTTATCCAGCCCGCGCCGCCATCGGCGTAGCAGCCCTGCCAAAGGGTTCGCAGGTTGAAATGGATGCCATTCTGGTCATCGAGTAATGTGTCCGGCGCAACCCCAGAGGTTGCGCCGATTTCGTTCTGAAAGGATTCCACCATGCGCCAAGCGCTAGCTCTCTCGCTGGTCGCCCTTCTCTTGGGCGGTTGTGCCAGCGACCCTGCCGACCGTGATATCAGCGGCACCTGGATCAATCAGTCGGCAATCGATGCTGCATCCAAAGGCGGCCCCCTGCGCGAAGCGCTCCAGGCCTATGGCCCGAATCTGGAATGGGACGTCAACACCAGAGCCGGTCAGGCCCGCTACACCAATGGTTTTGAAAATGTCGAAGGCAAGCTGCTGGGCGAAGAGTCCGGCGCCTGGAAAGTCGACTTTTATGGCAGCTCCGCCAGCGAGCTGAAGCGTGATGGTAAACAACTGAGCCAGGTCGCCAACGACAACGAGCCGGAGCAAGTCTTCGACCGTGCAGCGGTCCCGGTGCCGGAAGGCGCACCGATTGGCGCGAGTTTCGAGCGAGCGCTGTATTCGGCTTATATGGGCGGCAGCTGGAAAATTCTCAGCGGCCCCGGCGAAGGCAACACCGTGCAATTCCAGGCCGATGGCCAGGTTGCCGGCCTGCCCGGTGCGGATCGTTATGCCCTGTGCCTGGCGGGCGATTGCGCGTCGATGAGCGGCGGCAACGATAACATCTGGCTGCAGGCGAACGGCCAGGGCAATACCTGGATCTTTGCGCGCAAGGGCAAGGAACTAGAGATTTTCCAGACCGTGAATACCGCACTGGCGGACGAGATGCCTTCGTTTACGCCGGGTGATCGCAAATGGTTGCTGGAAAAGCAGTAACCCGAATCTGAAGCCAACAGATAACCCTGTGGGAGCGGGCTTGCCCGCGATGGCGGTGTAACAGTCAACCTGGATGTTGAATGTTATGGCCTCATCGCGGGCAAGCCCGCTCCCACAGTTGATGGGTGTAACTGGATTTCAGCAGCGGCCTTCGAGGATCGCGGCATAACCTTCGCGGAAACTCGGATACTTCGGCACCCACCCCAACGCCTTCGCCCGGGCATTGCTGCAGCGCTTGCTGCCGGTACGACGCACACTGGCGTCTTCGGCCCATTCGGTCACGCCCAAGTACTCACGCAACCAGCCCACCACTTCCGCCAGCGGTGCAGGCGCATCGTCGACGCCTATATAGTCATCATCCAGCGTCACCCCACGCCGATCCGCCTCAAGCAGAAACGCCAGCAACCCCGCAGCGTCATCGACGTGAATGCGGTTGGCGTACAACGGTGGATCGATCGCCACGCGATAACCGCGACGGACCTGGGTCAGCAGAAACTCTCGGCCCGGACCGTAGATCCCGGTCAAGCGCACGATGCTCGCCGGAATGCCGCTATCACGCGCCACTTGCTCGGCCTCCAGCATCACACGCCCTGAATAGCCAGCCGCCACGGTCGGCGAGTTCTCGTCGACCCACTCGCCCTCTTGCTGGCCGTAAACGCTGCTGCTGGAAACGAATAGCAGCCGATTGGGCACTTGCCCGTAGTCGCCCAGCCATTCCAGCACGTGCTGCAAACCCTGAATATAAGCGGCGCGGTATCCGGCCTCATCGTGATCGGTAGCCGCCGCGCAATACACCAGGTAATCCACCGCTCCGATTGGCCAGGTCGCCGGGCAGTCTTTATTGAACAAGTCACCGGCAACGCCAATCACCCCTTGGGGCAGGCGTGAGACGTCACGCCGCAAGCCGTGAACCTCCCACCCTGAATTCAGCAATTGCGTGGCCAGGCGACTGCCGACATCACCGCAGCCGGCGATCAAAACAGAAGGCGCGGACATCAGAAAACTCCTATCGGAAAGCTACAGACTAGCGTCGGCAAAGGACACGCGGCTAGCAATGAAGGAAAAAAAGATACTCTATTACTTTTGTTAACAAGAATTACTTGCAATAATGCGGGTCACTTTTGTTCTCGGCCTCACGAGGCCTGGAAGAACATTTACCGTTTTTTTCCTTTCAGGTCCGGCCAGCATGACACGCAATCAATTCCCCGCTTCGCCAACCAAACGACCTCGCGCCTGGAGCGCGGTGGCCGCCCTGCTGCTCAGCCTGATGCTGGCGCCGACCGCCGCCTTCGCCGATGCACAAGCGCCGGCCACACAGCCAGCTGCCGCTCAAACACCAGTTGCACCTGCCGTGACACCCGCCGCGACCGATCCGGTCCAGGCCGTAGACGCCGCTGACGTGCCGGAAGTCCTTGAAGCCGACAACTCGCTGGGCATGGCCCATGACTTGTCGCCGTGGGGCATGTACCAGAACGCCGACATCATCGTGAAGATCGTGATGATCGGCCTGGCCATCGCCTCAATCATCACCTGGACCATCTGGATCGCCAAGGGCTTCGAGTTGATGGGCGCCAAGCGTCGTCTGCGCACTGAAATCGTTCATCTGAAAAAAGCCGCCACCCTTAAAGAAGCCAGCGCAACGGCAGCCAAGGAAGGCACCCTCGCCAACCTGCTGGTCCACGACGCGCTGGAAGAAATGCGCCTGTCGGCCAACAGCCGCGAAAAAGAAGGCATCAAGGAACGTGTGAGCTTCCGCCTCGAGCGCCTCGTCGCTGCGTGCGGTCGCAACATGAGCAGCGGCACCGGCGTACTCGCCACCATCGGTTCCACCGCGCCGTTCGTCGGTCTGTTCGGCACCGTGTGGGGCATCATGAACAGCTTCATCGGCATCGCCAAAACCCAGACCACCAACCTCGCAGTCGTAGCTCCCGGCATCGCCGAAGCCCTGCTGGCAACCGCGCTGGGCCTGGTTGCAGCAATTCCTGCAGTGGTCATCTACAACGTCTTCGCCCGCTCCATCGCCGGTTACAAGGCGCAAGTGTCCGATGCCTCGGCAGAAGTTCTGCTGCTGGTCAGCCGTGATCTCGACCACCTGCCGGCCGAGCGTAGTAGCTCGCAACCGCACATGGTGAAAGTGGGGTAATCGGCCATGGGCCTGCATTTGAAAGAAGGCGCAGACGACGATCTGGCCGAGAACCACGAAATCAACGTCACGCCGTTCATCGACGTGATGCTGGTGCTGTTGATCATCTTCATGGTGGCGGCCCCGCTGGCCACCGTGGACATCAAGGTCGACCTGCCTGCTTCCACCGCCAAACCGGCGCCGCGGCCAGAGAAACCGGTGTTCCTCAGCGTGAAAGCTGACCAGCGCCTGTTTCTCGGCGAAGACGAAGTGAAGGCCGAAACCCTCGGCGCCACACTCGACGCCAAGACGAAGGGCAAGAAAGACACGACGATCTTCTTCCAGGCCGATAAAGGCGTGGACTACGGCGACTTGATGAGCGTGATGGACGCCCTGCGCGCCGCCGGCTACCTGAAGGTCGGCCTGGTCGGACTCGAGACGGCAGCCAAGAAATGATCAACACGCGCCAAAAGCTGACGCGTTACAGCGGGAGCCTGGCCGTGGTGCTGGGCGTCCATGCGCTGGCCATTGCGCTGGCGCTGAACTGGACGTCGCGCCCGCCGATCGAGCTGCCACCGCAAGCGATGATGGTCGAGCTGGCGCCGGTTCCGGCCCCGCCACCGCCCGCACCGCCAAAGGTGATCACGCCGCCACAGCCTCCGGCACCGGTGGAAGAACTGCCGCTGCCGAAACTCGCTGAAGCGCCGAAAGCCGAGATTGCCGTGCCGAAACCGGTCAAACCCAAGCCGAAGCCTCAACCGCCCAAGCCTGTGGAGAAAAAGCCGGAGCCGCCGAAGGAGAAACCCTCCGAGGAAAAACCGAGCGACGCGCAACCGACCCAGGCACCGACGGAGAAATCCGCTCAGCCGGCACCCGGTCCATCACCGGCGCAGCAAGCGGCCAAGGCCAGCTGGCAAGGCACCCTGCTCGCGCACTTGGCCAAGTACAAAAAGTACCCGGCCAGTGCACAGCAACGGGGCAAGGAAGGCTTGAACCGTCTGCGCTTCGTGGTGGATGCGGAAGGTAACGTGTTGTCGTTCGAACTGGTGGGCCGCTCCGGCAACGCCGATCTGGACCGGGCCACCCTGGAAATGATCCGTCGCGCCCAACCGCTGCCCAAGCCACCGGCCGACATGCTGAACAACGGCTCCATCGAAATCGTTGCACCGTTTGTTTACTCGCTGGAACGTCGCCGTTAAGACGCAATACAAAACCCTGTGGGAGCGGGCTTGCCCGCGATAGCGATATAACAGTCGACAAAGATGTTGGATGTGATGGCCTCATCGCGGGCAAGCCCGCTCCCACAGGTTCTTCGGCGGCTACAAAACCTATGAAAGGCACCGAAAGGTGCCTTTTTGCCTATCTGGAAACGCCAAACCCGCATTGCCCTGTGTCACTCAGCACACTCAGTCTGATAACGTGCGTCTATCGATTGCAGCCGGTATGCTTGGCCCGCAACTTCATGGACGCTTGCTATGACTCTCACAGAATTACGCTACATCGTTACCCTCGCCCAAGAGCAGCACTTCGGTCACGCGGCCGAGCGTTGCCACGTCAGCCAGCCGACCCTGTCGGTGGGCGTGAAAAAGCTTGAAGACGAACTCGGTGTGCTGATTTTCGAGCGCAGCAAGAGCGCCGTGCGCCTGACCCCGGTCGGCGAAGGCATTGTCGCCCAGGCACAGAAAGTCCTGGAGCAGGCCCAAGGCATCCGTGAACTGGCCCAAGCCGGCAAGAACCAGCTGACCGCGCCACTGAAAGTCGGCGCGATTTATACCGTCGGCCCGTACCTGTTCCCGCACCTGATTCCACAACTGCACCGGGTCGCCCCGCAGATGCCGTTGTACATCGAAGAAAACTTCACCCACGTGCTGCGCGACAAACTGCGCAACGGCGAGCTCGACGCGATCATCATCGCCCTGCCGTTCAATGAAGCCGACGTACTGACCCTGCAGCTCTACGACGAGCCGTTCTACGTCTTGATGCCGGCCCAGCACCCGTGGACGCAAAAAGAATCCATCGACGCCGCCCTGCTCAACGACAAGAGCCTGCTGCTGCTCGGCGAAGGCCACTGCTTCCGCGATCAAGTGCTGGAAGCCTGCCCGACCCTGGCCAAAGGCAACGACGGCGCCAAACACACCACGGTGGAATCCAGCTCGCTGGAAACCATTCGCCACATGGTCGCGTCCGGCCTGGGCATTTCGATCCTGCCGCTGTCGGCGGTCGACAGCCATCACTACGCTCCCGGTGTGATCGAAGTTCGTCCATTGAGCGCGCCAGTGCCGTTCCGCACCGTGGCCATCGCCTGGCGCGCGAGCTTCCCGCGGCCGAAGGCGATTGAAATCCTCGCCGACTCCATTCGCCTGTGCTCGGTGGCCAAGCCGCCAGCGCCGGTGGTGGCCGGTTAAGTCGCTGCCATGACCGAGTTGTCGCAAGTGTCGGTGACGGCACTCAAGGGTGTCGGCGAAGCCATGGCCGAGAAACTGGCCAAGGTCGGCCTGGAGAATCTCCAGGACGTGCTGTTCCACCTGCCGCTGCGTTATCAGGACCGCACCCGCGTGGTCCCGATCGGCCATTTGCGACCCGGGCAAGACGCCGTAATCGAAGGCACCGTCAGCGGTGCCGACGTGGTCATGGGCCGGCGCCGCAGCCTGGTTGTCCGTCTGCAGGACGGCACCGGCGGGCTCAGCCTGCGTTTCTACCATTTCAGCAACGCCCAGAAAGAAGGCCTCAAACGCGGCACGCGCATTCGCTGTTATGGCGAAGCGCGGCCCGGTGCGTCAGGACTGGAGATCTACCACCCGGAATACCGCGCCATCACCGGCGACGAACCGCCGCCGGTGGATGAAACCCTGACCCCGGTCTACCCGCTCACCGAAGGCCTGACCCAGCAGCGTTTGCGCCAACTGTGCATGCAAACCCTCACCCTGCTCGGCCCCAGCAGCCTGCCCGACTGGCTGCCAACCGAACTGGCCCGGGACTATCAACTGGCGCCGCTGGCCGATGCGATCCGCTACCTGCATCACCCGCCCGCCGATGCCGACGTCGACGAACTCGCCCTCGGTCATCACTGGGCCCAACACCGTTTGGCCTTCGAAGAACTGCTGACCCATCAACTGTCCCAGCAGCGCCTGCGCGAGAGCATGCGTGCCCTGCGTGCCCCGGCGATGCCAAAAGCCACCAAGCTGCCAACCCAGTATTTGGCCAACCTCGGCTTCACGCCGACCGGCGCCCAGCAGCGGGTCGGCAACGAAATCGCTTACGACCTCAGTCAGCATGAGCCGATGTTGCGGCTGATCCAGGGCGACGTGGGCGCCGGCAAAACCGTGGTCGCCGCCCTCGCCGCGCTGCAAGCGCTGGAGGCCGGTTATCAGGTCGCATTGATGGCGCCCACAGAGATTCTCGCCGAGCAGCACTTCATTACCTTCAAGCGCTGGCTCGAACCGCTGGGTATTGAAGTCGCGTGGCTGGCCGGCAAGCTCAAGGGTAAAAACCGCGTCGCCGCGCTGGAGCAAATCGCCAGCGGTACGCCAATGGTGGTCGGCACCCACGCGCTGTTCCAGGACGAAGTGCAGTTCAAGAACCTGGCGCTGGCGATCATCGATGAACAGCACCGCTTCGGCGTGCAGCAGCGCCTGGCATTACGGCAGAAAGGCGTCGGCGGACGGATGTGTCCGCACCAGCTGATCATGACCGCCACGCCGATCCCCCGGACGCTGGCCATGAGCGCCTACGCCGACCTCGACACCTCGATCCTCGACGAACTGCCGCCCGGCCGTACGCCCGTAAACACGGTACTGGTCACCGACACCCGGCGCGTCGAAGTGATCGAACGCGTGCGCGGCGCTTGTGCCGAAGGGCGTCAGGCTTATTGGGTGTGCACGCTGATCGAAGAGTCTGAAGAGCTGACCTGCCAGGCCGCCGAAACTACTTTTGAAGACCTCACCGCCGCCCTCGGCGAGTTGAAGGTCGGGCTGATCCACGGCCGCATGAAGCCCGCCGAGAAAGCCGCGGTGATGGCCGAGTTCAAGGCCGGCAACCTGCAACTGCTGGTCGCCACCACCGTGATTGAAGTCGGCGTCGATGTGCCCAACGCCAGTCTGATGATCATCGAAAACCCGGAGCGCCTCGGCCTCGCGCAACTGCACCAACTGCGTGGCCGTGTCGGTCGGGGCAGCGCCGTCAGCCATTGCGTGCTGCTTTACCATCCGCCGCTGTCGCAGATCGGTCGTCAGCGGCTGGGAATCATGCGCGAAACCAACGACGGTTTTGTCATCGCCGAAAAAGACCTCGAACTGCGCGGCCCCGGCGAAATGCTCGGCACGCGCCAGACCGGTCTGCTGCAATTCAAAGTCGCGGATCTGATGCGCGATGCCGACTTGCTGCCCGCCGTACGCGACGCCGCTCAGGCCTTACTCGAGCGTTGGCCGGATCACGTCAGCCCGTTGCTCGACCGCTGGCTACGCCATGGGCAGCAATACGGCCAAGTGTGAGCACTGTCGCAGTTTCTGGACCCTGGCGTTAAACAAGCTGGTTATACTCCTGCAATTGTTTGCAAACGGATACAGACCATGACAGAAGCTGCCCTCGCCCCCGAAACCCCGCACGCTCCGTCTGTTATTCGGCTGCTGCTCGGCAAGCTGGACATCGCCTACGAAGAAGTCCTCGACCATCACGGCCTGAACGCCGCGCGTAAAGTGCAGGCAGTTTTGCTGGACGATGCTGTCGGCGCACTCATGGTGCTTTTTCCGCAGAGCCAATTGCTGGACCTCAACCGCCTCGCTGAACTCACGGGCCGCCGGTTGACTGCTGTATCCACCGAACGCCTGGTAAAGATGCTCGGCAAACACAACCTGAGCCTGCTGCCCGGCCTGCCGGCACTCACCAGCTCGCCGTGCCTGTATGAAGAAAGCCTGCTGCGCGAACCGACGTTGCTGATCAACTCGGGCGAGCCGGGGGTGCTGCTGGAAATTTCCAGCGACGATTTCAAAACCATGCTCACCAAGGCTAGCGCCGGCAATTTCGGCGAAGCCGTGAACCGCATCCGCCCAAACCTCGACCGCCCCAACGATGACCGCGAGGAAATCACCCAGGCCGTTCAAGCATTCACTGCGCGGCGTATCCAGCAACGTCTGGAAGAGACCATCGAGATTCCGCCGCTGGCCGAGACCGCGCAGAAAATCATTAAACTGCGCGTCGACCCCAACGCCACCATCGACGACATCACCGGCGTTGTTGAAACCGACCCGGCCCTGGCAGCACAAGTCGTCAGCTGGGCAGCGTCGCCGTACTACGCCTCGCCGGGAAAAATTCGTTCAGTGGAAGACGCCATCGTCCGAGTGCTGGGTTTCGACCTGGTGATCAACCTGGCGCTGGGCCTGGCCCTGGGCAAAACCCTGAGCCTGCCCAAAGACCACCCGCAACACACCACGCCGTACTGGCAGCAATCGATCTACACCGCCGCCGTCATCGAAGGCCTGACCCGCGCCATGCCACGCGCCCAGCGCCCGGAAGCCGGCCTGACCTACCTCGCCGGCCTGCTGCACAACTTCGGCTACTTGCTGTTGGCCCACGTGTTCCCGCCGCACTTCTCGCTGATCTGCCGCCACCTGGAGGTCAACCCGCACCTGTGCCACAGCTACGTGGAACAACACCTGCTGGGCATCAGCCGCGAACAGATCGGCTCATGGCTGATGCGCTACTGGGACATGCCAGAAGAACTGGCCACCTCCCTGCGCTTCCAGCACGACCCAAGCTACGACGGCGACTACGCCGAATACCCGAACCTCGTGTGTTTGGCCGTGCGTTTGCTGCGCAGCCGCGGCATCGGCTCCGGGCCGGATGAAGACATCCCCGACGCCCTGCTCGAACGCGTCGGCCTGAGCCGCGACAAAGCCAACGACGTCGTCAGCAAAGTCCTCGAAGCCGAAGTGCTGCTGCGCGAACTGGCTTCGCAATTTAGCCAGGCCTAAAAGCATCGCGGGCAAGCCACGCTCCCACAGGATTTAGGCGATCCCTGTGGGAGCGGGCTTGCCCGCGATGAATCCAACTTGATCTAACTGAATCACCACAACCCATTGTGGCGAGGGAGCTTGCTCCCACTCGACTGCGCAGCAGTCGCAACCCAGCCAACGCGATGTGTCAGATACAACCGAGGTCTCAGGCTTTAGGGCCGCTTCGCAGCCCAACGGGAGCAAGCTCCCTCGCCACAAAAAGCCCTCTCACCACAGACCTGATCAGGCTCTCAAGCCTTAGCCTTCACCTTCTTAGGCTTCAAATACTTGGTCAACCCCTGAAACCAGATCACCAACGCCGGGTTGCCCTTGATCTGAATCGACTTGTCCTGAATCCCCGTCATAAACGCCAATTGCTTGTTCTTCGCCTGCATCGTGGCAAAGCCATACGCCGCGTCTTTAAAGGCAATCGCAAACGCCGGCTCGGCATACACGCCCGACCTGCTGGTAATGCGCTGGTCCTTCACAAAGAAATGTCGCGCCACTTTCCCGTCCAGGGTCTGTAGCTGGAACACCAATTCCTTGTCACCCAACTGCTGCTGAAACGCAGGATTAGTCCGACTGGCCTTACCCATCAACAAACCCAGCATCCACAGAAGAAAACGAAATTTCATGCGCACAGCCTCAAAAGAAAAATGAACGGCCGGCGCAGTGTAGCGGCTTCAAGCCAGAACGCCACCATCTGGTTGCGTTAGAAGAAGATGCAGGTATTTTTGACGCTAATGACTACCAAGTCACGCCTACCTGATCGTTCCCACGCTTTGCGTGGGAATGCATCCCGTGACGCTCCGCGTCACACCCAACACCCGCCCTACACCTGAAGAAACACATTCCTGTAGGAGCTGCCGAAGGCTGCGATCTTTTGATCTTGATGCCCTCAAACCTCTGGGAAATTTCCTTCAAAACGCCGGGCTGTTCATGAACTAGGCAACCATCACCTTCACCGATACCCTCTGTTCGTCACCGCAAAATCGGTGACTCGGACGTGCAAGTCCGGCCTGGTGCACAATCGTTTATGGCTATTCATCGAGCGTTTTCTTATGCTCGCGAATCGTTATGGCGACTGTGCGTGGGAGACCTTCGGGTCTGCCGGATACTCCGGGCCGGTCTTGCACACCTATGCACAGTTGCCACCTCTTTCGAAGTGCGAGCGAAACGGTGTCAGCTCCTATTACCGGAAGATACCTATGATCAAGCCAACACCGAATCCCCCCGAAAACCCAGCGACATCCCCCTACGAATCCTTCGATTCGAAAAAACTCCACGAAGCCGCCGAACGCGCCCTCGACCATCATTTCGCCCCGCCCCCCAACGAAAAACCCAAACGCAAAGGCAAGCTCTTCACCGTCTCCCCCGACATCGACACCGAAGCCCTCCTGGCCAACGCCTCAGAAGACCTGAAGTCCATCAGCGCCATCGCCGCCGACCTGGCTGATGACATCGACGGCACCCGCCGCTCAGTCGCCCTGGCGCTCAGCAGAATGGCGGATGGGGTTCAGTTGTTGGTGGAGCGAGCGCTGGATCATATTGATTCGCCGAATCCGGCGGAGTATCGGGCGAAGGGGTAAAGGAACCACAGAAAGAAAAAGGGGACGTTGAGTCCCCTTTCTCGATGATCTCGACTCACCAGTGACAGCCTGTCTCTGGTGACGCCTCCATGCTGATATCTTGATCGAACGAATACTTCTTGCCGGATTTGTAATTCGTATAGGTCATTCCATAGATCCGAGCACCCTGACGGACCATCTCATACTCACCCGTCAGCGTCCCCTCGGAAACTTCCACCCAAGTTGTCGTGAATTCATAGGGCCGATCCTCTGCCAGGATTTCTTGCTCGGTGCTTCGATGGACTAGAGAAATGGCCTTCTTCGACTTGCTATACCTAACCCCCGCGCCGCCCCATTGGGCGACCGAGTCGTAATAGGTTCTGAATTCGAAATTGATGTTTTTGCCTTCCAGCGAACGGAAACAAGAGACCTGTGTTGTGATCTCACTGCGGGCCGTCAGCGGCAACACCAACAACAGCATCAAAAATAACTTCTTCACAAATCCCTCTGATCTCATTTTTTTGAAAACGATGACGTGCGCTCAGTAGCGCTTACCGCATGCCTAAAGTGAAAAATCCGAGACCTCTGCAAGCCGCCAACATTGCCCACGAACAAACTGATACTCGAAGACATAATCGGTATCCGGCTTCTGCAGGATCGCCGTGGCGTTGTTGCCCCGCTCTTCCTTGACGGTCAACGTAAGACCATCGGCCTCCCGTTTCACGCGATCGGGGATGATTGGAAACTTGATCTGAGCACCGCTGACGCTGCGCTTTTCCATCTCGGGCTCGGGATCTCCCGCCACAGTCGTGACAAGTTGCAGCGGCTGTTGAACGAACGTTTTTTGCACGTCTGCACGCTCTGAAAAGGCTGCGAGGAACGCTGAAAACTCGTTCGAGGGACAAGCAACATCGGCCGCGTTACCACCGATTTTGCGCGGCTCCTGGCTGATGCCATGTTCCAGTTTTGAATCCGCAATAATCTTTGCATCCAAGTCTGCCAGACGCTTTTTAATACTCGCCGCATCCTTGTAAGCACACTCAAGATCTGCGCCCCCTTCCAGGTTTCGCCCGTCGCGACAGTCCTGCAATTCGGGATCTGGCAAGTCACCGCGAAAGAACCGCAAAGACAACTGATCCCCGTTCTTGATGAGTGGTAACTCCAGCGTCGAATAGGAGTAGCCCTCGAAACCACGGTCCGACTCCTTGTTTTTCATTAACACATACAGGGACTTCCCCGCTCGCTCAGGAAACTTACGCTCGAAGAAGAACACCGACACTATCTGTTCGCCAATGACCGGCGCTACATAAGTGAGTTCTGGTTTCGTAGCACTCATCGTTTCGTAGAAAACTTCACCATTGGGAACGTACGCGCCTGTCGTCTGACCTTTGAGCGTGTTCTTCAAGAAAAATACCGTGATTTTCTGCTCACCCACCGAAGCCACCACCGGAGGATGCATCTGCTCGACGGTTTGCAGGTCTTTGGCTAACACTGGTTGTGACGAAAAACCGATGATTGATACAACTATGCAAACAAAACTAAAAAACCTGGCCATTTCCATTTACTTCCCTGTTGATCCACGAGCTGATCATTCTTCAAAGACTTGCGCCGCCGACTTAAGGCCGCTCATAGTCGATCCTTTTAACCGCAGGACTCTCCTGCTGAAGCTGTCTCTTCGTGACGCCATAAGCCTTGATCAGCCCTTCCCAGGAGCCTTTCGAACCAAACGACCGATAGCTATTGCTGTAGCTGTAATGCTCTAACCGGCCGGCCGTGGAGTAATACCCGCGCCACTCCGGGCAGGATCCGCACCCGCCATAACCGCCGATTGAAACCAGGCTGCCCTTGGTTCCTTTCACACAATCCATCGCCACTACCACGTTACTCAGCATCTTCGTCTTCACACCGTCGGACGAGAGCTGTGAAACTTTGTCGATGTTGCGCCGAAGCACTTTACCGCCGATGTTGATTGTCTGGTCGGAGCAGACCGGGATTACGTGGGTTTCAGTTTCTTGCACCGTCACGGATCGGCAGGACGAAACCAACACCACTTCAACGCCGCCACACTGCATGACATCGCGCTGGGTGTAGGCATCCGAAGGAGCGGCGAAAGTTGGAAACGAGAGCAGCAACGAAAGGCTGCCCGCGAGAAGACGCTGATTCATGGAAAATTCCCTTTCACCGTTAACTGGCCTGTTTTTTTGCGAGGCACTTTGCATAGCCGTCGGCGAATTTGGCATCGAATGACAGTTCCACCGGTTCTTCCAGTTCAGCCGAGGTATTGAGCAACACTCGGGTACCCGGGATGTATTTGATCCAGCCGATGGTCCCGGTGCCGTCCGTGTCATAGAGCAACTTGGCCCGCACGGTTTCACCGTCGTCATCGTCAATCAGTAGGTTGACCTTGTCCTTGCCGACATAGCGAAACGGGAAGTTGCTGCTCCTGACCATCTCGGTGAGGTAGCCGTAGCAACTTCCTGCTTCGGCGGTTGCCGGGATGGCGTAGGCGAGGGGCAACAGTAAAAGAGCACTCAGCACAGCCTGAATGAAAAAGCGGTTCATCCAATCATCCTTAATCAAGCGGCGGCGATTCCGCGTCAGTCATCGTCAACAGCCGGAACTCATTGTTCACAAACTCGTAGTAACGATCCCGGTAACGACTTTCCAACCGATTGCCTTGCGCGTCCTCTTCGCCATCGAGCGCGAGGCCGGAAATGAAGATCAAGCGGCTACGGGCTGGTAAGACATATCGAAAGTGCTGCCGTCGTATGCATTCGGTAATCCGACGACAACGTCTCCCGTGCGTGCATCCAGCACTTCGCCGCAAATGGCACTGCCGCCACAACCAAGTCTGTGCAGGATGTAATGACCGGCGAAGTTGACCTTGCCTTTTAGGGCCTGCGCTCGTACTTGATCCATCATCGGGTTGCTGTTTTCTTGTGGCACCAGTTCATGATTGGCGCCGCTAAACACAGGCGTAACACTGTAATCCTTGAAGTCAGGGTCGGCGGCAAACGCCACGGACGTGGCAATGGCCAAGAGGCCGCCGAGTAGAACTGAACATCCTTTCACGTAATAACTCCGTAGATGAGTGTGGACCAAGGGCTTACTCGGAATGACCTTCATAGCGCTGCGTCTGCGGATTGAAACGCCACAAATGAGGCCGGGTCATGGCTTCCTCGCCCTTGTAGCGAATCTGGTCGCGCTTGTCCCTGATGTAGGAATAGATCTCGATGTCTTTGAAATCGCCGCCGTCCTGGGGAGGGCCATCCAGAACCTTGACCCTGGCGAAGTAATCACCACCCGCATGCTTCAAGTAACCACGGCACTGGATCAGGAAGGCGTACGTCATGTCACCGGCTGAGCCGTGACTTGAATAGGAGAGGAAAATGAAGTCGTCCCTGCCATCGCCATTGAGGTCGCCGCGGTACACAACCTTGCCCCGTTCCCAATAAAATTTGCCCTCGTCGAAGCGTGAATGTATATCCCTAACGCTTTCGCCGTTCTCTATCCATTGCGAGAGAAAATTCTTGGTATCGCTATCCTCATTGCAGATTTCCGAAGCCATGGCCGCCATTGAAAACCAGATCACAAATACCGAAAGTAGTCCTTTCAAAGCAAAACGTTTCACTGTGTTCAATCCTTGATGCATTCAGGTTCTACGCTTTGGAAACCGGGTTACGCATTGCTTCGGTACGTTCATTTCCCAATAAGTACTGATCAGCGCTTTGCGCTTGTTCTCAACATGGAGATTGACGAAACCATCGCCGCAATCAGGCCGTAACTCTTCGAAGGTGCCAGTTTTGGCTTGGTAAACGAAAATCCTGAAGTAATCGTAAGTGCCCATGCCGTCATCGATCTGCGAGACCGCGAAGTCTTTTGCGCCGTCAAAATTGAAATCGTCGACCTGCACATACAGCTTGTTTTCCGCTTGAAAATCGATCGTTCGGGACTCGCTACGGGCATCGTTTTTAACAGCGACCGTTAACGTGGAGCCGTCCAGAACTAGCGTCGCTTCAACGTTATTGGTGGGGGTGAACGTGGTTACCTCGGCAAATGCCGGAACCGCCCACAACAGACCGAGCAATGACCCGGCTAAATATTTAAATCGCATACGCTCGCCTTACTCCCACTTACATCCCGCTCCCAAGGAAGAATCAACGCTGGTGTTGTTCATGAAGTTGTACTGCTTGCCATTGGTCTTCTTTGTGTAGGACATCGAGACAATCTGAACGCCTTGGGTCACCCACACATAGGTTCCGGTGACCTTCTCATCCACGGCTTCTGACCACGTCGTGGTGCTCTGCCAAGGCATCTGAGGATCGATTTCTTCGTGCTGGGAATCCGTTAACGACGGAAATGGGCACGTTCGACTTCGCGTATTTGACGAAACCGCCCGACCACTTGCTGCTTCGTCATAGAAGGTTCTGAATTCAAACTTTACAGGGCTGGATTGAGAGAGTTCGAAACAAAAAAAATCACTGGTGACTCCGCTATGAGCGGCGAATGGGAATAACGTCAACAGGTTTAAAAGCGACTTTTTCATACTTATCGAAATCCCATAAACCAACGACCTGCTTTGCAGAACTATCAACTCAACGCTTCTTGTCCGGAGCCGTCGCCAATTGGCGCGCCCGTTCTATCGTCGCGCGTATTAAACATGCATCAGGAAACTCCCCGAACATCGTTGTATATGACTTCACGTCCATCAGGCATTCCGCATCTCGAAATTTCATCCAGGCTCTCTGAGTATCTTTCAGCCCTTTCTGAGCGCTTTCGTCCAGGCGAGTCATACGATCCCGGTACACAGAATTAAGCAGCGCATCTGCATCAGCAAGTACCACACTAAGTACTCCATGAGGCGTGGATGCCCATTCCCCATCCGCTAATGCCTGCTTTGTTTCATTGTTCCAATTGTAAAAGCCATTTTCTTCAATTCTCAGTAAGGCAGATCGCTGATGATGATTGGTCGGATCAGTCGTGCTAACTTCCGAACGATAAACTATCTCTAAATAGATCGGATCGGTTGAGCGCTGAGGATCATTCAACAGCGTTTGGCGGACAATGGCCCGCTGTTTCTTGCTCTCGCTGATCTCTATCGAAAAACATGGATCCGGCCCAGGACGATCAGACGACTTAACCCTCTCCAGACATTCCTTACGGACTGCCATGGAGGGCGTATCTGAACCTCCACTTACGTCTACTATCCTGACAAGAAGGCGTATCTCGGGATCGTTGGAAAAATCGGCCTGTAGAACGGTCGCAACCATAGTTCCTTCTGCTTTCACAATCGAAGACAGCAAAGAAACCACTAAAATGAGGCTGAATCTAAAAATCATCATTCCTTGATACTCGCAGAAAAAAATCGACAACAAACTAACAGTTTACTTGACCCCAAAGTGCAAAAACAATCGGGGTAGATCTATTTGTTGAGTTCCGTTGCGGTTACCAAACCCGATAAATAGGCGTGACCACCTTTCACAAAACACAAAAATAAATCCGTTCCCTTTTCGCTACTTTTCACTCCAGCCCCTTTCGCTTTCAATTTTCGATCAAAGTCGGACTTATTTAATATCGCCAAAAAACCGCGGCTGTTCATTTATAGTTTACTTCGTTCGTTAACACGCTCAGGAATTTTTTTCTGCTTACCTGATAACACCATCAGATCGGCATACTTTTTATAGTTGGCAGATGCCTTCTGCTTATCCCCTTTCGACCAGTACGCATCGGCTATATTAAGGTAGGCAACTGTACGATCAGGACTATTCGATATCACCTTCTCAAGCAACCAAATAGCATCTTCATTAAAGCCCGCCTGTTGCCAATAGTATGCGATATCATTGTACGATTGCTGATTGATCACTGAATACGCATACTCAGCAATGTACCTTTCCACGAACACCCGTTTAGGAAAGTCCTGGAAGCGCACTTTGTCCTTGTAAAGTCTCGCAGTAGCGTTTTTGAACTCGATTAGAGTCTCAGCCCTTATAGAGCTGGTGACTTCTGTAACCAGCTCCTTCTTACCCTTGCATTCCGACGTAGAACAAAGCCCTGATGGAACCGACCCATCAACCTCATAGCAATAAGGATATGGGGAATTATCCGCGCTTGGAATTTTTTGCAAGCTAACTAGCTTATCCGAGTCCGCATGCAGAGCCGCGCAATAAGGAACCAAACCAAAAATATCTCGGACCCCATCCTTATTTTTTCTTAAGTCGATAGTGCTTACTATCTTACTGGTTTCAACTTTTTTCACAGGTTCCTTATTGGCGTCAGAAACAAACCAGAACGTATTCTCCTGGGAAGTGCAATTGCACTCACAACTTAAAATATATTCCCCAGTACGTATATCCCACTTAGTTTTCGTCGTCTCGCCTGTCCCACAATAATTTTCGGCAACCACAACTGTGCACACATTAGTATCAGAATCACAAATCAAGTCTTGGGCAGCAGCCAAAGAGGAAGTCGCAAAAACCAGCACCCCCAGAAAATAAAAAATATTAATTTTCACACACGTCTCCTTCTATTATCAAACCGTAATTTGAATTACTTCTAGTTTTAGTTATACCATTCATTGTCGCAGTGTATGCTTGCCCTTGAATTATTCCCATTCGGCGACTAAAGGGATCGGACCTCCAAGCAATTAAACAGGCTCAATAATAAAAACATTTTCCTCTGTTAAGACGTCTGTATTTAACTATATTTTTGACGTCAACTCACCATAACAAACATTATTCTCCGACCTTATCGTCTAGTTGAACCCTAGCACTTCTTGAACTAAAACACCGCATACACTTATTGATTCAGCACCAACCACACTGGAAGCTAGCATTGATAATGCAAGCCAGACAACCATAATACTTCTTTTCATTACAGCAGCCTCCTTTGATAGGCTTGGCGGCGTAGTAACCAATTTCTAACAGGACATAGTAAGAGAAAATGGGGAAAGACCACGTTTTTCAGATCATTATTGAAACGTGGTCTGGCCCCATTTCATTTCAAAGGCTTTATTTTTTCAAAAGCCGTCTTTATATCATCAATGGTAGGGTCCATGTTATTAGAGGACTTAGGTACACATGCAGATAACGTCGCTGTCGAACGACCCACACCAACGAGGCCATAAAAACAACTAAATTTTAAACCTGACTTCAAGATTGAAAATTTCTCCTGCGCTTTGCTAATGCTTTCTTCTGACCCCCACAGAGTAAACGGGGACATTGTAACTCGTAGTTCTGCTGTCCCAAACGCAACTGAACGTTCAATGTTCACCACTCCTTCCTCAGAAATTTGCTCAATAGCTCCATATACCGAGTAATTATAAATGTAGCTCTTTCTATTAAAGCGACCAGACTCTTTGAGCGCATTTTGAAAAGAAGTTTGCCGAATGGTAAAAGTGTTTTCCTCAACAAGAATTGGCGGACTTAACTCTACGAGAGAAACCAATTCACCATAACAAATATTATTCTCTGATTTCACCGTCACTTTAAACCCAGGTATTTCAGGTATAAATGCCCCACACGCTTTTAACAAATCTGCATGAACAACACCAGACGCTAGAATAGAGGCAATCAGCCACCGCCATAAAATGTGTGCCCTCATCATAATATTCTCTTACGGAATGCACTTGGCGGAGTGGTTACCAGATCAGATAATACATAGTAGGAATGTTTGAAAAATGATCGACGCCACATAAGTTTAAGGGGACAGATTTATTTATCGACAACTAATCTACCCATAAATAAACCAGTCCCCTTTGCTATTAAACCATTAGCAACCATCGATATTTTCGCATGGCACCCACCCTCGAATTTCTTTCTTCTTAGCAGTTGTATACAAAATTGAAACCCAGCCAGCTGAAATAGCTTCCTGCCTCACTTTATCCCCCTTAATCAAATACATTTTTGTGACGCTCGCCGGAGACATCAATGAATATATAAATGTCTTTCTATTTACAACCAGATCGAGTAAACCACCACTCGCCCAGCTACGGTAGTTTTTAGATGACAACTGATTAACAATTACATCTCGAGTCTTAAATGGATAGGTATAAATACGCTTATCCTCATTGTCATCTGGAGACAATACGTCGGCTCCACTTCCAAAGTAGCCTGTTAACTCCTTATCCGCAGAGTAACCCTCACCCACTTTATGGAAAACCATAACACTGAAGTAGTCACTTCCGTAACTTACTCCGGTAAACGCACGAATCGGCGCACTATGAATTACAAATAACTCATTCTCACCACTCGCCACTTGCTCAGTAAAAATATCTCGAACTTCGCCTGGATCCGCAACATAAGGCAACCGCGCGACTAGTTTCAGCGTACCGGTGGAACAGTTAAGAAAACTTATACCAAGCCCCAGCTCCGGATTCTGCTTACCCTCATCCTCAAGCACCGGAATCGGGCTAACAACAATAAAGCCTCCATCTACCGAAAACGGCGGATAAGTCAAATCTTTAGGGGCATCGCACGCGATAGCGTAAGGAACACCCAAAAGAACAACAGCAAGAAAAAACACACGCATAACGCTCTTAAATATCATCCAGCACACCCACCAAAATCGCTATTTATTAAGGCCATGATATCTTTGCTGTAGGTATTCCTAAGAGCTAGCTGATCAAGCCCGGTATTAATTACTTTTGTCACCTTCTTAATTTTCAAATCGATATCTAACGAAGCATTATCTGCAATAGCTCCAATATTATTCTGCTTCCAAAACCAGCTACCCGACGCAACGATCGCATAGACATCGGTTTCAGCTAATAATGGTGTTGCATCGATTCTTACGCCAATAGCATTGGCACATCTCCTGTAGGTTTCATAATGTGTCAAATGCAGAAGACCACGGCCTCGATAGTCGTTATCTGGATAATCGCTACTACCAAAACTGTGTTTTCCATATGCAGGATCATTACCCAACAAATGATCATCTATATATTGCAGCTTCTGCTGATTAGTAAGATTTAATCCTTTACGAACAAATCCATTGTTGATTGCCGTTGGCGCTAAGGCAAACAAAGTAGCAGGAGTAAAAGTCGCACGAGAATAGTTCAAACTCTCTCTAAATTTTGTGAATCTACCAGTCTCGACTTTTCCCTGCCCTAATATTAGCGCGACCTGCGTGCAAGTAGTAACTTCATATTTCGTAAATTGCGCATTAGCCGTTTCGACAAAACTGCTAATAAAGGCATCCGACACCGATGGAGCCACAACCTTCCTCATAAACTGCGGTGTCAACGCGATATTTTTCCCGCACTTCTTACAAACATTAGGCGATGCTATTATCAGAAAATTTGAGACTAGCCCAACTGGATGAATATGCTGAACGTTGATGTCAGCAGTTATACCATGCTGACCCAGCAATTTAACCCACCAACTGAGTTTCTCAATCCTTGCTTTTTCTTCTACCCATGCCTTATGAGGATCAGAGTCACTATGCCCAATGATTTCGTCCAAGGCATCCCACTTATCTCTTTTGTAATCCCACTCATTTTCATAACGAGTAACCATTTGTGAGATTGGTTGAGAGAACCACGGTTTGCTCAGTGCATCCGCAATCTCAGACGGGGCTAGTTTTTTGTCTCCGTTCCTATCGAGAATTTTATATAACTGTTGCATTGTAAGGCTGTCGCTAGCACTTTCAACATTAGGCAAGTAAGTCGCTCGCTCCTCTTCATTTAGATTTTCCTGCGCGTGCAGGAACGCGGCTAAATGATCGACATTACTAACGGTTTCGTCGATGAAAGTGAAGCCTTCCCACTCAAATGGTGAATGGCGCGACAGAGTGGTATCCGGCTCCGCAAACCAGCCATCGATGCCATCGCCGTGTTCGTCTCCGAGCAAACCGTCTAAACGCCACCAATGAGTGGTCGTGGTCGTTCCATTCATGACAACTGACTCTTTGATCTTCTTCTCTGCCGGCAGTCCTTCAAGTAAACCTACAGGAATGAAAAAGTCATACGCCACTTCGCTACTCGGATCAGCAGCTTTCGGTGGATTGGTCGCGCTTATACTTTGCGAATGAGTAATCAACCGTGAGCCTTTGGGTATCTTGACCAGCGTCTTTTCGGCGGCAGGTAAACTGGCACCCTTGGGCTTACTTTGGCCAATAAACGCTTTCACGTCTTCACAGCTAAAAACCTCTAGGTGCAGGAGGTTCTTAGGTGCAGCATCTGAATGGTTCTGATATTTGCCAACATGCCCCAGAACCTCTCCAGCCTTGATCTTGTATGTCGGAGTGAGGACGACAACATCCCCCATCGGACTATGCGGCTCACTCTGTGGAGTAAGTGATTGCGACCAAATAAACCCCGAGAGTTTCCCATCCGGGCCGGGTATCAGGGCGGGCGTTGCCTGACCACTGACGATTTCGGCAAGTTTACGAAAGTTATTAGGTGTCGGTTCGTCACCAAGTCGTATTCGCGTACCTGCTGGTAAATGGCTAAGTGGTAGGCCGCTAGTGTGAGCATCACGAACATTCGCTCCGTACTGAGCGCCACCGGGAATAGGGTCTTGTGCTTCATTACCCACGAAGTACCTTCCGCCACCCAAGTCCTTCAATTGGCCCTTGAACACCCATCCATTCGCAGGCAAGCCTGCAATCTCTGGGCTGACGCTAACAACTGCCACCCAATTTTGATTGGCTGGGGTAGGCTGCGTAACCACGGTTGTCCCGCGGGGCAAAACTGCCAAGACCGGAAAGTGTCCGGCGTTACCGCTTCGCATCCGGATGCCTAAAGGCTTGTCCGGAGCGTTGGCTTTAACTTCATAAAGGCCTTTCCCCCAAAACCCCGGTGGTTTAAGCGTCGGATTCGTCTTGTAATTCTCCCAATCCAGCAGGTGCATATAAAGACTGAAGAACGTCAGGCTTGGCCCGGCTGCAGGAGCTGGCGCGGAAGGTACCGGAAGCTCAAGCCGATGCTTAACCAACACAAACCCCGTTGAATAAACCGAATGCGCCGAGCCAAAATCAGAAGTCGGGTACTTCTCGTCAATGCGGTATGCGACTACCTCTCCATCAGCGATGCATCTGACCTCTGTCAGATCGTTGACCAACCCCGAGTCTTCATCGAAATGAACGCCTCCATGCCAAAGACCGTTGGCACCTAATGGATAGTAACCGTCCTTGGCCTTCGCCAGCGCCTTGTAAAACTGCTGTGGATCCGTCGCCTCAGCTGTCCCTACTTTCAGGGGATACGACCATTTCTCTACTTTGCTTGTTGTTTCAGTCATTACCAATTACCTAAATCCTGATCCTTGGTGGCTTGGATTGCCGTCTATGTCGATCAGCCAGAAAAATTGAGCATTCGTTTTGGTTTGCGTTTGATCTCCTCTTCGGGCGCGTTGGCCAACGCCTGATCCATCAAACTCCCCGCCTTATCCTTATCCGCAGCCCCCGGTAGCACCGGCGGTTTAATCCCGATCCCTGTCCCCGAGCCCGCCGACCCACCGGCATTAATCTTCACCACCGGCCCAACCACCGTCACGCCACCCGCATCGAGCTTGATAAAACTCCCACCGGCCTTAACCGTGAGCTCCATCCCAGCCTCGATAACAATCTTGTCCCCAGCCTTGAGATGTATTTCCTTCCCCGCACTGGTCAGCTGCGCAGTCCCCAACTTCACATGCTGGTTCTGCCCAATCGTCAGGTGATCATCCACCCGCACTTCACTCTTACGGTCAGCAATCGTGGTCCGATGTTCTTCAGCCTTCAGCTCGGTGTAGGTGTTCTTCACCACCGTATCGTGGCGTTCATTCCCCACCCGAATCTTCTGGTCGTGCTCAATGTTTTCATCCCAATCCCGCTGGGCATGAATAAAGATCTGCTCGGCACCTTTCTTGTCTTCAATCCGCAGTTCGTTGTACCCGCCGCCACCCGGGGAGCTGAGGGTTTTGAACACAGTGCGAGTCTTGTTCGCTGGCAGGTCGTAGGGAACCTGGTTTTCCTTGTGATACAGGCACCCCGTCACCAACGGCTGATCAGGATCCCCTTCAAGGAAGGTGACGAGCACTTCCATGCCAATGCGCGGAATGGCGATAGCGCCATACCGATCTCCAGCCCAACTCGAAGAAACGCGCATCCAGCAGCTGGTTTTGTCGTCGGCCAAACCTTCGCGGTCCCAGTGGAATTGCACTTTGATGCGGCCGTATTGGTCGCAGTGGATTTCTTCGCCTTTGGGGCCGGTGACCATGGCGGTCTGGCTGCCGAGGACGCGTGGCTTTGGATGCTCCAGCGCGGGGCGGTAGAACACGGCCCATGGCGTGGCGAGGAAGCGGTTGCGGTAGCCTTGGTGGAAGTCGTCTTTGTTGTCGGTGGTGTCGCTGGTCACGCCTTCTTCGAGCACTTGCGGCTGTTTGCCTTCGTGGACGACTTCGGTAAGCAGCCAGAGGTCGTTCCACTCGGTGCGCGGGTGGTCGGAGATTTCCAGGAAGTGGCCGCTGACGAGGGTGGTCTGGTCGCCATGGCCTTCGGCTTGCTGGTAGTCGGCGCGGTGGCGTTCGAGTGCGCGTTGGCTGAGGAATTTGCCGCGCGCGCGGTCGAGGAAGCGGCCGGGATAGTCGTAGTCTTCCAGGTCCGGTTCGGTGCTTTCGCCGTCGGGTTTGCCGTCGGGTTTATAGCCGGCTTCGAGTTGCAGGCGCGGTTTTTCGAAGTCGTAGTCGCGACGGGTGACGCGGCCGGTGCGGGTTTCCAGGCGCAGTTTGAAGCCTTTGATCACGGGTTCGTCGGCGACCATGCCGCTGCCTTGCACATAAGCGGTGGGCTGGCCGAGTTTCGGAAACACCGTTTGATCGTCACCGAATACCAATAAATGACCTTTGGAGGTGTGCTGGAAGTGGTAGTGAATGCCTTCCTCCTCGCACAGGCGCTGGACGAAGTGCAGGTCGGTTTCGTCGTATTGCACGCAGTAGTCGCGGTCCGGGCACGGCTGGCTCAACTGGAATTTGTAGGCGTTGCCTTTGATGCCGTGTTCTTCGAGGATCAGCGCGATGATTTTCGGCGCCGACATCTGCTGGTAGATGCGCTGGTTGGTGCGGTGATGCAGGTATTGCAGCTGCGGCACCAGGGAGACTTTGTAGCGGGTCAGGCGTTTGCCGGCATCGCCTTGGGCGACGCGGTAGATCTGGCCGTGGATGCCGGAACCCTTTGGGTCGAATGCGAGGAACGCCTGTTTGTGCAGGAGCTTTTCCAGGTCCAGGTCCGGGTTTTCGCTGACCAGTTCGAGGTCGAAGCGATACGGCTGGCTGATGCCTTCGGTGCCGGAGAACGACAGCACTTGCAGGTCGCCTGCGTAGTCTTCGACGGTCAGGCTGAAATGCGTTTCGTTGGACGGGTTAAACATTGTTTGCTCCCTGTTCGAATGTCATCCGTTACGCCCGGAGTCGCAGACGTTGCAGCCAAGACGATGTGGCGCCCATAGCGTCACCCAGTTGGGCGGCAGTGATCGTTCGATCTGCCGCATCAAAAGCCAGCGCCGTTCGCAGGGCTGGCCAGCAGTGTTTCGGTAGGTGTCGGGGTGCGTGCAGCTCGCGCTCGAGTTGGCCATCGCGGGCCTCGGTCGAGGGCAAGCGGCGGAATGGGTGTTTGCCGCCCGCCAGTTCGTAGATCACGCAGGCCACGCCGTACACGTCCGCGCTGGCCGACAGCGGCTGGCCTTCGAGCAGTTCGGGAGCGGCGTAGCCGGGGGTCCAGGCGTTGAAGCGGTTGCGGCTCAGGTGTGGCAGGCCGGGCAGGATGCCCTCTTCCGCCTGGCCGAGGCCGAAGTCGAACAGGCGCACGCCTTCTTCGCTGAGCATCACGTTGCTCGGCTTCATGTCGCCGTGCAGCACGCCGCGAGCGTGGGCGTAGGCCAGCGCGTCGAGCAGCGGCAGCGCGATGTCGCGCAGTTCTATCCACGGCAGGCCCAAGGGGCGCTCGCAGAGTAATTTGTCCAGGGTCAGCCCACGCATGAGTTCCATGGTGATGAAGGCGCGCTGGCAGTCGGTGTCCACTTCAAAGGTGTGCGGTCGCAGCACGTTGTTGTGGCGCAGGCGTCGGGTCAGGGCGAACTCGCTGTAGAGCAAGGCGCTGGCGTCCGGCGACTCGGCAAATTCTTCGCTGAGGATTTTCAGCGCGATGTAAGGGTCGGGGTCGCCGAACTGTTCGCTCAGCAAGTCTCGTGCACGGTAAACCGCGCCCATGCCACCGGCACCGAGCAGGCGCTCGATGCGGTAACGGCCGGCGAGCACGTCGGGCAGTTCACCGACGCTGGTCCGGGTTGGCGCCAGCGCAGGCTCGGCCACATGCGGCTTTCCGTTTAAAGGCTTGGCGAACGCAAAGTAAGTCAGGTTATTGGCTTCTTCCTCGGTCACCAGCAGGTCGTCGATCGGTGGCATGAGTTCAGTCATTGGCGGATCACCACGGCAGTCAGATTGTCCCGGGCCGAGCCACGCAGAGCGCCGTCGAACAGACGCTCCAGCGCAATGTGCGGCGCGGTCAGGCTCAGGGCGTTGCCCAGGGCATCGCTAGTCAGCCCTTGATACAAACCGTCGCTGCACAGCAAAAACGCATCGCCGGGATAGACCTCGAGTTCGAGCACGTCCAAGGTCAGTTGCTCGGCAGCGCCGACCGCACGGGTCAGGGCGTGGGCGGCAGGGTGAGCCTGGGCTTGCTCGACGCTCATGTTCTGCTCGTCGATCAGTTGCTGTTGCAGCGAATGGTCCTTGGACAGCTGATACAAACGCTGGCCGCGCCACAGGTAGCAGCGGCTGTCGCCGGCCCAGATGCAGGCCGCGCGATTGCCTTCCACCAGCAGCGCCACCACGGTGCTGCCCATGATGCTGTCATGGCGCCCGGCGGTGACGGTCAACTCCTGACCCAAGCGGCGATTGAGCCAGTGCAGGCACTGGCGAATACCTTTGAGTCGTTCGTCGAAGTCGTCCTGCACCGGCAATTCCGCCAGGCTGGCGACGATCAACTGGCTGGCGATGTCGCCACCCTGATGACCGCCCATGCCGTCCGCGACCACCCACAGCCCCTGCTGTGGACAGTCGAGAAAAGCATCTTCGTTGCGCGCCCGAACCTTGCCCGGATCGGTACGCGCAGCGCTGCGCCAGGGACTGGCAACCAGCATCAGAGCTGCACCGGCATACGGAAGGTACGCAGCACGCCCATGTCGAACGGGTTCGGCGTGCGCTGGCTCGACAGCAAGTAGTTGGCGCGCAGGCCACCCACGTCAGCCTTGAGTACCAGCACGTCGCGACCGGTCAGGTACTCGGTCTGCATCAGGTCGAACAGACGGAACAGCGACCATGGGCCGGTGTTCTTCTCGATGCCAATCGGGCGGCCGGCCATTTTGTCGAGGACCAGGCTGGTGCGACCGTCTTCAGCGTCGGTCGGCCATTTGAAGGACACCGGCACGATCGGGCCGTGACGGTATTCAATGGTCTTGTCGCCAAACTTGAACTCGGAACGGCTGACGGCCGGGTCGAGGGTGTACGGCTCCAGTTTGAACTGCACTTGCGGCTCGGCCGGGTTGCTGGCGAAGAAGCTCTGACGGATCACTTGTGCCGCGGCCATCTGGTCGAGGTAGACCTTGGAGATCGGCATGCTGTGACCGTCAATGCTACGCAGGCGATAGTTGCCTGGATCGCCACTGACGAACGGACGCATGTAGTTCTCGAAAAAGCGGTCGGCGATGCCCTGGGCCTTGAAGAACTCGCGGAAGTCGCTGATCGCAACGTCGCTGGTGCTGTGGGCGCTGAACGGATAACGCTTGTTGATCGCCTTGCCGTAGAAGCTGTACAGCTCGCTCTGATAACGCTGGTTCAGGTACTGGTAGGAATCGTTCAGCACCAAACGCCAGGTGTCTTCGGCCAGCACGTTGAACCACACGCTTACCGGGCGCGGCAGACGGTTCGACGCGTTGCGCAAGTTGCTCAGCGCATCGCGCTGGCCGCTCATGCGGGTCTTGGCCATTTCGAACGCAGCCTGCTCCGGCGCGCTGGCACGGGCCAGGCTCGACAGTTGCAGTTGCAGGTCGTTGAGTGCTTGCAGGGCCGGGGTCAGATCAGCGGCCGGGCCGTTGTTGTCATCCAGCAAACGGTGCAGCGGTTCGAAGCGACGTTGCAGGGATTTCTTCGCGGTGTCCGGCAAGCTCTTCGCCATGTCCGACGCTTTGTCCGCGGCAGCCGCAGCGAGTTTGCCCAACTTGCCACCCTTCTCGCCCAGCTTGTCAGCCGCTTCGGCGGCTTCATCAGCACTGTCTGCGATGACCTGGAAACGGGTGTTCTCGCGCACTTCCACCAGCAGTTGCAGCACCGGGGAGTTGGCCGAAGTCAGGCCCGCCAGTTGCTCGGCGCCTTCACCGGCGTCGTTGATCGGTGGCAAAGCAACCTGGCCGACCGCTTCGCTCCAGAAGTTGGCGTAGTCGCGGAAGTACAGCTGCTCCAGTTCGACCATCAGGCGACGCAAGTCCATGCCGCTGATGCCCGAACCTTCGCCCAGTACCCAGTTGTCACGCAGGATGTCGGTGACCAGCGCAGTGCCCTGGATCGAGAAATACTGCTGATAACCCTGTTGGGTGTAGAACCCTGGAATCACGTAATCGGTGCCGACAAACAGCGCACCCTGTGGGCCCAAGTGTTGGCTGAAACGGTATTCCGGCAGATTGCGAGCCTGCTCGCGCAGCATCCGGTAAACCACGTTGGCCAACGACTCGCTGCGCAGCACCTGACGCGCCTGCGCCACCAGTTGATCGTTCAGCGGGTAAATAAACGGCTGCTTGAGCAAACGCTCGAAGTGGGTGTTCAAGCCGTTCTGCACCGCCGTGTTGCCGGCGTAACGCAGGGACCAGTCAGTGGCGACCCAATCCTTGAGCCACGTAGCATCGCGGCGATCTTTCATGTTCAGCATCAGGTACGCACGCAGGCTGTTGAGCAGGCGTTCACGGTCCTTCATGTTGGCGCGGATCTGCCCTTCCAGCAGTGTTGCAACCCGTGGCAGCAGTTGCGCTTCAAGCTCACGCTCGTAGGCGCTCTTGACCACCGGATTGGCGTCTTCGCCCTGGTACAAGCCGCCGCGCTCGTGGTACGACACGTCACCTTTGTACGGGAAGACCTGGGTCGCCGCGTAGCTAGTGTCGAGGGTCTTGAGCACCGCCATGGAATCATCGCGAGCGGTCAGGGCCGAGCGTTGCTGATTCCATTTCTGTGCCAGGGAACGTAGGTTTTCCAGACGCTCATAGTTGGCCGAGAAACCACCAGCCCAGAGCATGCCGAACAGCGCCAGTGCCGCCAGTGCGCCCACGTACAACGCACGTTGGCCCCAATGAATGCGGCTGCGTTCGCGCTTGTCCAGACCAGCCAGATCGGCCTCGGGGAAAATTACTCGGCTGAGCAAATGATGAATGAACCGCGAACGGCCACTGCGCAGGGTCGGCAGCATACCGGCGTTCATGCCCAGGTTGGCGCCGATGCCGGCGGTGGTCTGGTCCATCTCTTGAGTCAGGTGCGGTGCGCTGGTCAGGTAGAAACCGCGCAACTGGCTGACACGCTGGTAGCGGTTGCCGGTGAACGCCATGTCGACGAACAGGCACAGACGCTCGCCGATCTGCCCCAGTTGATGCGGGAAGTCGAGGATGCGACCACGGCGCTGGGTGTCGCGCTCCTGGTGCATGCGCATGATCACCTGGCTGTTCAGGCGACGCAGCAGCTCTTCGAACTCGGCGCGCAGCACGGCCACGTCAGTACCGCTCTGCTCTTTGCGGAAGCTGGTGCCGAGTACCTGATCGCTTTCTTCGCGGGTCAGTTGATCGAAGAACTCGTCGAAACCGAGCAGGCGATCGGCCTTGCTCAGCACCAGATAAATCGGCACGTCGACGTGCAGTTTCTGATGCACGTCTTGCAGACGCGCACGCACCTGGCGCGCCAGGGTGTCGAGGTCTTGCTCGCTGCCGCCCAGCAGTATTTCCACCGGGATGGTCACCAGCACGCCGTTCAACGGACGGTTGCGGCGACGCTTGCGCAGCAGGTCGAGCAAGGTGCTCCAGGCACTGCCATCGACTTCGGCATCCGGCTGGGTCAGGTAACGCCCGGCGGTGTCGATCAGTACGCCGTGGTCGGCGAAGTACCAGTCGCAATGCCGAGTGCCGAGTGTGTCGCGGGTGAGTTTGCGGTCGATCTTGTTGATCGGAAACTCGAGGCCCGAGAAGTCCAGCAGGCTGGTCTTGCCGCTGCCCTGCGGGCCGATCAGCAAGTACCACGGCAAATCACTGCGCCAGCGCTCGCTTCGACCGCGATACAGGCTCGAGGTCTTCAGGGTTTTCAACGCATCCTTGAAGCGTACGCGAAGCTCTTTCTGCTCTTCATCGATCAGCTCTTCGCGACGGATACGGTCCTGGCCGTCTTCGGTTTCTTCCACAGCTTTTTTGCGCACACCGGCGCGCCAGCTGACGAAGACCATGGTCAGGCCCCAGATCAGGAACAGCACACTGATGGTCATCAGGCGGGAGGTCGAGCCCTCCCAGAACTTGTAGTCATTGACCGCCAGCAGCGGCCCGACGAACCACACCAGCAGCGCGACAAACAGCACCAGCAGCAGGGTCCAGACCCAGGTCTGGCACAGGAATGCGCCGACTTTCTTGAAAAACTTTTTCATCACACGTCCCTGTTTACGGCTGCGACTGCGGCTGAACCGCAGTCGGGTCCAGCTGCTGATAAGGTTGCAAAACGGTTTCGCGTTGCTCGCCCAGTACCCAGGCGAAGCCCGAATACATCACCACCAGGCAGACCACGGTGAACAGCACCACCATCCACGCCGGCACGATGCGCACCAAACTGCGGCGCTGATCGTTCAAGCCTTCCCAATGCGGCGACAGCTCACGAGGCACGTCGCCGCGCAGTTGACGAATCTGCCGATACAAGGCGTCGCGGATGCCTTCGAGCTCGAGCATGCCGCGGGCTTGCACCCGGTATTTGCCTTCGAAACCGAGGGACAGGCACAGGTACATCAGCTCCAGCATCGGCAGGTGCTTGACCGGGTTTTTCGACAGGCGATCCAGCAGCTGGAAGAACTTCTCGCCACCGAAAGTTTCGTTGTGGAAGCTGCTGAGCAAGCTCATCTGCGACCACTCGCTTTCGTTGCCCCACGGCGTGGTGACGACGGCTTCGTCGACCACGGTGCAGAGCACGTAACGGGCGGCCATCACCTGGCTGCTTTCAGCGCCGTTGTGCAGCGCACGCACTTCAAACAGCTTGAGCCCGGCGGTCAGTCGCTCGTTGAGCGCGTACATGTCTTCGCGGGTGTCGCTGTGCTTGAGTCGCACCACTTCCGACAGCAAGTCGGACGCCGCCGCTACCAGCGAATTGAGGCTGATGTTGAACGCTTCCGCCGGGCGCAAGCGGGCGGCGTAGATCATCCGCTCTTCCAGCTGTTCGAAACGTGGCGGTGCAGCGAAGTCGGTCAGCGGACTCGACGCCGGGCCGTGGCCCTGGCGGTCGAGCAGGACGGTTTTGTCGTCCTGGTTGTATTCCATGTCCTTGATCATGTCGGTCAGTTCCTGATGGCCCAGAATTTCAGTTCAAGCTCGGCGAATTCGCCGGACACGTGGAACGCGAAGCCGCCGGAGCGCTCCAGTTGCGCCAGGTCTTCGGAACTGAGTTCGAGGATGAAATAGGTTTTGTTGGAGTGGAACGCGATCTGCCGTGGGGCCACCGGCAACGGTTTGACCTTGATGCCTGGCAGGTGCAGGTTGACCAGTTGGCGGATGCGCTCCACCGGGCCGACCTTGAGGTGCGCCGGCAAGCGATGGCGCAGTTCTTCGGAGTCGCAGTTGGCACTGGCCGCGAGCACGAACGAGGCCGAGCCCAGCAGTTTGTGATCGTGCAACGGCGATACGATGATCCCGTACTGACGCGCTTGCAGCACCAGTTCAATGGCGTGCTGTTCGAGCACCATCGACAGCACCTGACGAATCGCTTCCATCAGTTTGCGGAAGCTCGCGCCCTGGTCGCTGTGCTGGTAACGGCTGTCCAGACGCGGGCGTTTGCTCTCACTGGAAAACGTCGCCAGATCGCCGAGCATGGTCAGAAGCGTGCGGTACAACTCTTCCGGGTGCACCTGTTCCAGGCCGAGGTAATGGCGCAGCAGCATTTCGGTGCGGTTGATCAGTTGCAGCATCATGAAGTCGCCGATTTCCGCGCCACCGACTTTGCCGTTGGAGCTGATCCGGTCGGCGATGGTGTCGCCCCGGTGGCCGAGCATGCTGATCACTTCTTTGAGGCACGACAGCAAGTAGCTGGAGGAATGCGCCTGAATGTAGGTCGGCACGAAGTCCGGGTCGAGGCTGATCACGCCGTCGGGCGTGGTGTCGAGCACTTCGCAGATCTTCAGCTTCACGTAGGCCTGGTCGCTCTGCTGTTCGCCGAGCAACAGTTTGAAGTCCGGACGACCGCAGCTGACCTGGCTGGCGGAGTCGTCGCCGGCGTTGGAGTCGGCGACTTCCGCGTCGTACGCGGTGTAGCGCGCCAGCACGTCGGACTGTTCCGGGCGGCGAGACTCGATGTGGTTACCGGTGACCAATGGCAGCGCCAGATAGATTGGCGTGTTGCCAGTGTTCGGCGGCACGTCCAGGGCCAACGGCTCGGTGTTGCCGCCGAGTTCGAACAGGCTGCCGTCCGGCAGAATCCCCGAGGCCTGGCTGATCACCAGTTTGCCCATGTTGAGGAACTGCAAGTCGATTTCCAGGTTGAGGAAGCCCCAGATGTAGCTGCCCAGCAACTGGGTACGGGTCTTCATCTGGTGGTCGTAGTAACGATCGTTGTGCTGGAAGTGCTGCGGACGCAGCAGCATGCCTTCCTGCCAAATGACTTTATGGGAATTCATGATCAGTCATCCGCCTTGGCGAGCGTTTCATGGGTATTGCGGATGCCGGCCTGATCGAGGGTCAGGTCAGCCACGGTGACTTCCAGCGGAGTGATTTGCACGGTGTAGCGCCATTTGGTTTCCGGCAGGTCGCGGTAAGCCGCGAGTACGCCGACGTAACGGCTGCCCTCCTCCACGCTGAGCTTGAGTTCGACGGCTTCACCCGGGCGCAGCTCGAGTTCTTCGCTGGCCACCAAGTCCGGGACCAGGGATTCCTTGGCGCGTTCGTAGAGGCTGAAGAAATCAGCGTTCTCGAAAGTCACCGGGTGCTTGAGCTCCAACAGACGCACGACAATCGGCGACGGACGACCGTTGAGGTCCGGGTTCAGCTGATCGCTGCCGGTGAGCTTCAGGTTGACTTTGGTCACTTTGGAATACGGCGACAGCGACGAGCAACCGGCCAACAGCACGAGGGCAGTGAGCGCAGTCAGCGTCTTGAAAAAAGCGGTCGAGCAGCGAGACATGCGCATCATCCTTGGTGGTCGGTGTGGAGGGTGGAAATCAGGCGGATCTGTTCTTCGTAGGCCTGGGCAAAGTCGCGGGCCAACAGGCGTTCGCTCCAGTCATCGTCCAGACGCAGGGCCTGGTGATAACGCCCGTAGGCTCTCCAGCGACTGCCGGAGGTGGCGAGCAACGGCTTGTTGTCACGCTCGAAACGCAGGGTCAGCTGTTGCGGCGAGAAGTGTTCCAGGGTGCCGCGAACGGCGGCGCGGCTGGCGGTCAGCAACGCCACCTGATGCGCCTGCAAATCGCGGAACGCACGGGAGATTGCTTGCTCCGCCGGCAACTGACCGGGCTTGTTCGGCTGCAACAGAATGCCCAGCGCTTCACCGGCATCGACGGCAAATTTCAGTGGATTCTTGTGGGTGCCTTGCACGGTGGTCTGGGCCAGGCGCAGTTCGTTTTTCAGTTCGCTGCGGGTGCGCAGGCTCTGCTGCAAACCGCCAACGCTTTGCTTGAGCAGACGCGCAGCGTTCAGCGCCAAGGCTTCGCGGGCGTCGTGGTCCAGGCCTTTAAGGTCCACGCCCAGCGCTGCACCGAAGTGCTCCCAGAAACCGTCGCTCTGACGTTCGACCGCTTTCGGCGGTGGCGCCGGTGCTGGCTCTGCCGGGGCGTCGATCAGCTCCGGGACCATCAGGCTTTCCATGTCGATGCGCGCGTAGTCGGCACGCTGACGGGTATCTTCGATCGTGGTGCTCGGGGAAATCAGTTCGTCGATTTCCGAGTACACGCGCTCTTGCTGGTCAAGGGCATTGAGCGGGTCGAGGTCGAGGAACGCATCGTCCGGAATGATGCTGCCCGCGGCCTGCGGACGGCCGACTTCAACGTCGAATGTCGCCGGGTCGCGCACCAATCGCGCACGGATCTCAAAGTCACCCAGCACATACACGCTGCCGTGCTCGATGCGCATCGGCTCACCCTTGCGCAGGCGCGCGCCGCTTTCGCTGTCCTGGATACCGTTGCTGCTGGTATCGGTCAGGAAAAATGTGCCTTCGCGGTAGCTGATCAACGCGTGGTGGTTGGACAAGTGACGCTTGCGGTCGGGAATGATCCAGTCGCAATCCTCGCCTCGGCCGATCACGCCACCGGCCTGCTTGAAGGTCTTCTGGCACAAATCCGTGGGCACGAACTGCTTGGTGTTCAGCATTTCGAAAACCAGTTCCATGGTGATACTCCTTGCGGTCACTTGCCGCGATTGACCGCCTGCGGATCACCCAATGGGCGATAGGTGTTGTCGTTGTATTTGTAATTGCCGCTACAGCCGCCGAGGCTGCATAGAACGACGAGGGTCAGCAGGACGGCTTGCCAGTGACGAACAGACATCAGAGGGTCTCCAGGGGTAGACAAAGCGCAAAGCGCCGACCCGTTTGGGTGGCGCTGTTAGAAGCGAATGAGGTGAAATCGACGGTCTTTTGCCTACCCATCGAAGTCACCCAAATTGATATTCAGGCGACCGAGGCGGTACAGCAGCGTGCGGCGCGGCAGGCCTAATTCGCGGGCGGCGAGGGTCTGGTTGCCGTCGTTTTTGCGCAGGCAGTCGAGCAGCAGGCTGCGTTCAACCTGCTCCAGGCGTTCTCGCAGGTTCAGGCTGCTGTCTTCCGGCATGGCTTCCATGCGCAGGGAGAAATGCTCGGCCAGCAACTCGCCGCCTTCGCACAACAGCACCGCGCGCTCGACTAAACCTTTGAGTTCACGCACGTTGCCGGGGAAGGCATAACCGGACAGGTGATCCAGCGCCGCGTCGGACCAACGCACCGCATCCCGTTGCAGAAACGCGCACGCCTTGTCGGCGAAGTGCCGGGCCAAGTCGAGGATGTCGCCTTCGCGCTGACGCAGGGCCGGCAGCTCGATCGGGAATTGCGCGAGGCGGTAGTACAAGTCCTCGCGGAATTTGCCTTCGCTGACCAGCACCGATAAATCCCGGTGCGTCGCGGCGATGATGCGCACGTCGATCTTGTGGGTGTCGTTGGAACCCAGCGGGCGGATCTCGCCTTCCTGCAATACGCGCAACAATTTGGCTTGCAGAGACAACGGCATGTCGCCGATTTCATCGAGCAACAAGGTGCCGCCATTGGCCGCGTCAAACAGCCCGGCACGGTCGCGGTCGGCGCCGGTGAAGGCGCCTTTGCGGTAGCCGAACAGCTCGCTTTCCAACAGGTTTTCAGGGAACGCCGCGCAGTTCTGCACGATGAACGCCTGGGAACGTCGCGGGCCGCAATCGTGAATCGCCCGCGCGACCACTTCCTTGCCAGTGCCGGTCTCACCGCGCAGCAGCACGGTGTAAGGGCTGTGCAAAACTTTACTGATCAGCGAATAGGTCTGGCGCATCGCCGAGCTCTTGCCGATCAGGCCATAACCGCTGGCGCTCGGGACGTTGACCGGAGTCGGCCGTGTATTGCCGGTCGGCTGACGCAAACGCTGCAGCAAGTGCAATTGGCCAAGCACGAACGAGCCCAGTTGACCGAGGGAATCGGCAAAGCCTTGCAGGTCGATCTGCCGGCGACTGGCGCACAGCAGCAAACCTTCGACAGCCTTTTGCTGATTAACCAACGGCACGCACAACAGCGACTGCCAAGGCGTGGCCTGGAGCGGCAGGAAACTGGTTTCGTGCAGGCTGCCGCTCAGCTCGCTGAGGCATACCACGCGGTTCTGGCACAGGGCGAATTGCAGCAGTTGTTCACCGTTGTAATCCGCCGGCAGGCTCGCCCCCTCCCTGGGTTGCAGAATGCCGTTCAGGCACTCGGCGTTCATTCCCAGGCAGGTGTGGGTCGCGTCCAGCAAATACAACTGCGTTAGTTCGCAACCGCTGAGCTCGGCCAAACCGCGCACGAAGTCACCCAGCAGCGCAGCACCGTCCGCCGCGCGCGACAGGCTGGCGAACTGCGCCAGCAAGGCTTCGGCATAGACCAGTGGTTGCGGCACTTGAGTGAACATCACACCCACCTCAGGCGAACTCGCACATCACGCTGGCGTCGCCGTCGAGCGTCGCATGCACACGCTTGAGGCTTTCACCGGAGGCCATTGCATCGAGCAAACGGTCAGCCACCAACGGCAGCACGTGCAAGTCGAGCAAGTGGTCGATCAGGCGCGCGCCGCTGTCGCTTTGAGTGCAGCGTTCGGCCAAGTGATCGACGAGGTCCTGGGAGTAGGTGAAATCCAGCTGACGACGGTTCAGGCGCTCGCCCAAACGAGCGAGTTTGATTTCGATCAGCTCGCGCAGCACCGGGCCACCGACCGGGTAGTAAGGCACCACGCGCATGCGCGCCAGCAACGCCGGTTTGAAGTGCTTGCTGAGCACCGGGCGAATGGTTTCTTCAAGCACTTCTGCAGTCGGCCGCGCGCCGTTTTCGCAGAGTTCGCTGATGCGGTCGCTGCCCAGGTTCGAGGTCATCAGGATCAGCGTGTTGCGGAAGTCGATCTCGCGCCCTTCCCCGTCGTTGGCCACGCCTTTGTCGAAGATTTGGTAGAACAGGTTGAGCACGTCCGGGTCGGCTTTCTCGACTTCATCGAGCAACACCACCGAGTACGGTTTCTGGCGTACGGCTTCGGTGAGCATGCCGCCCTCGCCGTAACCGACGTAGCCCGGCGGCGCACCGATCAGACGCGAGACGGTGTGCTTCTCCTGGAACTCGGACATGTTGATAGTGGTGATGAAGCGATCGCCGCCGTAGAGCAAGTCGGCCAGGGCCAGCGCGGTTTCGGTTTTGCCGACGCCGCTCGGGCCGACCAGCAGGAACACACCGACCGGCGCATCAGGCTTGTTCAGGCCAGCGGCAGTGGCACGCATCGAACGGTCGAGGGCATGAACCGCTTGTTCCTGACCACGAATACGGGTGCGCAAATCGGTGGCGAAGCTCGCGACCTTGGCGTTGTGCTCGCGGGCCAGTTGCGCCAATGGCACACCGGTCCAAGCGCTGATCACTTCGGCCACCAGACGCGGGCAGACTTCGAAGCTCACCAGACGTTCTTTGACTTGAGCCTCGGTCAGGGCGCGGTGGGTTTCGTTCAGCGCAGTTTCCAGGGAAGCGACGCTTTGTGCTTCGTCTACTGGCAGGGTTTCGATCACGGTGCCTTCAGCGTCTTCTTCGACCGTGATGGTCGGTTCGACGGCAGCGGCTTCGCGAGCCTTGGCCAGTTGCTGACGCAGCTCCAGCAGGCGCTCAGCCAATTCTTTCTGCTCAGTCCAGAGGGTTTCCAGAGCGACCATTTCGTCTTCAGCATCGGCCAAGCGATCTTCCAAAGCGTCCAGCGCTTCATGATCGATCAGCAGACCCGCCTCGGCGTCACGACGCAGGGCCTGACGTTGACGGCCACCTTCGGCCAGTTCGCCGCGCAGGCGTTCCAGGCTTTCCGGGGCGGCGGCGAGGCTGATGCGCACACGGGCGCAAGCGGTATCGAGCACGTCGACGGCTTTGTCCGGCAGCTGACGACCCGCCAGGTAACGGGCAGACAACTCGGCCGCTGCAACCACTGCGTCATCGCGCAGGTAGATGCCGTGGCTCTTCTCGTAAACCTGAGCCAGACCACGCAGGATGGTCACCGCTTCGCTGACCGTCGGTTCGTGCAGTTGCACCGGTTGGAAACGACGGGCCAGGGCCGGGTCTTTCTCGAAGTATTTCTTGTACTCCGCCCAGGTGGTGGCGGCGATGGTGCGCAATTCGCCACGGGCCAGGGCCGGTTTCAGCAAGTTGGCCGCGTCGGAACCACCGGCATTGCCGCCCGCGCCGATCAAAGTGTGAGCTTCGTCGATAAACAGAATGATCGGTTTTGGCGAGGCTTTGACTTCGTCGATCACGCCTTTAAGGCGACGTTCGAATTCACCTTTGACGCTGGCGCCGGCCTGCAACAGGCCCATGTCCAGCGACAGCAACTCGACGCCTTTGAGTACCTGTGGCACTTCACCGGCCGCGATGCGCGAGGCCAGACCTTCGACGATGGCGGTTTTGCCGACGCCGGCTTCACCAACCACGATCGGGTTGTTCTTGCGACGACGGGCGAGGATGTCGACCATCTGCCGGATCGCACCATCACGGCACAGCACCGGATCGAGTTTGCCGTCGCGGGCCTGTTGGGTCAGGTTGTGAGTGAAGCGCTGCAGCAGCGATTCGCCGGGCACAGCGGGTTTGCCGGTGGCCGGTTGTTCTTTCTGCGACAGGGCGAATTCTTTCAGGCGCTCAATGTTCAGCTTGGCCAGCAACGGCTGATAACGACTGCCGGCGTAACGCATCGGGTTGCGCAGCAGTGCGAGGATCAACGCGGCTTGCTCGACCTGGCTCTGGCCCAATTCGAGGTTGGCCACCAGCAAGGCGTCTTGCAGCCACTGCACCAGTTCCGGGGCGAACACCGGGTTGCGCGAGGCGCTGTGCTCGACCCGCGATTGCAGCGCGGCGCTCAGTTCGCCGGCATCGACTTCGGCATCTTGCAACGCACGGGCGAGCAGGCCTTGCGGGCGTTCCAGCAGGCCCAGCAGCAGGTCTTCGACGAGGATCTTGCTGCCGCCACGGGCGACGCAGCGTTCCGCAGAACTTTCCAGATCACGACGGGTTTCGGCGTCCAGCGCCTGGATAAGTTGTTGCAGGTCTACGTTGATCATGTGTCATCTGTCCTTAATGAATTTTGCTGCCCAAGGTCACCACGCCGTCCGCTTTTTCGCGGCCCAACCAACTGGTCCATCCCAGGCGACAAGCGTTCTGTTCACCGATGCGCAGTTCGCGGATTTCTTCCTGGCGCAACACCAGGCGAATGTCGTAATCGAGCGGGTCACGCAGGGTGAACCGCACCAGCGCGCACAGCGGCTGGTAGCCGAAACCGATCGGCAGGAATTCGTGAAAGCGTTGCCAGTCGAGCTCGCGAATGTGAATGCGAAATTTGCCGCTGCGATCGCGCACGTGTTCGCCCAGCACCAGGTCTTCGCCGAGCATGCTGTTGGCGCGACCCAAGCGATTGCGCTGCTCGTCGAGGATTTCGACGCGGCGCTCGATGCACTGCTCGATGGTCAGTTCGGCATGCTTGAAGTAGTAACGCAGCACCGCTTCGATCAGCGCCGCCGAGTGCGCCCGCAAGCTGAGCAGGCCGAGGTACGGCAACAAGCGTTTCCAGTTCAGCTCCTGAGCCCTGCGGATCTCTTCGCCACCGAGGCCGATCAACGCAAACAACTGCGAGGAAAACGGATCGAGGGCGCCGCTCTGGAAGCTTGCGCGGTAGCGGTATTTTTTCCAGATCGGCAGCATCAGCCGTTGCAGGCGATGGTGGAACAGGTCGAGGAAGTTGCGGGTCGGGTTGCCGTCTTCGCTGTCGCCCAGGGCCTGTTCGCCATAGAACGCCGGCAGCGGCGAACCGGAACCGACCAGGCCGATCAGGTTGAAACGCAGACGCGCACGCATCTGCCCGTGTTCTTTGAAAAACTCCACGCGATCGACGTCGCTGCCAGGGAAACCCAGGCTCGGATTGGCCTGGAATTCCAGCTGGTCGTACAGGTCGTCTTCGCTCAGGTGCGGGTGTGCCTCACGCAGCCGGTCAATGACCAGCAGCACGGCCTGAAACAGCGAGTACTCGCGTATTACCCGGGTCAGCCCGCTTAAAGCAGGGGCTGCAGGCCCATACGTGGTGTCCATTGGTACACCTCTCCCTGTGTGCTTTTTACCCGCAGCTCGTGGAACGAATTGAGACTGGCGTAAAGCGCGAAAAACTCGTTAAGAACCGAAGCGAACACGAACAGGTCGCCCTCGCCGATATACCCTTCCGGGTCGATGGTCAGCTCGGTGCGCAACCCGCGCACCGGCAAGCCACGGTGCAAGCGGTCAACGTGGTGGTGCTTGATGTGCTTGAGGCCGCCGAGCAGGCGTTTGCTGACTTTTTCCGCGTGTTGGTCGTAGTAGCGCGGCAGGTCGTAGGTTTCGAGAATCACCTTCAACGCATTGACGTCAGCCAACGACAGGTAGTTGAGCGACATGTTGCTGATCAGCTTCCAGAGGAAGTCACGGTTCAGCGGCGGCGCAAAACTCGAAGTGGCCGGGGTGATGTTGCGAAAGCTAAGGAACTCCGGGGTCTCTTCGCAGGCCATGCAGATGTCGCCGAGCTTGAGCTTGCGCGGCAGGTTCTGGTTGGTGCACATCAGCTCGATCGACAGGGTTTCGTGGGCTTCGGTGTGGCGGATGCCGAAGCTCAGGTAGGTGTCGAGGCCGTCGTGCAGCAAGGATGAACGCTGGCGGATGCTGTAATGCGGACGGCTGGTGGGCACGTCGAAACTCGGGTCGTGCTCGAAGGATTCAAACGGCACGTACTCCTGATAACCGAGGCCACCGGGTTTCCAGCCAGTGACGGTTTCCACCGAGAACACGCCGCAGTTTTCCAGGTCGAACTCGGCAGGCAACAGCAGGTATTCGTCCTGTTTACCATCGAGGCGGATCGGCAGTGCGTCGTGCTCGAACAGGTTAACGATCGGCGTGCAGTAGAGCTTCACGTTGTCCAGGGTCGGACGCATACGCATGATGCCGCTCTTGCGAATATCGAAGCGCAATTCCAGACCGCGCATCTGCTTCAGCGTGTCTTCCGGCAGCGCCTTGAGCAGGTCCAGACCGTTGATGTCGACGAAGAGGAATTTGTCCTGGAAGGCGAAATATTCCTGCAGGTAGCGATAGCCGCGGAAGGTGTTCAGCGGATACGGGATCAACGCTTCTTCTTCCGCAAAACCCACCGGCTGCACACGGTCGCCGGGAATCTTGAACGCCATCGGCTGACCGTTTACACCGTTGATGGCCTTGCCGGCGCCATCCAGCGGGATCAGTTCGATGCCTTCAAGGTTGCGCAACAGGCTCAGGTAAAGCATCTGGCTGATGTAGCGCTCACCGGCGAAGTGCAAACGCAGACGGCTCAGCTCCAACTCGCCCAAGTGACCATCAGCGCTCATCTCCAGACGCAGGCTCAACAGCGAACCGTCGCCCTTCACCGAGTAAGTCAGCGCGGCCAGATCCAGCGGCAACACCTCGGTTGGGTAGCAGGTGCGGAAACGGCAGCGCACATCATCGACCGGCACACTCTCCACCGGAGTATCACGCTCGACCCTCAACGCAGGCCCGGAACGCTTCAACGGGTCGAACTGCAAAATGCTGAACGCCGGCAGCGGCCGCATGTAGTTCGGCCACAGCAGCTGCATCAGCGAGTGGCTGAGTTCCGGCAACTCGTCGTCGAGCTTCTGGCGCAGGCGCCCGGTCAGAAAGGCAAAGCCCTCGAGCAACCGCTCCACGTCCGGATCCCGCCCGGCCTGGCCCAGATACGGCGCCAGCGCGGGACTACGCTCGGCGAAACGGCGACCGAGTTGGCGCAGTGCGGTGAGTTCGCTTTGGTAGTAGTGGTTAAAGGACATGGGTTACCTGCCTGGTGGTGGTACTCATCAAAAAAATATCCTGTAGAGCGCGACCGTTACGCCGGCACAGACATAACCGGCGATCAGTAGGAAAGGCACAACCATGGTCCAGCCGAACGCCATGTAAGCGTCCTGAGACTGCCCAGCGATCAAACAACACACGCCATAAATCACCCATGGCACGATGTAAAAAGGGATGAACTTCACCGGCGCCCACCAGACCATTCGCAGCGCTTGTTGCTCGTTTCGGCCCTTCGCGGATCGGGACATCCACAGCGAAAACCCCAAAAGCCCAGGAATGCCCCACCACAACAGGTACTCCCAATGGGTGTGGGATGAATCGAACGTCGTGTACGCGCCAATCCACAGGTCATAGGAAGAGATCGTCAGTACAGCAAGCAATGGCCACCACAAGGCGACCATGAAGAAACTCAGTTGCGCGCGGCTAAGCATGGTCGGCCCCCGACGCGAGCTTCGAGGCTTTGGCGCCTGCAAATTTGCGCTTGTACCAGCTATCCAGTCCTGTGCTGAGAAGGATCGCCGTCAAGGTGAATGTCCCTTGGCCAATGCCATAGAGCAGCGCCCGCAGCGGATGATCCGGCAGCATCCACAAGAGAATCAGCCCCACCCAGATCGCCCACAGGATCAACTTCACACGTAGCACAGGAATCAGCGCCAGCACCGCGTTGAAGACGAGAAAACACTCGTAGAGGAATTTGCTGGTAAGACGAATGTTCACGCCACGGGAGGTCAAGCCGCCGTAGGTCGAGATGTACCATTCGGCCGCGAAGTTATTCAGAAACGTGTAGCCCACACAGAAAACACTGTGGATCAACAGGCAGCAGATGATTCGCGTCGGCATGTTCATGCGGGAGGCACCGATGAGTAGCAACTGCCGGCGATTTCGATGGCCACCAACGAAATCAGGACCATGAAAGTCAGCGCGCGATGCAGCCATGACTGGCGCAGTCGCTTGCTGATTGCCGTAACAATCAGCAGAAAACTTACGATCGCGATGCCGCCGAACAGATTGCTGTCGGCGATGAACATCAGGTACATGCGCATCTCGTCTGATACGTCAATCATGGGCAAAAGGCTCCATCCTTGAGGGTCCAACTGCGCTGAAGATCCTCGCGCTCGCGTTTGACGGAGCACCGCCGCGCCGATCAGGGATCGCAATCAACACATCGGGTGATATTGTTCGACGGTTGCGCATCACGACTGGCCCGCTCCCTGTTTCCCGCGCAAGCGGACAAAGGCTGCGTTCATGACATGGCTCAGCACAATCGCCAACATCGTCAAACCACCCGCCAACGCGCAATACGCCACGGCGCGAACGGGGTATTGCGGTAGCAGGTAAAACAGGATCGCCAGCATCATGAAGACCGTCACGCCAAACTTGATGGCCAGGCGATTGATTAAGACCAGAGCAACATTGAGGAAAACAAAAAAGTAAAAAACCAGGTACATGCCCATGCCGATGGCCACGCCACGTGAGGTCAGGCCGCCGACGAGCTGTTTGTAGATAGGCACTGCAAAGTTATTGAGCACGATGTAGAGCACGCAGGCCAGCGCATGCACGATCAGACCGATGACTCGACGGCTATTCATGCTCAGCTCCGGTCATGGCTCTATCGGCACTCAGAATCTGGCGTTGCTGAAGATAAATAACGCCCTCGCCGGCGAAGAACATCACGTTATCGACAGTGAATGGCTCACTGTTTTCTTCTCCAGATTTCAGCCAACCTTGATCCCACAATGATCCATCATCATTTCTGATCTGAACGAAATAATAGGGCCGTTCAGATTTGGTGATTTCGACGAACTGGCCACCCTCAGCACCGCCACGCCATTTCGCATTCGGGTACTCGCTCAACACGCGAAGCTGATCTTTCGAAAAGTCCATGTAGGAAACGATCACCACGAGCGCCACGCAGGCGAGCGCACCCATCGCCATGAGGAAGCGTTGTAGCGAGATCATTTCGACACAGTCCAGACGAACGGATAGGGGCGCAAGAGACGAGTCATCTCAAGATTCCGCCGTGTATGCGAAGGGCGTATTGCTGACGAGTGTAATCATCAGGCTCAAGCGTCACACCCGTTGAAGACTTCCTGACTTGCCTATCCATGGATATAAACACCACTCCAACTTCGTTCATGTTGCGGCCCGTTTAAACGAAACTTTTAGAGCGCCACCGCTCAATTATCAAGCGCAACACAAGCGCCAACAAACTCATACTGGTAGTAAGACCACCATAGGCGAATGCTCGCACCGGGTTATCTGGCAAAAAATAAAACAGCACAACAATCAGCATCACTGCTATCACAAGTAACTTCAACAAAACCTTAGGCATAAAGAAAACGATAAAATTGGCCAAAATAAAAAAGTAAAACGTCAGCTCTGCGGTACCACCTATTGCGGCCCCCCTGTCTGTGAAGCCCATATGCGACTTGTAGTAAACAACGCCAATATCATGCACGTAGAAATACAAGACGCCGACGAGCAAATAAATAACGGCACCAACGAAAACTTTCAAAATCACGCTCCCCATGTTTTGTATTTTGCCAACAGGCCTGCGTCAATCGACGTCTTGAGCCGTACATTAGAGGCGGGTTTGAACACAGTGCTTGCGACTGTCGCACCGCCGATCCCAAATCTTTGACCGCTCATGGCTCTTTTCTCGAGCACCAGCTCAAAGTTCTCAGAAGCCCACAAACAGGCCCTGATGATTATGAAGTTGTCATAGACATTCTTACTGCCATCGTCGCTGCCGCCGAGCGTTCCGTCTGCCCAGTCTAGGCCGGTTTGGCTAGTCTTCCTGATCGCGGAATCAACCTCGTGGGTTTCCTCCCAATACTTTCGGAAGGTATCCACTGCGAATGGAATTTGCCCCAGTCCATCTGTCCAGTAAGGATCCCCTTCAACGAGACAAAGAAGATACTTGGCACCACCTTCAGGTTGTTTTTTCCAATCTCCGGGAAGATTTCTATAGTAAACAAGCGATGGCCTGTCCACGATTGCAAAATCAATAATCGATTGCCATGTATGCTTTCTATAAGCTCCATACACTTCCGACCCTTCCACATTACTTTCGGGGTTTACCCATAAGCGTTCGCGATAGAAGCCGGCCAATGGTTCAAACCATTGAATCTTCTCAGCGTATAGCTTTTCAGCGCTTAGAATTCGAAAAGGCTTATCACATATATCTGGTTTTACAGCGAATAGAGGCACGCCATTAGAACGAGTCACCAACCAAACTTCAGGGAGATTCAAAGTCCCCAGATCCGTATCATTGCTGGCGGTCGTCTTATCATCAAGCCTTAATGCGGTAGCACCGTCTTCGGTAACAAAGGTATAAGGCACGCCGCCAATTTCAATAATCGTTTCCAACGATAAATTACTCCGAAGTTACAAAAATCGAGACGGACTCAGGTTTCTGCCCCGTAGAGAAACAGGTAGACGTTCCAGCTACCGCGGTACCAAACTTCTCGATTCCACTTTCGGAAACTATTTTATAACTCAGTCCCTCGACCGTTTTCCCACTGGCAGTTTTAAAGGCAAAAACACGATTGAATATTCCGGGGATAATCACCGGCAACGGCGCCACAAACGGCACCGGCGTATGCGAATTCCCAATAATCACCGTCGAAGACCCAGCCGTAACCTTATTGCCGTGAGTACCGACGGAACCCACCGTTGCCGCCGACTTACCATTGATCAAAACGGTAGTCGCAAGGTCACCAACCAACGCACCACCACACGCCGAGGCATCGCCTTGGCTGGCGGCCGCGAGGCCGTCGAAGAACACGTCGCCGGAACCGGCGGCGATCGGGTTGGTGCCGTGGCCGGGGAGCGGGCAAGCGGTGGGGTCGGTGACGCGTGCTGCGGGTTTGCCGGACATCGGAGTCTCCTTAATTGACCTTTACTTGACCGCTGCCATCCAGGCGCGCGGCGAAACTGACCTGACGCTTGAAACCATCAACTTCCAGCAAGCCTTCAATGCTGAAGGACAGGCGAAGCTGATCGTGCTCACGCGGCAGGGAAATGACACGCACATTGCTCAGGCGTGGCTCGTAGGCTTCGATGAAATTTTCGATGGCCAGACGGGCCTGACTCAGGGAGTCGTGCAGGCTCAGGCGCATGTCATTGAGATCGGGTAGCCCGTAATCGGACAGCGTTTGCACGCTGCCCGCACGGGTGCTGAGCATCTTGGCCAAATGGGCAGCCACGGACGCCATGGCGGAAACCTCGCGGCTCCAGCCGACGCGTTTGTCCGCGTCGCCACCCAGGCGTTCGAAAAGGCTGCCGTATCCAGTCATGAGTCGCTCCGTTTACTCTTTGTCCAGCTTGCCAACCAGCGACAGGGTGAAATCGGCACCCATGTACTTGAAGTGCGGACGCACGTTCAGGCTGACGCGGTACCAGCCAGGCTCGCCTTCAACATCGCTGACGATGATCTGGGCAGCGCGCAGTGGACGACGGCCACGGACTTCGGCGCTCGGGTTTTCCTGGTCGGCCACGTACTGACGGATCCACTTGTTGAGTTCCAGCTCGAGGTCGGTGCGTTCTTTCCACGAACCGAGTTGCTCGCGCTGCAGCACTTTCAAGTAGTGAGCCAGGCGGTTGACGATCATCATGTACGGCAGTTGGGTGCCGAGCTTGTAGTTCAGCTCTGCGGCCTTGCCTTCAGCGCTGATGCCGAAGAACTTCGGCTTCTGCACCGAGCTTGCGGAGAAGAACGCCGCGTTGTCGGAGCCTTTACGCATGGTCAGGGAGATGAAGCCTTCCTCGGCCAGTTCGTATTCACGACGGTCGCTAACCAATACCTCGGTAGGAATCTTGGTTTCGATTTCGCCCATGCTTTCGAAGTGGTGCAACGGCAGGTCTTCAACTGCGCCACCGCTCTGCGGGCCGATGATGTTCGGGCACCAGCGGAATTTGGCGAAGCTGTCGGTCAGTTTGGTGCCGAACGCGTAGGCAGTGTTGCCCCACAGGTAGTGCTCGTGGCTGTTGGCGACGGTTTCTTTGTACACGAACGATTTGACCGGGTTTTCTTCCGGGTCGTACGGGTTACGCAGCAAGAAACGCGGCACGGTCAGGCCCACGTAACGGGAGTCTTCCGACTGGCGGAAGCTCTGCCATTTGGCGAATTGCGGGCCTTCGAAGTGATCTTTCAGATCTTTCAGGTCCGGCAGACCGGTGAAGCTTTCCAGGCCGAAGAATTTCGGGCCGGCCGCCGCGATGAACGGCGCGTGGGACATGCAGGCAACGCTGGACACGTACTGCATCAGTTTCACGTCCGGCGAGCTTGGGGACATGAAGTAGTTAGCGATGATCGCGCCAACCGGTTGACCACCGAACTGACCGTATTCAGCGGTGTAGATGTGCTTGTACAGGCCAGCCTGCATCACTTCCGGCGAATCTTCGAAATCGTCCAGCAGGTCTTCTTTGGAGACGTTGAGGATTTCGATCTTGATGTTTTCGCGGAAGTTGGTGCGGTCGACCAGCAACTGCAGGCCACGCCACGACGATTCCAGGGACTGGAAGTCCGGGTGGTGCAGGATTTCGTCCATCTGACGGCTGAGCTTGGCATCGATCTCGGCGATCATGCGATCGACCATGGCCTTCTTGACCGGCTCACCGTTGTTCTGCGGCTTGAGCAGCTCTTCGATGAACGCCGACACACCGCGTTTGGCGATGTCGTAGGCTTCGTCGTCCGGGGTCAGGCGGGTTTCGGCGATGATGCTGTCGAGAATGCTGTATTCGCCGTTCTCGTTGCTCTTTTGCTGTGCTGCGCTAGTGCTCATTGTGTTGGCTTCCTTGGCTGATAGGGGCTCAGGCGTCCTGGGCTGCGGCGTTCAGGCCCAGTTCACCCAGTACGCGACCGCGGGATTCGTCGTCGGCGAGCACGCCTTCGATGGCTTTGCGGAACGCAGGTGCGTTACCCAGCGGGCCTTTGAGGGCCACCAGCGCGTCGCGCAGTTCCATCAGTTTTTTCAGCTCAGGCACTTGCTCGACCAGCGAGGCCGGGTTGAAGTCCTTCATCGAGTTGACGCGCAGTTTCACGGCCAGTTCTTCAGTGTCGCTTTCTTCCTGAAGACGGTTCGGCACGCTCAGCGTCAGGCTCAGCTCTTGCTTGGCCAGCACTTCGTCGAAAGTCATTTTGTCGATGCTGATCGGCTTGCGATCTTCGACTTTGCGTTCGTCCTTGCGGTGGGTGTAGTCACCGATTGCCAGTAGTTTCAGCGGCAGTTCAATCTCTTCCTGAGCACCGCCGGTGGCGGGTTTGAAGGTGACGTTGATGCGTTCCTTGGGGGCTACCGAGCCTTCTTTGGCCATGGCTTTTCTCCTTGCGGTTGTGGCCCGGGGGCCTATTCGAGTACCACTTCGAGATCGAGGTGGCACAGCCTGCGATAAATCTCTTCCTTGCGTTCACGCACTGCATGGTTCTGCGGCAGCAACTCGCAGCAGCTATGCAGCAAATGCAGCACTTCCAGCGCAAGATCGGGCTCCCAGGCGTGCAGGCCTGAGTCCTGTAATGTTTGGTCGAGGGTTTCGAGTTGGGTCTTGGCCAGCTCGTATTTCTTGGCCATGAAACACAGCCGTGCGAGGGCGAACTGCCAGAAGAATCGAACCCGACCGCCGTGGGCACTTTGCAGGCCCTGCTTGAGGACCTGCACCGCGGCCTTGAGGCCGTCCTTGCGCAGAATCGGCAGGACTTCTTCCAGGGCCAGTTCCCAGGCCGGCTGGGTATCGGCGACTTCGACCTTGCGCGGCGCACTGGCGCTTTGCAGGTGTGGCATGACGTGGGCACCGATCCAGGCGCGGGTGGCCGGATCGGCGAACGGCGCACCGTCATGGAAACGCAATTCGATGATGCCGGGCAGGCGCTGAACCAAAAGCGCGAAGTGGATTTCCACTTCGCGCATCGCCATCTCGGCGTTCAGCCCTTGAAGGCATTCCCAGACCATTCGCTGGCCATCGAACCAGAACGGCGCCTTCGCCAGGCTCGCCTCCAGCTCCACCAGCAGATCAGCGTATTTCCCTTGGTCGTAGCGGTCCTGATAGGCCTTGAGTTTGTCCGCCGGCAAGCCACGCAGAACGGTGATCTGCTCTGCGTTGCGCTCAGGCACCGCGTCGATGGGCAACCACAACAGCGTGCGATTGAGGCGCAGGGCGCGCAGGTCGGTAGCTTTCTGCTTGAGCCACCAGGCACACAACGGACGGGCGTTTTCTTGCTGGGCACGCAGAGCCTTGTGGGCTTCTTTCTCGTTGTCGATTGGTGCGCCGGGGGTGAGCAGCTGGGTCGCAGCCTGCTTGACCTGCGCCACCGCGGCGCCCACCACACCGGGCTCCGGCTGGTTGTCGGCGGCGCGCTGGACCATGTTTTTCAAGCGACGGGAAATCGGCAGCAGCAACGGCGCGTCATCGCCCAGATGCTCGGTGCACGCGGAGTCGAGGCCTTCCAGATGCTCGACCAGACGGCGGAACAGCGGCAGCTGCTCTTTGATCGCGACGTTTTCGTTCAGCACCTGCTCAAGACGCGGCACCAACCAGCTGATGGCAGCGGAGCGAGTGCGGGCCTTGTTCGGATGAACCTCGGCCCAGTGGTTTTCACAGAGGTGATGCAACAAACCGAGACCGGCCAACAGCCCCTGGAAGGATTCTCGCTGGTACAGCGCCCAGGTTAGCCACGCGCCAACACGCAAATCCTTGGATTGGGTGCGCAGCAGGTTTTCACTGTTTTCGCGGATTTTCAGCCAGTCGATCTGACCGCTTTCGTGCATGGATTGGGCTTTGCCCAGCTCGCTTTCCAACGCTTCATATTCGCTCGAAAAACGAACATCCTCGCCCGCGAAATTCTCTTTTGAAACAGAGGCTTTTGCAAGTTCAAGGTAATGAGCGGAAAGTTTGCTTGAGTAGGACATCCGTGACCTTTAATTAGAATTACAGTCATGCGGCCATTGGAGTTGAAATGGCGCCGAACAGTATCAAAGAGTTGCGATGAGTCTCATCCAATTGAGTTCGCGCTCTTTCAAGGCGCGCATCCTAATCACAATGATGGCCATTTGCAAGCACCCGATCAAACAATAAAACTGCGTCTTTTTTGTTGCTGTAGGAGATCACCCTATAGGGGACAGGGGATTCCCTGATGCCGATTTTGACCTCTCCTCCCTCGACGAATCACCCCCGCAACCATTGAGCCAGAGCGGTTAATCAACCCCGCCAATAATCACCGGACATTCACGCCCTGAAACGGAACCCAGCATGACAAAAATAAAACATAAAAAATGTAGGAGCTTTCCGAAAAGTTACAGTCATCCATGGACGTAGCAATAACTGACAATAAGAAATAAAAGGCGCCACCAAAATGATCGCACCTTTTATTTCACCCATCCCTCCAAATACGTACTCAGTCCGCCTCAAACTTCCTACAAAAGTATCGAAAGCCATTCGTGCATTGCTGACGCAACATTTTGAAATGCGGAAAACTCTGACGTACTTTCTGGACGCGTCCGACATTCATTCTTTTGCCCTCTTGTTAGCGTGCTGGACAGTTTGCGTTTGCTCACGCCGGGCATGGCTTGTGCACCGCAATTTGTCTCCTCTTTCGGCTTAAGGACGAGCCACGGAAAAGCAAAAGGATAAGCGTATGTTCGCCCCGGCCAATGCTGCTCACTTCACGTTGTTGATCCCAACGGTTCGCAACGATTTCAAAGTGCTGGCCTTTGACGGCACTGAAGCCATCAGCACCTTGTATTCGATCCAGATTGAGCTGGTTAGCGAATACCCTGATTTCGATCTGGAGAGCTTGCTCAGCCAGCCAGCGTTTCTCCAGTTCGGCCACAATGGTGAAGGCATTCATGGCCGTATCGAAGATGTGCTCATAGGTGAAGCTGGTAGACGCCTGACCCGTTATTACCTGACCTTGGTGCCCGCGCTGCACTACTTGCAGTTCAGCCACAACCAACGGATTTTTCAGTTCCTGACGGTGCCGCAAATCATCGCTCAGGTCTTCAAGGGGCATGGCATTCAGGCCGATGCTTTCACCTTCAACGTCGAAACAAGTCCCGAGCGCGAGTACTGCACTCAATACGCGGAAAATGACTTCGAGTTTGTCCAGCGGCTGTGCGCCGAGGATGGCATCGCCTGGCACCACCAGCATTCCCGGGAAGGCCATCTGCTGGTGTTCACCGACGACCAGACCTGCTTCCCCAAGTTGGACGAAACCCCTTATCAGCAAGACTCCGGCCTGGTGGCGGAGCACCCGGTGGTCAGCCAATTCTCCCTGCGTTTCAGCACCCGTTCCAGTACGACCACCCGCCGACACTACGACCTGAAACGCCCGAATCTTTTGCTGGAAAGTCGCTTCACCGCCGAGTTCACTCCTGAGCTTGAAGACTATCGGTACCCGCTGTTTTTCGAGAGCGAAAAACGCGGTAAACAGCTCGCCCGGCAGACGCTGGAACGGCACCGTACCGATTACCAATTGGCCGAAGGCGAAAGCGACCAGTCGACCCTGCGCAGCGGTCATTTTTTCAGCCTGACGCAACACCCACGCGAAACGTACAACGATCTATGGCTGCTGCTCAGTGTCACTCACGCTGGAAAACAACCCCAGGTGCTTGAAGAGTCGCTCACCAGCGCTGCCGAACCTGCGGACGGCTTTACCCAGGGCTACCGCAACCGCTTCAGCGCGATTCCCTGGGACGTGTTTTATCGGCCACCGATGCCTCCCCGAAAACCTGTGCTGGTCTGCCAGACCGCGCGTGTCACAGGACCGCCCGGAGAAGAAATTTTTTGCGATGAGTACGGCAGGGTTCGTGTCGAGTTTCCTTGGGATCGGGCAGAACTCAACAGTGAAAAAAGCAGTTGCTGGTTAAGGGTTGCATCCAGTTTGGCGGGCGAAGGTTTTGGGACAGTGACCATCCCGCGCGTAGGCATGGAAGTGATCGTGACATTTCAGGAGGGCGATCCGGATCAACCGTTGATCACCGGTTGCGTGGTCAACAAGGTCACGCCTGTCGCTCATCAATTGCCCGAGAATAAGACCAGAACGGTCCTGCGCAGCCAAAGCTCGCCGCGCAATGGCGGCTACAACGAACTGTCGATTGAAGACCGTACCGGGCAGGAAAAAATCTACCTGCGCGCCCAACGCGACATCGAGCAACTGATCCTCAACGACAGCCACAGCTTGATCAGCAACGACCGCTTCGAGCAGGTGGACAACAACAGCACCAGCCTGATCAAGGGCGAGGAACTCCACACCACCGAAGGTGTGCGTAGCACGGTGATTGGCGGTGATGAGCTGATCACTATCAGCGGCAATAGCAGCACGACCTCCGCGGGTTCGCTGGTGATTCAGGCCGGGCAACAGGCGCATGTCACCGCTGCCAACGTGGTGATCGATGCCGGCATGAGCCTGACGCTCAAGGCAGGTGGTCATCACATCGTCATCAACGCCGGCGGGATTTTCAGCAGCGTGGCCATTGTCGAGGGTGGTGCGCCACTGGCGGGTATTCAGCCGCTACAGGCGCTTCAGGCTGTGCCCAGCAATCCGAATCCCGTCATCGCCAGCCCACTGTCTATCGTCACCGGCGCCCGCCAGCAGGCGGCGGACTACTGCCCGCTTTGTGAGGCTTGTCTCGCTGGCCAATGCAGTATTGGGGAAATCGCATGAATACTCTCGAACAATGGCTACACGAGCAATCGCGATCCGGGCGGGATCTCTATCTGATGCTCGACACTGACGATCAGCTCGACGAGCGCATGGCGTTGGCCGAGGAACTGGGAGCCGATCAGTACCGCAATTTGTATGTGGGCACGGCAGCTAATTCAATGGCGCAAGCAGGCCCTGTTCTTTTCCATATTGGCACCGTCAAACATCCGCCCATCCAGGCACTGCTCGACACTCCAGAGCGTCATTGGGGCTGGCTGGCGAGCGCCACCAACTTTGACCTTGATGCGTTGGTCACTCACTGGCGCGACCGGCTGGTAGTCGGTGAGCGGCCGAATCAAGCGGTGTATCGCTTCCACGATAACCGCGTACTGGGGCGTGCCCTGACCTATCTGCAACCTGAGCAGCGTGCCGAATACCTTGGGCCGATCGCCAGCGTCTGTTACTGGCACGCGGAGCAATGGACGGTCACAGACAACCCTGACCCCGGCGAACACCCGCTACCGCTCGAACCGGCGTGGCTGAAAACCCCGACGCCGGAGATTGTCTGCGCGAACGTGCAGTTCGATAACACTCGCCGCTACCTCGTCCGTGAGCACACCGAAGCCTTGGCTGCCCTCGCCACAGAGCTCGATGTGGATGACTGGTTGTGGGGCTTGATTCAATTGGCCCGTTTGTGGGGCTGGCAGCAACCGAAGCAGGTGCATTTTTTGCTGACTCAGTGCTTGAAGGCGCCGGGTTACCTGCCGCCCAAGACATGGCAACCGAAGCCGGAAGAGGACCCCGCGGCGCATTTTGAGCGGGTATATGAGCAAGTGCTTTATTGGCAGGGAAATGCGCCTGTATGAAACGGATCTTTCAAAGCCTGACTCTCGGCAGCTACCTCTCCCTGACAGTGGGTTGTTCCGCGCTCGGCAAGTCGGACAGCTTCACCTTCGTTCCCGATTTTCCGCCTGACTTCAAGTACGAACTGACAGCCAAATACGTGCCCGCCCAAGGGCAAACGTGCACCGTCCCGGGCGGGAAAGGTACTCAGCTTGGATTCAACAAGGTCTACATGGAATACGAAGCGACTTCCGAGATCCCGCTTTACAGAACCGTGAGCGGCTGTCCGCTGGCGTTGAACCGTGTGGAGGTCGAGGTGACAGGCATTTTTGGCCCGGAACGAAGTGATAGAAGCACTGACTATGCCGCAATTGCCGTACGTCCAGAGTTGTTAGAGCGACAAATGGGCACTTTCAACACTGACGGCGCAGGTGAGTTCTTTGGTGAATGCCAGTGGGCTTTTCGCACAGTCGGCCCCAAACGCTACCTGATAAAACTACTTACCTGCAAAAAAATGGATGAACAGGGAAATGTCGCCCGGAGTCGTCCTTTCACGGCGTATACGCTGACTCAGTTACCGGGGAAAACCGTAACGCTGAAGATCAAATTGGCCGAGGAGGAAAAACCAGCCTTTGGTGATACTTGGGTCGAAGTGCCTGATGGCTGGAAACGCTGTATGGGGAAAGGCTTTGAAGATCAGGATGCGTTCTGTTTCGGCAACTACAAAGACTTCAGCACCTTCAGGATGGTGGATGAAAGGATCTGCACCATTTACCCGGGCTGCACGGAAAACAAGGACGAGACCCCATGAGTATTGAGCCTTTGGCTGCCAGTGATGCGCCATTTATGCAAGGCAACATCCACGCCTGCCCTTTGCGTGGCCATTCGACGAGTTTTCAGTTAGTGGATGAATTTGGTGATGGCAAACCCTATGCCGGATTGACCTATGAAGTCATTGATTACGAAGACACTGTCTACACGGGCAAACTGGATGCTTCTGGCTCGGGCAAAGTCGTTGATCATTACTGCGGCCCGGTGACTCTAAAACTCAATCAGTTTTATCAAGGGAAAGAGGAAACATATGCCCGACTAAAGGAGCGGCCGAACTACCCACTCCCCATCACCGAGCTCCAAGTACGCGCCGAAAAAACCCGCTTTGTCGACAAATCAGGCGTACGCACTCTGGCAAATCCAGCGAAGGACCTCGCAGATCCCGATGCCTATTACCAGGTTGAAGTGAGCGAACTGGTCAAGCACGTTGCGCATTTGCCGCCCTTGGCCTCGCGCAGCTCCCCACCCAACACAGTGTTACACACGCTGTTCCGCCAGCCCGCCAAAACCAGGGCTTTGACACTTCGGAATAAAGAGGCCCCTGGTGGTGGAATGGGCGCTGTCATGACCCCAGCAGACATGGGCATGTCCGAACTTGGGTTCGCCCCGCCGCCGCCCAAGCCAAAAGGCATCGCCTTACTGCCGAACAAACATCATGTGCTGGAAGTCCGCCCGATGAGAGCGCTGCGACCAATGTTGTCGACAGGCAACGAGTTTTGCGCACTCAACCTCTATCAACTGGCACTGATGTCGACGTTGAGTTACACCGACTTTGGCCAAGACCCGAATACCCAGCCCGTCGAAACGGATAGTGTGACATTTCCACTGCGGCCCAGCAGTGGCAACTGGTTCGGTCATGCCCTGCCGCAATTTGATGAGTTGTGGAAAGTCGATCCCTCGCAGACGAAGAAGTACTACCCGCTGTATGAAGAGGTGCCTTACTCGAAACGGCTGGAAGTGGTGCCGTTCGACCCGTTGCTCTACCCCGAAGTCAACAATCCAGAGTTGGGTGATAAGCAGGAACACCCGGCCAAGCTGCACTTTCTTGATGATCGCGAACTCAAGGAAAGCTCGGACACACAGGCCTTCATCACCCATCACGACGAGTTGATATTGATCAGTGTCAGGGGAACCAGTGAGATAGGACCCGACGCCTGGCTTGATGCGGATGCCCACCAAGTACCCTTCGAGGAAGGGGATGGCAAAGTGCACAACGGTTTTTATCGGGCAGCGAAGGTGGCCTACACATTTGTTGTGGACTACATGGAAAAATTCTACAGCGGGCAAAAGCTGGTAATCGCCGGGCACAGCCTGGGCGGTGCGGTAGCGCTGTTACTGGCTGAGATGCTGCGACGTAATAAACGGTATCAACCGGACATCGTGCTTTACACCTACGGCGCTCCCCGCGCCGCCGACTCAACCTTTATCGAAGCTGCAAAACCGCTGAACCACCATCGCATCGTCTTCCACAACGACCCCGTACCGAGTGTTCCTTCCACCTGGATGAACACGCCGTCCAACCGCGTTCCGATGTACGCCACCCATGGGGCGGCACTTGCCCTTCACCCGGTGGGTGGTTTGGCGTTTTTTATAGGCGGGATCATGAATTTCCTGGGTGACCCGTATGGGCATCACGGCCAGTTACATCATTTCATGCCGGTGGTATTCGGCGAAGGTCACAGCTCCTCCATCCTCTGGGAACCGGGTTGCAGCACGATCAACGATCATGGTTGCGCTGAAGCACTGCGACAGATTGATGGATTGCCCGAGCGCGACTCATTTCTGCGGCAGGTGATAGATAACGGCCATCACTCGATGGTCGACAGTTACATTCCCGGATGCTGGGCCAGCCTGCGCCGCTGGCAGGAAGCGCTGGAAAAAAGACGCTCACTGGTGACTTTGACGGAATTCCAATGGGTCAGCGACACCCTGACAAACGTCTCAGGACAACTGCGTGCACTCAAAGCGAAAATCGAAAAGCTCTCCCGTGCTCATGCCAACCCCCAGCGAAATGCCCAAGCGATAAGGGATCTTGAAAAAGAAGTCGAACAGATCAACCAAACCAAGACCCGCTTGCTGGCGCTGCACAAGCGGACGATCACCGCGGCTGATGTTTATGGCAGCTACGCCGATCAACCCGAGTGGGTGCAGGGCAGTCTGCTTCGGTGGAACGCTCATCCGGAAAATATCGCCCGGGAACAACTGGCGATGATTCCATCCTCCCCCGAAGACAATGAAGCGGCTATTGCAGCAATCACGGGAGGTTATGTGGTGGGTACGCCGTTCCATTTAGATATTGATTCGATTGTGTAGCCCCTGCCCGAATCAACAAAAGTGCCAACGTTGCCGCCACTTAAACACAAGCACTCTCAATGTTGAGTCGGTGCGGCACGTCGCTTATGGCAGCGCGCTCACGCTTTGGGCGGCCACAGACAGGGAGTTCAACCAGATCATGACTACTCGGCGCAATAAAAAATGGACTCTGGCCTTCGGGAGCTTATGTGGGGCCATGATCATACCCGTAGGTAGCGACTCAGTTCGGGCTGAGCCTACTTATACCCCCTCGTCATTCACTGGATACGGGTTGCTCATCACAACGGTCGGACCGTTTATTACGACAACGAACGACATCAAGGATGGCTTCTCCAAACTCTACATTCAGGCAGTGAAAGACGATGCCGCCGCCTATCTCGCTACCGACGGCGATCTTGATGGACCCATGCTTGAATCTGCATGGCGCGCGCACTTGGAGCAGCACGCTGATCTTCAGCCAAGCAAGAAAGAGTTTGCCCACATGGTATTAGCTTCCTATGGATGAACAACCAAGTTCCTCCAATTCGGGCTTAACGGTGAAGGTATTCATGGCCGAATAGAAAACGTGGTCGCGAGTGAATCTGGAATACGCCTGACCCGTTATCACTTGACCCTGGTGCCTGTGCTGCACTACTTGCAATTCAGTCACGATCATCGGGTTTTCCAGAATCTGACGGTGCCGCAAATCAAGGAGAGTAAATACGATGGCGGCGCATAGCGCCAAGGTGTAGCCAGTACAGATCACTCCCACGCAGAGCGTGGGAATGATCAAAGACCTACAGAAACTTAATCAAGCATTCGGGCAAGGTACCGGTGCCCAGTCACCCAGGTCCGGGTTCTTGCACATGCTGTTGACCTGAGTGTTGCCCGCGCTGGCGACTTGCTTGCTTTCCGCCTGTTTGGCTTGTGCGGTCTGCAGGGTTTTCTCGGTGGTGACCGCTTCTTTCGGCACGGTTGGCAGCACCGGTTTTTTCGCCGGTTTCACCGCTTTTTTGCTCTTGGTCGGCGCCACGACTGGCGTGGTGTCGGCGGTTGCCACAGTGACCACGTCAGTGCGCTGCACGCCTACTTGCTGCAGGTCTTTTTCATAGGCCTGGGTGTAGTTGTTCAGGTCTTCGCTGGCTTTACCGTTAACCGCGACGATCAGGTCGTTGGACTCTTTGAGACCCGCGACGATTTCTGCCAGGCGCTTGCGGCCTTCGGTGTCGTTGACGGTCTTGGCCTTGCGGTCGGCGACCAGTTTGGTGAACGCGTTCTGGTAGCACTGCTGCGAAGTCTTGGCGTACGCGGTGCTGCGGTCGATGTCAGCGGCGCTTTTGTTGACGTCGGAGGCGTAGGACGCGATGCGCTGGTTGTCATCGGCGATCTGCTTCTGGCGCTCGGTGTAGTAACCGGCCGCGCCGCCCGCCAGGGCACCGCCCGCTGCACCGATAGCGGCGTTGCGGCCACGGTTCTCGGAGTCGGTCAGGGCGCCCAGCAGTGCACCACCGACAGCGCCGACGGCCGCGCCGGTGACGACCGACTTAGTCATGTTCGAATCAGTGGCACGCAGGTGCTGCACCGGCTCGTAGCAGTTTGGGTAGTACTCGACCTTGGTGCTCGAGGCGACCTTGGAGGTCGGCGACGTGGCGCAACCGGTCAGTACGGTGCTGAAGCCAACGGCCATCAGCAGCAAGTGACGCTTGGAAAGCGAAGCAAAAGGTTTACGGGAGGAAAGCATAGTTGTGTTCTCTTTTAAGTTTGACCAGCTCAGCACGGCCCACCGCCGCCTGAGTCCCTTCCAAGCTCGCTGTACAACGAACGATCAAGACCGCTGAGCGTTCGATGCGAGCAATTCCTTCAATATCGCCGCCGGGTCGGCTCGTCGTTGCTGACGATAATCACCGACATGGCGAACGAATAACGTTGCGCGCGTGACCAGGCTCTTGCCCAGTACCGGCTTGCGCTCCAACTCTTCCTTGATGCGTTGAAACTGCGCCTGGATCACGGCATCGGTGTAGCGCGTGCCGGTCGCCAGGTTGTCGATGTAGATCGCCACCGCGCCGTCCAGCGCGCTGCGGCCATTGTCGATGGCGGTAGCGAACAACTTGGCGCTGGCCTCGTCCTTGGCGTCCAAGGCCTGCTGGCGACTCTTCTGCAAATTGGTCAGGCGAATGTTGTAGTTGTTGACGGTCTCGGCCACCAGGGCCGCCGACTGGATCAGGTTGCCGGCCGCTTCCTCGCGCTGCTGGGCGATGAGCGAGACGTTGCGCTTGAGCTCTTCGTTGACCAGCCCCAACTCGGCTTGCAGGCGCGGATCGACGCTGGCAGCAATGATGCTGTCCAGGCGTTTGGTCGGGTCCTGGGCGTCGTCGATGGCATCGGTCAGCGAAGCCAGCCGACCTTCTTTCTGCCATTGGGCAAACAGTTCCTTGTAGCGCGAACGTGGTGCCGACAACGCGCCAATCGCCACCCGGAATCCGGTGGTTTCGTTGCTTTGCTCGGTGCCGTCGGCGGCGAACAGCGGGTATTCGCGACGCATCCCGGTGAACAAGGTGCCCTCGCCTTCCAGGTAATTGCCGCCCTTGACCACGAAGCCGCCATAGGTGCCTTGGCGGCGTCCGGCGTGCACGAGCTGGAAGGACTCCTGGACCATCTCGGCAGCGTTGCCGATCACGTCGAACAGGCCGATGGGGTTTGGCAGTTTGGTACCGATCGGCATCAGGCGCGCTGCCTGGCCGGTGCCTCCGGCGACCTGATTGAAGACTGCCCAGTCCGCCAGTGGCCCGTCGCTTTCGCTGCCCTCCAGACGCCGGGGAAACATACGCCCTTCCAGGTCCTGACGGCTAATGGCCTGCCCGCCACGGGCAGCAAATTCCCATTCGACCTCGGTCGGCAAGCGCACAAAACCCAGCCCGCCCTCTTCCGCCGAGGTACCACGACCGCTCACCGGTAGCAGGTCCTTGTGGTATTTCATCAGCCAGGCGCTATACACCGCCGAGAAGCGTTCGGCCTCGAATCGCGACAACTTCACCTTGGGCAAACGCCCGGCCATGCCTTGCGGGGCCTCGGCTTGCAATGCCTCGCAGGCCGGCGCCGGCTCGCCGCTGGCCAACGATTGCGCCTGGGCCATGACCTGGGCGTATTGGCGGGCGGTGACTTCGTATTTGCCGATGAAATAGAGCATCGGTTTGAGCGGGGTCTTGGCGTCCGTCTTGGGCATCAACGGCGTGATGGTCTTGCCCCAATCCTTGGGCAGATCCTTGAGGGTGAACTGGCCGTTGATAAAGTCCCGGCGGTAACCGGAGATGAACGACTGTTGATAACCGGACTCGCCCTCGCTGAATGGATAGCCGAGGCTGATCTCGCGGTCGTCCAGAGTGCCCTGCGCCAGGATGTAGACGTAACGGAACACCATTTGCCCTTCGCACGGTAGCGGCAGGCTGACGTCGTCGGGCAACGGCTTGGGGTTGTCCAGTTTGTCGGTGCTTTCATCGGCCCAGACCATACCGGCCAGACTCAGCGCCATGGCGGCGCCCAATAACTTATACATCTCGGATTCCTTCACACGCCTGGATACGCGCCACTCGCCAGCCACCACAGACTGCCGCCACGGCGCTGACGCCGAGCACTGCCGCCAGGGCCAACGCGTAGTGACGCGCCAGCAGATGGCTGGCGTACTCACCCGGCATCTGCGCAAATAAATGGTTTAAACCCGATTGCGCCAAGCCATACAGCCCGGCACTCAACAGGGCGGCAAGGCCGGCGCTGTACAGCGCCTGCACCACCACAAACAACAGCAACGCCGCCGTGGAAAACCCCAGCAGGCGCAACACCGACAACTCTCGGCGCTTGCGCTCGACCGCCGCCAACGCGCCAGCAAAAATCGCCGCGAACGCTCCCGTCAAGGCCAATCCGGCGATGATCCAGAACACGATCGACAGGTTGCGGCTCAGCGATTGCACCTGGGCGATGGTCTGGGCCTGGGTCGAGACCAGCAGATTCTGTGCAGCGAAGTACTGACGCAGCGGCTCGACATCCTTGAGGCTGCGGGCATACAGGCGAAACGCCGGATACACCCGTTGCTCCGTCACGCCCACCGCATCACCTGGCCAACCGAACGCTGGCACGGCGCGGCCGTCCCGGTAATCTTCAGCCGCTTCAAGTAACGTCAATGACGCGAACAATCCGTCCCGGGCGAAGGCTTCCAGCGGCAGAACGTGCAGCACCTGGACGCGAGTGCGCTGCGCCTCGCCACGACCAGCCACCTGTCGACCGAAACTGGCCTCCAGCCAATCACCGGCCTTGGCCCCGAGTTTTTCGGCGACGGTCTGGCTGAGCAGCACCTGATCCAGCCCTTGGGGCACCGGTAGACTGCCGAGCAAGGGGTCGTTGGCGGCGGTGGGGATCATTTCGACGGTCACCGTCGAAGCACCAGCGGTCAGATCCGCCGTCGCAGCAATCTGCCGGGTGCGCGGCAAGGCGAAAGCCACGTCGCTGCGCCGGCTCAATTGTTCGACAAACGCGGCACTGAACCGACCACCACCCAAGGGAATGATTTCCCGGGTGGCCGGGTCGTTTTCCAAGCGCTCGGTCAAACTGCTGACCAGGCCGAATTTCAAGCCGAACAGCACCAGCAGCGGTGCGACCACCGCCACCAGCGCCAGTACCGAACAGGCCGACAGCCACGCATCGTTGCGGTAATCCTGCCAAGCCAGGGAAGCCACTAGCGCGCTGCGCATCAGCAGGCCTCCCCGAGGATGGCGGTGACACCGCCATCGACGTCGCGATGACAACTGATGCGCCGCACCTGCAAACCACTGGCGCGGGCCAGTGATTCATCGTGGGTGGCAACGACGCAGCACACACCATGTTCGCGGGCCTGGGTCACCAGCAACTGCATCACTCGTTCCGCGTTCAGCGGATCGAGGGCGGCGGTCGGTTCATCGGCCAGCAGCAGATGCGGCCCATGGGCCAGGGCGCGAGCGCAACTCACCCGTTGCCGTTGGCCGACGGACAAATCACCCGGCTTTTTGCCCAGTTGATCGGCGATATCCAACGCCCCGGCCAGACGATCCACGCTGCCGTCGTCTTTCAAGCCGAGCAGTTTGCGCGACAGGTCGATGTTGCCGCGCACGTCCAGAAAATCCAGCAGGCCACCGGTTTGCAGCACGTAGCCCAAGTGCCGGCGGCGCAGGTCCGCCAAGGCACTTTGCGCATCTGCGCGCCACAGCCCGGTAATGTCCGTCCTGGTTTGGCCGGGGGCAAAATCAAACTGCCCGGCCTGATCCGGAGCCAGCACCAGCGCCAGCAAATCGAGCAACGTGCTTTTGCCGCAGCCACTGGGACCGACCACCGCCAACTGTTCACCGGCATGCAGCTGCAGCCGTGGAATCACCAGGCTGTATCGCTGGCTGCCGACGCCCCGGTGTTTGTGCACTGCGTTCATGTTCAGCATCACGGCAGCGTCGACAATGGAACGCGGTACAAGGCATCACCCGGTTCGGCATCGCCGAAACGCACCCAGTTAGCCAGGTCGTTGTGGAAGGTTTCGTAGAGGCGGATCTTCGAATCCAGCTCGTCGATAAAGTCCTCCTGCTCGGCTACGCTCAGCGAAAGCCACAAATCCTGGGTCATGTTTAGCGACTTGCTGCGGTATGGCAGCCCTTCCAGGTACTCACCCAGAACCCCGCCATCGGCCAGGTTGCCACCCTTGCGCAAGGCCGAGGGATCGCGGCTCATATAGGCACTGGCGCTGGCGATTTCCTGGAAGAAATTCTTCGGCGAGGTCTGGGTTTTGCGGGCGGCATCGACGATCAGTTTCAGCGATTGCTGCAAGTCGTTGAGCTGCAACTTGGTCAGCATCACGCACACCTGGAACGCCGGCAGCGCCGGGTTGGTCAGGTCGCGGTCGGCGGTCCAGGCGCTGACCAGTTGCGGCGCCTGGCTGGCGGCTTTACGCCCCAGGAAGTCCATGTGCATCGCGTAACCGACGGCCGCCGATTTGTCAGTCAGGCTCGGCGCGGCGCTCAGCAGCGGCACGGTTTGCGGCTTGTTGCCACGCACCTGATGCACCAGGTCGGCAAACACCGAACCGATCTCGTCCACCCGCTCACCGAACTTGCGCACATCGGCGCCCGGCACCGGAATGTACAGATCGCCGATCTGCGGGTTGGCGTCGGCGGTCAGGGTGCGATATTGGCTTTGCGCACCACCATGGGTTTTCTTGCCGGCATCGCTGAGCAAGTGCAAGGCGTAGATCTTGATCTGCTTGCCCAGCGCGGCTTGGCGCACTTCGGCTTCGTTCATTTGCGTGGCGGCATACGGGTCGTTCTTGCGCAAGGCACCGGCATCGGTGACCAACAGGATCAAGCGCCCGCCATAGCCGGACCAGTCCATGCCCTCGACCGCTTCCATCACACCGGCAAACGCATCTTCGTTGAACGAATGGCTGGAGACCTTGGACGCCTTGACCTGACGCGCCAGGTCCATGAAGCGCTGCGGGTCGCGGCCCTGTTCCAGGGTGATCAAGGTTTTGGCGACGTATTCCAGACCCGGGGTTTTCTGGGTGCTGCTTCGAAACCCCACCAGGCCGAAGCTGACACTGTCCTGCTCGCCCCGCTCGGCGATGCGGGTTTGCAGTTGATGTACTACGTCGCGGACCTGATCGATGTAGGGCTGCATGGACACGGTGGTGTCAACGACCAACACCACGGCGGTGCGGAACGCGTCGGCATTAGCGGTAGTGATTGGCGTGTTGTTGGCAGCGGCCTTCGGCGCATCACCGGGGTCGATGGACGCCACGTTCAGCAACTGCACCGACTGGCCGTTCTCATCGAAGCTCTCGCGCGAATCGAAAATCGGCAACAGGTAAAACTGATTCTGCGGCACCGCACTGGCGGCCGGTTCCAGGGCCAGGACCTGCTGGTTGTCTTCGCGATTCTGCTGGGCCTTGAGCAGGAGGTTTTTTGCCGTCGACGGATCTGCCAGCAGCTTCTCCACGTCACCGGGCTGACGCAGGAACATCACCGGCGCACGGCCGGAGCGTTCGGTGAACTTAAGTACCAGGCTTTGCTTCCAGTCGCTGACTTGCGGGGCCGGCAACCAGCCGTCACTGCGCCCGTCGGTGGCGGCGCCGACACGCAGCCACGGGCTGCCATCAACCTCTTTGCGCTGATAGACGTAAAGCACCGAGAACGCCGGCAAGGCCTTGTCGGGTGTGGCCCCCGGGTCGCTGGCGAGTTTCGCCCCCGGCTTGCTGAGTACTCGCTGGAACAAGGTTTTTTTGCCGGCCATCAGCAGCGGACGCTGACCGCCATCGACCTCCGTTGCCACGGGGGGCTTTACGGGTGGCGCCACAGTCGGCGGCGCACTGGCCGGCGGTGCTGAAACCACCGGCACCTTGGCGTCGGCGTCGACGTCACCGGACAGCCACCAATAACCCGCGCCGCCCAAGGCCAGCGCCACGGCTACCGCGACGACGGCGAGTGCAAACACCGGCCCCTTTCGCTGTTCCGAGACCGTGGACGACGGTGTCGGCTTCACAGTCGGCGGAACAGGATTGGGCCGAGGTTGTGGCTGAGCGGGGCCGGTCGGTATATCGATGGACACCGGCGTCAGTCCCGCCAGGTCATTGCTCACCGCAATCGGCGATACCGGAATTGGCAATGGCCGGATGGTGGTCGCTTCAACCGATTCCCGAGGCAGATTATCCAGCGCCTGCAACAGCGCCGCTGCATCCGGGAAACGGTCGGCCGGATCCTTGGCCAACAGCTTGCGCAGCACTTCTTGATAGCGACCGTGGTGCACTGGCAGCTCCGGCAACGGTTCTGTCAAATGCGCCAGGGCCGTGGAGAGTGCGTCGTTGCCGGTATACGGCAGTTTGCCGACGAGGATTTCGTAGAGCACCACGCCCAAGGCATAAAGATCGGCCCGGCCATCAATATCCTGGCCGCGCGCCTGTTCCGGGCTCATGTAGCTGGGAGTACCGACGGCGAAACCGGCCTGGGTGAACTGGGTGCGGTCATCCATGGACTTGGCGATGCCGAAGTCTGAGAGCACTGCCGTGCCATCGGCACGGAACAAAATGTTCGCCGGTTTGACGTCGCGATGAACCAGCCCCAGCCCATGGGCATAGCCCAGGGCCGAGGCGATCTGACGGATATAGATCAGGCCCTGCTCCGGCGTCAGGCCGGCGGCGATGCGCTCCTTGAGCGTGCCGTTGGGCAGGAATTCCATGGCCATGTAATACAGCTCACCGACATGGCCGATGTCATGGATGGTGACCGTATGCGGGTGAGACAGGCGCGCCAGGGTTTTACCTTCGCGCAGGAAACGCTCGCAGAAACTCGGGTCCGCCGCCAGTGCGGCAGCCATGACCTTCAGCGCCACCTTGCGCTCCAGCGAGCGCTGGGTCGCCAGGTAAACGTTGGCCATGGCGCCTTCGCCGATCTCGCCGTCTATGTCATAGCCGGGGATCAGAATGTGCAGGGCGGAATTCATGACGGCACCTTCACGACAATCACGGTGATGTTGTCCGGAGCGCCGCGCATCAGGCCCAGGGACACCAGGCTGCTCGCGATTTCACCGGGCTCGTCGTGACTCAGCACCTCGCGGATCTCATGATCTTCAACCGTTTTGGTCAGCCCGTCGCTGCACAACAGGTAACTGTCGCCGGGCATCAACAGCAGCTCGACTATCGCCAGGTTCAGTTGCGCCTCGACCCCGATGGCGCGGGTGACAATATTGGACCGTGGATGCACCCGGGCTTCAGCTTCGCTGAGCAGGCCGCTGTCCTGCAGATCCTGAACGTAACTGTGGTCCCGCGAGATGCTTTCGAGCAGACCGTCACGCAGGCGATACAAGCGGCTGTCACCCGCCCACAGGCACACCCCGCGCAAGCCGCGCGCCGCCAGCACCACCACAGTGCTGCCCATCATGGTCACGCCGCGGTTGGCGGTTTCTTCACGCACGGCGGCGTTGACCCGCAGCAGGTCGGTTTTCAGCGCCGCGACGTATTCATCCAGCGAACGGCCCACGGCAATGCTACGCAGACTGTCGACGATCAGACTGCTGACGTAATCGCCCGCCGCATGCCCGCCCATGCCATCGGCGACCACCCACAGGCCGTTTTCCGGCTGATCCAGGCAAGCATCTTCGTTAACCTGGCGGACCATACCGACATGGCTCTTGCTTGCAGACTTGAACGTCTTTCCAACGCTTGGACACATCTACACAACACCTTCTTGGCCGAGCAAAAATTGCGCAAAATCAGCGGCCGCCGGCAAGCCCTGGCACCGCAATAAAGCTGGAGCGATACGCTCCGAACCCTGGCCCCACCACAGGCTTGCGCCTTCGCAGGCCAGTTCGGCAAGCACGGTCATTCGCGCCTTCGGGTCGGTGGCATCAAAGCGATGCAGGCCGGCAAAACGGCTGCTTGGAGCGCGTGGCAGGTACGCCGGGCCGCCCAGCATTTCCAGCCCTGCACCGAAGGCTTCGAAGCTCGCCTCCACGCTCAACGTGCTCAACAGCAATTGCTCAACTTGCTCAAACCAGGCATCCGCGCCGCCCACCACCGACGCCGGATCAGCGTCGTGATCCAGCAGCACCGCGACGGTCAGCGGAAAATACCGGCCAACCCGATCGATGCTCGGCATCACCACCCCAACGGCGGCCTGTGGCCCACATACACCGGGCCCGAGCATAAAACGCCACAGCGGACTGACCAGATAGGCATCCAGCCAACGGTCCCCGAGGCTCTGGCTGGCAAGCAGGCCCGCCGCCAGCCACGAATCCCAGGGGCCGATAAAACTCTGCGGCAAGCCACGACTGACAAAGTCCCCGCGACTGGCCAGCTTTCCATAGAAGCCCGGCGTGCTCATAAACGCTCCGGCAGGCTGAAACCACTGAGCACACGGCTCTTGAACGGGTTGAAGGCGCTGTTGGCCCGCAGCTCATAAGAGACGCTGGCGCCATCGACCCGCAGCCGCAGATTGAAACGATCCGGCGAGTTGCCAGCAGTCAGGTCCGACTGCTCCAGCAGACGGAACCAGGCCCAAGGCCCGTCCAAAGTGATGCCTGAACGACCGCTGGCTGAAGGCGGCATGATCGAGATCCGCACCACACCGATGCTGCCGGGGTTGGGCCATTGCATGGAGGTGGGACGGCTCGGACCGTGGTCATAGCTCAATTGCTGGCCATCGAGGTCGAGCAAGAACTGGGTGATGGTGGCGTCCATCGCCACTGGTTTGAGTTCGAAGCGCACCATCGGCTGGGTGCCGCCGGAACGGAAAAACGCATCCCGGATGGTCGCTGCCCGCTGGAAGGTTTGCAGCACGCCCGGGGCGATGCCGAGCTTCTGTGCGGCGCCCGGTTGCCAGCGCCAGGCCTGGGTCGAGGTATCCACGTACGGCTGCAGGTATTTGCGGAAGTAGTTGTCCATCACCCCGCCCACGCCGAAGAACTGGCCGAAGTCGTCCAGGGTCGCGTCTCGCGCACTGCCCGGCGACATCGGGTAACGCCCGGCCAGGGACTGGCGATAGATGTTCACCACTTCGCTGGTCCAGGCCGCGTTCAGTTGATTGCGCACCCCGCCCATCATGCTGTTGGTGGTGGAGTTGACCACCGACTTGACCAGGCCCTGCACCAGCGGCGGCTGACGTTCGGCGTTGAGGCTGACCCGTGTCGCGGCCGCTGCGGCCTGGTTCTTGGCTTCGCCGAGCAAGGCGTCGCCGCTGGCGCCGACCATGGCGCTGACCTGCACATACAGGGCGTTCATGTCGGCCAGCAGGCCGTCGATGGCCGCCGGCTCGCCTTCGTTTTTGCTGACGATGCTGTTGAGTTCGGCAAAATGCGCGGTGATTGGATCTTCACTGGCATCCGGTGTGTTTTGCGTCGCCTGCTCCTGGCCGAGCAAGCTGCCCAAGCGCTCCTTAAGCTTGTCGACCCCACCCTCCACCGGCGCGCCCTTGGCGGCCAGCAGGCGTTCTTCCTGCTGCAGGTCGGTTTCCTTCGCCACTGCTACCAGCAGTTTTTTCAACGGCGAGGTCGGGCCGGAAATCACCCGCAACACATCGGCGGCCTGGGCCACGCTGGTGATCGGCACGAAGTCGATATCAGCCAGCAAGGCGTCCCACTGGCGCTGGTAATCCTGGAAATACAGGCGGCGAACGTCGGCGGCCAGGCTGACGACGTTCTGTTGTTCTGCCTGGTCGCGACCGAGCACCCACTGCTCCTCGGCCAGGGTGCCGGTCTGGTTCAGACTGGTCAGCAAAAAACCTTGGCGGTAACCCTTGGCCGTGAAGAAGCCGCTCAAGGGTTCGCCCAGCGGCTTACCGCTCTTGCGGCTGAACACCAGCGCGGCATCACGCCCGGCCGCTTCGTTGATACGAAAGTCCGGGATGCCGTCCGGCAGTTTCTGCCGCTTGACCCGGTCATAGACGCGCTGGGCCACTGGCAGCTGCTGCAACTGCCGACGCAGATCGTCGATCAGGCGCGGGTCCAGACGTGCGGTGGGCGGATGGCGCTCGAACAGTGCCTGCAAGTGCTCCTCCAGGGCCAGGCGCTGCTCGGCCGGCAAGTCGCGCGGCAGGCTGCGATCCCAGTCCAGGGCGATCCACGCCTTGATGAAGTCGGCATCGTAATGCTCGCTGTCGGCGAGCATCAGGTAGGCCTTCAAGCCTTCGTAAAGGAAGTCCGAATTGCCGCCGCCGTGCAGTTGCTCTTCGATGCGCGTGAGCAAGCGTGGCGCGAAGACTGCGATCAACAGCTTGCGATAGACGCTGCCAGACTCGGCTTCAAGCATGTTGCCCTGATACAGGCCCAGGCCTTCGGCCCAGCTCGGCGCGTCGTCGGCCAAGTGCTTTACCGCGTTGAGCAAGGGCATCACCGCGAGCACGTCCCGTTGTGCCGGGCTGAGGTTCTGCACGGCCTGGCCCAGGGGCGCGACTTTCTGATCGACTTGCGCGATATACGCCTGGTTGGCGCGGTAACTGACCCACCACAAGGTCCCGACCACCAGCACCAGGGCCACGGTCGAGGCCAGTACGCCCCGGGCGATCCACTTGCGCCGACGTTCGACTTTCGGGTTGACCCCCACCAGCCCACGCTCGGCAAAGGCCACGGCGCTGAAGAGTTTTTCGATGAAGTAACTGCGCCCGGTGCCGTTCTGGCGCGCCAGGTGCTGGCGGTCCAGGTTCATGCTCTGGGCCATGGAACCGATCAGCCGGTCAATCGGGCTGCCTTCCTGGGTGCCGCTGGTGAAATACACCCCGCGCAACAGCACCCGCTCTTCAAAGGCGTTGGGTTTGAATACGCCCTCAAGGAAGCTTTGCAGGCAATCCTTCAACGCGCCGAACTGTTGCGGGAAGCCGTAGATCAGATCGCGCCGCGCCGGGTCGCGTTCCTGTTGCAAACGCTCCACCAAACGATCGTTGAGGCGCTGTTCCAGGCCGGTGAATTCGCTTTGCAGATGGGCCAGTGGGCTGTCATTGTTTTTGCCGTCGTCCAGGGCAAAGGTCATACCCCAGACCTGGGCCCGTTCTTCCTTGCTCAGGGTATCGAAATACTCCATGAACCCTGGCACCAGATCGAGCTTGGTCAGCATCAGGTAGATCGGAAAGCGCACCCCGAGTTGCGTGTACAGCTCCTGGATCCGCAGGCGGATCGCGGCGGCATGGGCAGCGCGCTCGGCGTCGCTGCCCAGCAGCAGGTCGGACAGGCTGATGGCGATGAACGCACCGTCAATCGGGCGACGGGCCCGTTGCTTTTTCAGCAGGCCAAGAAAGCCCAGCCACGCGGCTTTATCAACGGTCGCGTCGCTGTCCTGGGTGGTGTAGCGTCCGGCGGTGTCAAGCAGCACCGCCTGGTCGGTAAACCACCAATCGCAATTGCGCGTACCGCCAACCCCGCGCACGGCCCCGGCGCCGAGCTGCGCGGCCAGGGGAAAGTGCAGCCCAGAATTGACCAGCGCGGTGGTCTTGCCCGAACCCGGCGGGCCGATGATCACGTACCACGGCAGTTCGTAGAGGTTGCGTCGCTCGTCGCCACCCAGCTTGGCTTTCTTGAGCAGCGCCAAGGCTTCGTCCATGCGCTGGCGCAGGGTTTCGAGTTCCTCGGCGGTGGCGATACTGGTGGGGTCCGGCGGGGTTTGCGCCGCCAGGCTGCGCATCACTTCGGCGGCCTTGCGGCGGGCCTGGATGATGAGGAACGCCCGGTAGGCGGTCCACACCGCGAACACCAGAATGATCAGCGCCCAGCGCCGGCCTTCGGGCACCAGAAATTCCCACAGCGGCCCAACGAACCAGATGATCAGGCTCAGGGCGATCAGGCCCAGCACCGGGATGATCCAGCGGATGATAAAACTGAAAAACGCCTTCACTCGACCCCCTCCGCCAACACTGTGATTTCGACCCGACGATTGCGTGCGCGGCCCTCTGTTGTTGCGTTCGAGGCCAACGGTTCGGTGTCGCTGCGGCCTTCGGCGCTGAAGCGTTCGGGCTGGCCGGTTTTGGCCGAAAGGATTTGCAGCACCGAATTGGCACGCGCCTCGGACAAGGCCCAATTCGATGGAAACCGCAAGGTGGCAATCGGGCGATTGTCACTGTGGCCGGTCACCCGGACCTGGCCCTTGACCTTGCGAATGGCATCGGCGATGCGCAGCATCAGCGGCTGGAAATTGTCGACGATACTGGCGCTGCCCGAGGCGAACAGCTCATCGCCACGGATGGTCACCACTGAACGGTCAACGGCATCTTCCACCGCTACCCGACCGGCCTTGATTTCATCGGCGAGGAAGCCCGCCAGGCGGGGACGCTCGATCAGTTTCGGTTGCACCACCGGACGGTCGATGGCCTGCACCGGGATCTCGCCCAGCGCATGGATATTTTTAAACACCGGCTCGGCATCGGCGGCCAGTTTCAATCGCAGGCCGAACAGCAGTGCCAGCAGCAACGCCACGCCGATGGCCACGGCGATCCAAGGCGGCATGAATTGCGCCAGCCGGTCGCGGGCCACGGTGACGCCGCGCCAATGGGGCGACAGTTCACGCTCATAATCGCCACGGGCGCTACGGATGACCGCACTGGTGCGTTCTCGCAAGGCTTCCAGTTGGCTGCGACCGTCGTTCACGACCCGATAACGCCCTTCGAAACCCAGGCACATGCACAGGTACAACAGTTCCAGCAGATACAAACGTTCGCGGGGGCTTTGCAGGCAATGTTCCAACAGCTGGAACACCTTCTCGCCGCCCCAGGCTTCGTTGTGCACAGTGATCAGCAGGCTCTGTTTGCCCCAGTCGCTGGCACCACCCCACGGCGTACTCAACACCGCTTCATCCAGGGCGGTGCACAAGGCGTAGCGGGCCAGCAACACATCGTTGCGCACCACGCCGGCAGCCTCGGCGCGTTCCTCGAACTGGCGCAGGTAGGCCAGCAATTGCGCCCGCAGGCTCGCCGGCGCCGGGTGAGCAATGGTGTTGCGCAAGCGGGTCAGCAAAGCCAGCAACGGGCCAGCGGCGCTTTCCAGGGGGTTGAGACCTTCGGCCGTGCCGATCAAAAGCGGCGCGGCCGGCATCGAAAGTGGCGCGGCCTGGGCGCGACCAGCCTCCGGGCGGACCGGGTCGGCGCCACGGCCACCGGGTGTCGGCATGAATTGGGTACGATCATCGTTGCTCATTGCGGTTTATCCTCGGATCGCCCAGAAAGCCAGGTTCAGCCCCGGGAATTGCCCCGCGATGTAGAACGCAAAACCGCCGGAGTTGGCCAGTTGCTGCCAATGCTCGCTGCCCCGGTCCAGTTCGTAATAAGTGGAGCCGGCGTGATACGGGATTTGTCGTGGCGCCACCGGCAGCGGCAGCAAGCCAATGCCCGGTAATTGCAGGTTGACCAGGTTGCGGATGTGCTCCACCGAGCCGACCTTGCTCTGTTGGCCGAAGTGGCTGCGCAGGGTTTCGGCGGGCACGTCGGCGCGCACCACCAGGATGAAGCTGGCGCTGTCGAGCAGAGCCTTGTCGGCCAGCATCGCCACATGGACGCCGTAGGCTTTTTCGACGATCGGAATCGGCGTGGCCTTGCTGTCGATCAGCATCGATAGCGCCTCACGCAAGGCTTGCATCACCGGCGCGAAACTCAACGCCAAGTCATCGTGCTGGTACTGCGGGTATTCCTGTGGTCGTCGCCCGGAAGCGGTAAAGGTCGAGAACTCGCCGGCCAGACTCACCAGCTCGCTGTAGAACCGCTCGGGGTGCAACGGGCTCAACTGGCTCAAGTGCTGGATCAGCGGCTGGGCACGGTTGACCAGTTGCAGCAGCATGAAATCGGCAATTTCCGAGGCACCGCCGGCACCGGATGCCACCACTCGCCCGGCGAGAGCTTCGCCGCGCTGATGCAGCAGGCCCAGCAGTTCGTTGCGAAATGCGGCCAGTGGGTTGGAAGCAACCACATCCAGCAGCGGCGGGATGTAAGTGTCGTCGAGCACCAAGGCTCGGTCGGCGCGTTTCTCCTTGATTCGTACCAGGCCGATGGCGGCGTAGTCGCTGATGCCATCCTGGGCTACCAATAATCGCAGCGCCCTCGACCCCAAGGCCACCGGCGCCTGGTTTTCGAACGGCGCGTTGTCGTCCCGTACTTCGCGCACCTGGCTCACGTAGCGCGCAGCGCCCAAGGCTTCGCCTTCGTCGACCGTATCACGCGCACCGGCGCGCTTGAGCGGCAAGGCCAGGTACACCAAACCATCGCGCAGGTTGTCATCGACATTCAGCGGGCTCGGTGCCAGGTCATCCTGGGGAATGTTGAATGGCGTGCCGTCCGGCAACAGGCCCCGCGCCGAGATAATCGCCAGTTTGCCCTGGGCCAGCAGGCCCTGGTCGATCAGCAATTCGGAGAAACCCCAGGCGCCGGCCGACAACGGGCGGCTCCGGGCGTCGATGAGGTTCTCCAGGTAACGGTCATGCTGCTGGAAGTGCTGCGTTCCAATGAACATGCCTTCCGACCAGACCACACGATTGTTCCAGGACATGGGGGGCTCCGATTGCTTATTGGGCAGGGCTGGATGGGGAAACCACGACGGCGCTGCGCACGGCTCGCACGTCGAGGCTGATCTGGTATTCGGTGTATTGGCGCGGCGGGACATTCATCACTGCGCGCCACAACGACTGATCCAGCTCGCGATACCCCACCAGTACGCCGATATGGCGGGTGGCCGGGTCGAGGTCGCGCTGCAGGCTCAACTGCTGGCCGGGCTGGATCAGCACTTCGTCCTGATCGATCAGATCGGCGCCGAGGGTCGCCTGGGCCCGTTCGGCCAGTGCGAAATAATCGGAACGGCCGAAGGTGGCGGCATTTTTCAGTTCGAAAATACGCACCCGGACCGGGGCTGGCTGGCCAGTGGCGCCGGGGTTGAGCCCGGCAATGGCGTGAAAGTGCAACTCGACGGCGGCCGTGTCGGCCTCGGCCTCAGCCTCTTCGGGCTGGGGTTTGGCCGCATCCTTGGCACATGCGGTCAGCAGAAGCGCGGTGGCGACTGCGAGTAAAAACCTGGGAATCATCCTGCGTCCTCAATGACGTTTCAGCTATCCGTTGTTCCGTTCTTTGCTATCAATGGCGCTATGCGATGGCGATGCTCAGCCGTGGCGCTGCCTTGTACTGTGTTCTTCGTAGGCGCGACTGAACTCCCGACCGAACAGGTCCTGGAAATCCTCTTGGGCCTCGCGGGAAATATTGCTGTAGAGCTCGGTGAACTGCTGCCAGTACTGGGCCTGTCGCGAGCCACTGAAAATGCTCGACAGGCCACCGGGCTTGCCCATGCGCTCCTCAAGTTGCGCCGGCTCGAAGCGCGCCAGCAGGTGCTTGATCGCAGCTTCCACGCCGGCCATCACCGCCAATTGGTGGGCACGCAAGTCATCGAAGCTGTCGCGCACAGCCAGGTCCGGCGCCATGAATGCCTGATTGCTGTGGCGCAACAGCAACAGCAATGCTTCATCGACGTTGGGAGCGAATTTCAGCGGGTTGTTTTCCACCGGTTGAATCATCGTCTGCTGAATGCGGAACTCGCCCTTGAGGCTGCTACGGGCGCGCAAGACATCGATCAGGCCTTCGACCATCAGCCGATAACTGCGCCCGATGCTTTCCATTTGCGCTTCGGCCTGGGCCTTGTCCAGGCGCACTTGATCCAGCCCGGCACCGCGCAGAAAGGCTTGCAACAGGTCGGGTTGAGAATTGTCGGCCGGGCTGACCGGATCGACCAGGCGCTCGACGACGGCCACGGGTGGTTCGCAAAGGGGTGCCGGTTCGATCGGTACGCTGATGTGAGGTACGGGTGGCGGCGCAACCTCTGCAACAGGCAGGGGGGCGACAGCCACCGGCGCAGGCTTGTCGCTGAGCAGGTCCCAATCTTCCGGAATCACTGGGGCCGACGCCAGCGGTGCAGGCCCGGCCACGGGCGTTGGGTCGGGGATCGGGGTCGGCGGGCGGAAGTCGTGCTGCTCGGCCGGGACATGGTCAGGCTGGGTGGCCGGCGGGACGCTGGTCGGTGTCAGAAAGTCGAACAGGTCCGGCATCGTGTCCATGGCCGATACGCCCTGAAAATGTGCAGGTGGCGTCACGGGCAACGACGTCGGCGTATTCACGACGGCGCCCTGACGCCCCATCAGGGCCTCAAAGCTGCTGGACGAATCAGCGAAAGGATTGCCGTCGGTCACCGGCAGACTGAAATCGATACGCGCCTGGATTTCATAATCACCGATGCGGATAACTTCGCCATCTTGCAACGGCTCGCTGTTTCCTTTGCGCAGACGAATACCGGCCTTGACCAACTCCACACCGTTAGTGCTGTTATCGGTTAAATAATACCGGCCATCTTTATATTGAATAACGCAATGTTTGCCGGAAACCAAGCGCTCAGGGTCGGGCAATACCCAGTCATTATCAGAGTTTCGACCTATCGCCATCACACCCTGATTCATGGATTTCTCAGGGCACTGGCCAGGGGTAATTTTGTGATAACTAGTAATAGTCAAACACAGCGACATCTTGCCTCCTTGCTGAACACTTTGCGCGCGGACGAATCGGGATTCACTCCCGCCAAACTCGGTCCGACAACCTTGCAAACAACCTCGAAAACCGCTTTTTGACAGCATGATTGCTGATCTTAACCGGCTTGCGTGACAAAAAACCTGCATCAGCGCCTGCTTCGACCAATCGGTCGCGCGGGTTGTTAAGCACCTCACATCTGTCACACAGAGGAAATAGCTTACCTTGACAAGCCATAAGTACTACACCAAAAATGCACAACTTCTTGAATATCAATGATGGCACTTTAAGATCACTGCGTATCCAAAGGGCCATTACACTCAAGGAAACATGTGAAGTTCCACCTGGAACTAACGTGTGAACAGCCCGACTGTCAGTCGGGCGATAGGGAGATCAAATTCAGTGGAAGTGCCTTTGTTGCTCGCCGCCGTTTCTGCGACTTCGCCTTGTGGTGAAGATTTGGAATATGACGCGGATTTTTTGCGCCTGGAACGCGATTCCCTGGGCCAGCCCGAGCGCAGCATGGGCGATTCGATATTGCCTGCCGCCCCCCCTGAATGGCGCAGCATCCAGCAGCAAAGTCTGGATTTGTTGCAACGCAGCAAAGACCTGCGTATCACCCACTTCCTTTTGCAAAGTTCCCTTGCCCTCGAAGGCGTCGCCGGCCTGGCCCGCGTTCTGACGCTGATCAGCGAGTTGCTCAAGCAGTACTGGGCCGACCTGCATCCGCGCCTGGATGCCGAAGACAACAACGACCCCACTGTGCGCATCAATGCCCTCGCCGGCCTGACGTCCGATGCAACCATTCGTCTGCTGCGCGAAAGCATCCTGGCCCGTTCGCGAACCTTTGGTGCTGTCAGCCTGCGCGCCGCCGCCAATGCCAGCGGCCTGCAAAGCTTCCCTGACGAAAACCTCGGCGCCGAACAGCTCGCCGGGGCGTTCCTCGACAGCGATCCCGAACAGTTGGAAATCACCCGAGCAGCTTTGCACGAGGCCCGCAGCGTCGCCGAGGCCATCGAGCAACAGATCAGCGAACAAATCGGTTCCGCCCAGGGCGTTGACCTTGGCCCGTTGAAGCAACCGCTAAAAATGGCCCTGCAGATTCTCGGCCAGTTCGCCCCGCAGAGCGGCGACACCCCCCTGCCCGATGCCATCAGCGACGACAGTGCCGCGCCGGTTGAACACTCCACCGCGCCGAGCACACCGCGCAGCACTGGCGAAATCAACAACCGCGACGACGTGCTGCGCAGCCTGGACCGGATTCTTGCGTACTACACCCGTCATGAGCCCTCCAGCCCGCTGCCGGTGCTGTTGAACCGGGCGAAGAATCTGGTGCACGCCGACTTTGCAGCCATCGTGCGCAACCTGATTCCCGACGGCATGAGCCAATTTGAAAACCTGCGCGGACCAGACAGCGAATAAAAGCGAACGGATCACGCAGTCACGTCACCGGTACCACCGATGACGCCAACACCGTCGCTTGAGCGACCAGGAGCAGCAACGTGGCGAAGCAAAGTTCTCAGAAATTCATCGCGCGCAACCGTGCGCCTCGAGTGCAGATCGAGTACGACGTCGAGCTCTACGGCGCCGAGAAAAAGGTCCAGTTGCCCTTCGTCATGGGCGTCATGGCGGACCTCGCCGGCAAGCCCGCCGAGCCTCTGGCACCTGTGGCCGATCGCAAGTTCCTCGAGGTGGATGTCGACAACTTCGACTCGCGCCTCAAGGCCATGCAGCCACGCGTCGCGTTCCACGTGCCCAACGAGCTGACCGGCGAAGGCAACCTGAGCCTGGACATCACCTTTGAAAGCATGGACGACTTCAGCCCGGCCGCCGTGGCGCGCAAGGTCGACTCGCTGAACAAGTTGCTCGAAGCGCGCACCCAACTGGCCAACCTGCTGACCTACATGGACGGCAAGACCGGGGCCGAAGAAATCATCATGAAGGCCATCAAGGATCCGGCGCTGCTCCAGGCGCTTGCCAGTGCGCCGAAGCCAGCCGAGCCTCAGGCTTAATCAGGACGAATGATCATGACCGATTCAGTACGTGCAGACGCTCAGACACTGGGCACCACCGAAGAAGCCAGCGAGTTCGCCTCCCTGCTGCTGCAAGAATTCAAACCCAAGACCGAACGCGCTCGCGAAGCCGTCGAAACCGCCGTGCGCACCTTGGCCGAACAGGCCCTGGCGCAGACCGACCTGGTGTCCAACGACGCCATCAAGTCGATCGAATCAATCATCGCCGCCATCGACGCCAAGCTCACCGCCCAGGTCAACCAGGTCATCCACCACCCCGATTTCCAGCAACTGGAAAGCGCCTGGCGTGGCCTGCACTACCTGGTCAACAACACCGAGAGCGATGAGCAACTGAAGATTCGCGTGCTCAATATCTCCAAGACCGACCTGCACAAGACCCTGAAGAAATTCAAGGGCACCGCGTGGGACCAGAGCCCGATCTTCAAGAAGATGTACGAAGAAGAATACGGCCAGTTCGGCGGCGAACCTTACGGTTGCCTCGTGGGCGATTACTACTTCGACCAGTCGCCGCCGGATGTCGAGTTGCTGGGCGAGTTGTCGAAAGTCTGCGCCGCCATGCACTCGCCGTTCATTGCAGCCGCATCGCCGACCGTGATGGGCATGGGCTCGTGGCAGGAATTGTCGAACCCGCGCGACCTGACCAAAATCTTCACCACCCCGGAATACGCTGGCTGGCGCTCGCTGCGCGAATCGGAAGACTCGCGCTACATCGGCCTGACCATGCCGCGCTTCCTCGCGCGTCTGCCGTATGGCGCCAAGACCGATCCGGTGGAGGCCTTCGCCTTCGAAGAAAGCACCGACGGTGCCGACAGCTCCAAGTACACGTGGGCCAACGCCGCTTACGCCATGGCGGTGAACATCAACCGTTCGTTCAAACACTTCGGCTGGTGCTCGCGCATTCGTGGCGTGGAGTCTGGCGGTGAAGTGGAAAACCTGCCGGCGCACACCTTCCCGACTGACGATGGTGGCGTGGACATGAAATGTCCGACCGAAATCGCCATTTCGGACCGCCGCGAAGCGGAACTGGCGAAGAACGGTTTCATGCCGCTGCTGCACAAGAAAAACACTGACTTCGCCGCGTTCATCGGCGCCCAGTCGTTGCAGAAACCGGCCGAGTACGACGACCCGGACGCCACCGCCAACGCCAACCTCGCCGCGCGCCTGCCGTATCTGTTCGCCACCTGCCGTTTCGCCCATTACTTGAAGTGCATCGTGCGCGACAAGATCGGCTCCTTCAAAGAGAAGGACGAAATGCAGCGTTGGTTGCAGGACTGGATCCTCAACTACGTCGACGGTGACCCGGCGCACTCCACCGAAACCACCAAGGCCCAGCACCCATTGGCTGCGGCCGAAGTGATCGTCGAGGACGTGGAAGGTAACCCGGGGTACTACAACTCCAGGTTCTACCTGCGCCCGCACTATCAGCTCGAAGGTCTGACCGTGTCGCTGCGCCTGGTATCCAAGCTGCCTTCGGCCAAAGGCGCATAAAAACCTGCTGAACGGACGCGGTAAAAAGTGGGAGCGAGCCTGCTCGCGATAGCGGTGGATCAGTCGCTACCAGTGTTGCCTGACACTCCGCCATCGCGAGCAGGCTCGCTCCCACAGGGGTCTTCATCAGGTTGGAGATCACCTTGAACCCGTTCAGCAGAACAGATTTCGCAAGGTCGGCGTTAACCAAACAATGTGGTAGAGACCACACAGGGAGAAAACATGGCTGTTGATATTTTCATCAAGATCGGCGACATCAAGGGCGAGTCCATGGACAAGGCCCACAAGGACGAAATCGACGTCTTGAACTGGAGCTGGGGCATGTCTCAGTCCGGCAATATGCACGTGGGCAGCGGTGGTGGTGCAGGCAAGGTGAACATCCAGGACCTGTCGCTGACCAAGTACGTCGACAAAGCCTCACCGAACCTGATGATGCACTGCGCCAGCGGCAAGCACATCGACAAGGTCAAGCTGACCGTGCGCAAGGCCGGCGGCGAAAGCCAGGTCGAGTACATGATCATCAACCTGGAAGAAGTGCTGGTCACTTCCCTGAGCACCGGTGGCTCGGGTAGCGATGATCGCCTGACCGAAAACCTCACCCTGAACTTCGCCAAGGTGCTGGTGGACTACCAGCCGCAGAAAGCCGACGGCACCAAGGAAGGCGGGCCGGTCAAGTTCGGCTGGAACATCCGTCAGAACGTCAAGGTGTAATCGAACATGCCCCCGGCGTTATACGCCGGGGGTGTTTGGTGCTTGCTCGAATCCAATCCTTTCCCCCCGGTGTCTGAGTCATGGCCAAGCCTTCGTTTATTAATTTGTGGAACAGCTATCCCACTACGTCAACGCCCTGTGATGGGCCTTGGGATAATCAGTGCGCCATCCGTATGAGCGTCACGCTCAATGCGGAACAGACAATCAAGGTCAACAAGTCCACTTATAGCGAACCCAAGTGTGCGCACGAACATGCTCGGGGCGCCGAGTCGCTGGCCAACTGGCTTTGGCGTCATCATCTAGGCCGTCCGATCATTCTCACGGGAAGCGCCGAGGACCGACGCACGCTTTACCAAAAGACTGGGATCATCTTTTTCAAGGACTGCTTTGCACGACTGGGCCAATCCCAGGAAGCGCGTAGCGGCGACCATATCGACCTATGGAATCGTGGCAGGGTCACAGGCGACTTCGCCGACCAGGCGCATCGTTCAAAACAGGTCTGGTTCTGGGAACTGAAATGATCAAACGAATTGTGTTATCGGCGCTGTCGGGCTGTCTTTTCTTAAGTCTGAACGCCTGCGCCGAACAGACCGACGCACCTGCCACGCCAAACAACCGGGTCAGTCTTGCCGGTCAAATCCTGACCTTGGAAAACCACGACCAACGCTGCGCCCTGCGTAAACCGGACCAGACTTTACTCACGCTGAACATGCCATGGCCCTGTCAGTTAAGTGTCGACCGCAAAGGCTTACCCCGCGTTGAAAGCTTCAACAACGCATTGATCATTATTGTGCAGCACTTCGAACCAGAACCTGCGCCAAGCACTGAGTGTCGCTCCCAATACCAAGCCATTAGACAAATCGAAGGCCGTCTGGAGGCGTCAATTGTGGGTGATGGCGGTCGTTGCTTGGCCGGCGCTGTTGACCAGAAAAATTTTGTGGCCCTGTTTTCGTGGTAACCGAAATCGCCACCCGCGATCGCCTGCAACCGTCCCTGCTGGACCGGTTGACCGACGACGATCCGAGCAACCTCAAGGAAAGCGCCGACAAGCGCGTGCTCTCCCTGACCCAACTGAAAGCCTCGGTGCTGCGTGACTTGGCGTGGCTGCTCAACACCACGTCGTTGCTCAGCGCCGATGCGACATTGCACACCCCGGCCGGCACGTCGGTGGTCAACTTCGGGCTGCCAGCCCTGGCCGGCAACAGTGCGTCGAACGTCGATATCGCGGCGCTTGAAGCGCTGATCCACCAGGCCATCGCCACGTTCGAACCGCGGATTCTGCGCAACACTTTGCGCGTGCGGGCCCGGGCATCCGCCGAGATGAACCACAACGCCCTGAGTTTCGAGATCGAAGGCGATCTCTGGGCCCAGCCAGTGCCGCTGCGCCTGATGCTGCAAACCGACCTGGACCTGGAATCCGGCCATGTGCGAGTGATCAACGCCGAACAGCGGAGACGCTCATGAACCCGCGCCTGCTGGAACTGTACAACCAGGAATTGCACCACGTGCGCGAAAGCGCGGCGGAGTTCGCTCAGGAATACCCGAAAATCGCCAGTCGGCTGACGTTGTCCGGCATGGACTGCGCCGACCCGTACGTCGAGCGCTTGCTCGAAGGGTTCGCCTACCTGACGGCGCGGGTACAGCTCAAGCTCGATGCCGAATACCCGACCTTCACTCATAACCTGCTGGAAATCGCGTACCCCCATTACCTGGCGCCGACACCGTCGATGACCGTGGTGCAATTGCAGGCCGACCCCGATGAAGGCTCGCTGAGTAGCGGCTTCCCGCTGCCCCGGGACACGGTCCTGCGCGCCGCCCTGGGCCGCGAAACCCAAACCTGCTGCGAGTACCGCACCGCCCACGCGGTGACGTTGTGGCCGTTGCAGGTCAGCCAGGCCGAGTACTTCGGCAACCCGTCCGCCATGCTCGGACGCCTGGCCGCCAGCGAACCCAAGGCCAAGGCCGGTCTGCGCCTGACCCTGCGCACCGGCGCCGAACTACCGTTCAACAGTCTGGCCCTGGACAACCTGCCGCTGTACCTCAATGGCGCAGACGAGCAGCCCTTCCGCCTCTACGAACAACTACTGGGCAACGTCTGCGCCGTGTTCGCCCGTCAGCCCGGCGGTGATTGGGTGGAACGCCTGCCGCAGGACGCACTGCGCTCCCAGGGATTCGACGATAGCGACGCCGCGCTGCCAGTGGTCTCGCGGGCCTTCCAGGGCTATCGCCTGTTGCAGGAATATTTCGCCCTGCCCCACCGTTTTCTGTTTGTCGACTTCACCCAATTGAGTCGGGCGGTCAAACGCTGCGACGGCCAGGAACTGGAATTGATCGTGCTGTTCGACCGTCACGATCCGAGCCTGGAAGGCAGCGTCGGAGCCGCGCAGTTCCTGCCGTTCTGCACCCCGGCAATCAACTTGTTCCCCAAGCGCCTGGATCGCATCCACTTGTCGGAACGGGTCAATGAACACCATGTGATCGCCGACCGCACCCGGCCGATGGATTTCGAGATTCATTCCCTGACCACCCTCACCGGCCACGGCACCGGGTCGGAGCAGCCTTTTTGGCCGTTCTATGCGGTACGTGATCCGTCTCGCTACGGCCGTGATCAGGCCTGGTACACGGTGCGGCGCGAACCCCGCGTGCTGTCCAGCGGCCAGCGGCGCAACGGCCCGCGCTCGACTTACATCGGCAGCGAAACCTTCGTCAGCCTGGTGGACAGCCAGCAGGCGCCTTATCGCCACGACCTGCGCCAACTGGGCGTAACGGCGTTATGCACCAACCGCGACCTGCCGCTGTTCATGAGCGTGGGCAACAGCAAGACTGATTTCACCCTGGCCGACAGCGCACCGGTAGCGGCGGTGCGCTGCGTGGCAGGACCGAGTCGCCCACGCGCCAGCCATGCCCATGACGCCAAGGCGTGGCGGTTGATCAGCCAGCTTTCGCTGAATTACTTGTCCCTCAGCGAGCAAGGCCAGGGCGCAGCCGCCCTGCGCGAACTGCTGCGCCTGTACGGCGACAGCAACGACGCGGCGTTGCAATTGCAGATCGAAGGCCTGCGCGACGTCAGCAGCAAGGCCTGCACCCGACGCTTGCCAATGCCGGGCCCGATCGTGTTTGGTCGTGGCCTGGAGATCACCCTGGAATTCGATGAAAACGCGTTTCGCGGCACTGGAGTCTTCTTGCTCGGTGCGGTGTTCGAGCGCTTCCTGGCACGCTACGTGTCGATCAACAGTTTTACCGAGACGGTGATCCGTACCACCGAACGCGGCGAGATCATGCGATGGAAAGCCAAGCCCGGACGCCGTCCGACCCTGTGAGTACCCTGGACGCGATGCACCAGGAGCCCTGGGAATACGACTTCTTCCAGGCGTTGCGGCGCATCGAGTGCGAATCGCCTGAACTGCCACGGCTAGGCCATTCGTTGCGCCTGGCCGATGATCCGCTGCGCCTTGGGCAACAGGCCGATTGCACCTTCGCCCCGGCGACCCTGGCGTCGGTACAGCCGGGCGTCGACGGTGCGCCGGCGCGCCTGGAGCAGTTCTTTTTCGGCCTCGGCGGCCCTAACGGCCCATTGCCGCTGCACATCACCGAATATGTGCGCGAACGCCAGCGCAACAACGCCGACAGCACCAGTAAACGCTTCCTGGATGTGTTCCATCACCGCCTGCTGAGCCTGTTTTACCGGGCCTGGGCCGAAGCGCGGCCGACGGTCAGCCATGACCGCCCGAACGATGACTACTGGTCGGCACGCCTGGCGGCACTGAGCGGTCGGGGTATGCCGAGCCTGCTCAAACAAGGGCTGATTCCCGATACGGCGAAGTTGCATTACAGCGGTCATCTGTCGGCACAAACCCGCTACCCGGATGGTTTGAAAGCCATTCTCAGCGAGTACTTCGGCCTGCCGGTGGAGATAGAAGAGTACGTCGGCCAATGGCTGGAGCTGCCGGAACGCAGCCGCGTGGGCGCCAGCGCCCATCAATTGGGCGTGGATTTTTGCCTGGGCCGTTACGTCTGGGATCGCCAGCACAAATTCCGCATTCGCCTGGGGCCACTCAAGCTGGATGACTACATGGGCATGCTGCCCGGTAGCCAACCCTTCAATGAGCTGGTGGCCTGGGTGGCCGAATACCTGGGCCATGAACTGGACTGGGATCTGAACCTGATTCTGAAACAGCCCGAAGTTCCAGCGCTGCAACTCAATCGCCAGTTCCGCCTGGGTTTCAATACCTGGCTGGGCCAGCCCGAAAAAGATGCCAAGGATTTAATACTGGCCCGGCACTACGCCGAGCAGGCCAACACCTCACAGATCTCAAGGAGCCATGAGCATGGGTGAAATCAGTCGCGCCGCGTTATTCGGCAAACTCAACAGCGTGGCCTACAAAGCCATCGAAGCCGCCACCGTGTTCTGCAAGTTGCGCGGTAACCCTTATGTGGAGCTGGCCCACTGGTTTCATCAGTTGCTGCAACTGCAGGACTCGGACCTGCACCGCATCATCCGCCAGTTCAATATCGAGCCGGCGCGCCTGGCCCGTGACTTGACCGAAGCCCTGGACCGTTTGCCACGCGGCTCGACTTCAATCACTGACTTGTCTTCCCATGTGGAAGAAGCCGTGGAACGTGGCTGGGTCTACGGCAGCCTGATGTTCGGCGAAAGCCAGGTGCGTACTGGTTACCTGGTGCTGGGCATCCTCAAGACGCCGAGCCTGCGCCATGGGCTATTGGGGCTGTCGGCAGAGTTCGACAAGATCAAGGTCGAGGCCCTGAGCGAGCGTTTTGACGAATACGTCGGTGACTCGCCGGAAAATGCGCTCAGCGCCAGCGACGGTTTCAACGCAGGCAGCGTGCCCGGTGAAGCCAGTGGCGCCATGGCCCCAAGTGCCATGGGCAAGCAGGAAGCGCTCAAGCGTTTTACCGTCGACCTCACCGAGCAGGCCCGCAGCGGCAAGCTTGATCCGATTGTCGGGCGTGACGAGGAAATCCGCCAACTGGTGGACATCCTCATGCGCCGCCGGCAGAACAATCCGATTCTGACCGGTGAAGCCGGCGTCGGTAAAACCGCTGTGGTCGAAGGCTTTGCCCTGCGCATCGTCGCCGGTGACGTGCCGCCAGCGCTCAAGGACGTGGAACTGCGCAGCCTCGACGTCGGCCTGTTGCAGGCCGGCGCGAGCATGAAAGGTGAATTCGAACAGCGCCTGCGCCAGGTCATCGAAGACGTCCAGGCCTCGCCAAAACCGATCATCCTGTTTATCGACGAAGCCCACACGCTGGTAGGTGCTGGTGGCGCCGCCGGCACCGGGGACGCGGCCAACCTGCTCAAACCGGCCCTGGCCCGGGGCACCCTGCGCACCGTGGCCGCCACGACCTGGGCCGAGTACAAAAAGCATATCGAGAAAGACCCGGCCCTGACCCGCCGCTTCCAGGTGGTGCAAGTCGCCGAGCCATCCGAAGACAAAGCGCTGTTGATGATGCGTGGCGTGGCCTCGACCATGGAAAAACATCATCAGGTGCAGATCCTTGACGAAGCCCTGGAAGCCTCGGTCAAGCTGTCCCATCGCTACATTCCGGCGCGCCAATTGCCGGACAAATCCGTGAGCCTGCTGGACACCGCTTGCGCCCGGGTCGCCATCAGCCTGCACGCCGTGCCGGCCGAAGTGGACGACAGCCGTCGTCGCATCGAGGCGCTGGAAACCGAACTGCAAATCATCGCCCGCGAGCACGCCATCGGCATTGTCATCGGTGCCCGCCAGAGCAACAGCGAAAACCTGCTGGCCGCCGAGCGCGAACGCCTGGCCGAACTCGAAAGCCGCTGGGCCGAAGAGAAAACCCTGGTGGACGAACTGCTCGCCACCCGCGCCACCCTGCGCGAAAGCGTCGGCGTGGTAGACAGCGACGTTGGCAGTGACGACAGCCACGCCCTGCGCGAGAAACTGGTGGACCTGCAACAGCGTCTCAGTGCTCTGCAAGGGGAAACCCCGCTGATTCTGCCGACGGTCGATTACCAGGCCGTGGCCTCGGTGGTCGCCGACTGGACGGGTATTCCGGTGGGCCGCATGGCCCGTAACGAACTGGAAACCGTGCTCAACCTCGACCAGCACTTGAAGAAACGTATCATCGGCCAGGACCATGCCTTGCAGATGATCGCCAAGCGCATCCAGACCTCCCGCGCCGGCCTCGACAACCCGAGCAAGCCGATTGGCGTGTTCATGCTCGCGGGCACCTCCGGCGTGGGCAAGACCGAAACGGCCTTGGCCCTGGCCGAAGCCATGTACGGCGGTGAGCAGAACGTCATCACCATCAACATGAGCGAATTCCAGGAAGCTCACACCGTGTCCACCCTCAAGGGTGCGCCACCGGGCTATATCGGCTATGGCGAAGGCGGCGTGCTGACCGAAGCCGTGCGGCGCAAACCCTACAGCGTGGTGCTGCTGGACGAGGTGGAAAAAGCCCACCCAGACGTGCATGAGATCTTCTTCCAGGTCTTCGACAAAGGCGTGATGGAGGACGGCGAAGGACGGGTGATCGACTTCAAGAACACCTTGATCCTGCTGACCACCAACGCTGGCACCGAGTTGATTGCCAAAGTCTGCAAAGACCCGCAAAACGTGCCCGAGCCCGAAGAGATCGCCAAGGCCCTGCGCCAGCCGCTGCTGGAGATTTTCCCACCGGCATTGCTGGGCCGCTTGGTGACCATTCCGTACTACCCGCTCAGCGACGAGATGCTTAAGGCCATTACCCGCCTGCAACTCAACCGCATCAAAAAGCGCGTGGAGAACACCCATAAAGTGGCCTTCGATTACGACGACGCGGTGATCGACCTGATCGTCTCCCGCTGCACCGAAACCGAAAGCGGTGGGCGAATGATCGACACCATCCTGACCAACAGCCTGCTGCCGGACATGAGCCGCGAGTTCCTCACCCGCATGCTCGAAGGCAAAGCGCTGGCAGGGGTGCGGATCAGCGCCCGGGATAACGAATTGCACTACGACTTCAGCGACGCCGCATAGCCTCTGGAGGAATGCGGTCAGTGTGGGAGCTGGCTTGCCTGCGATAGCGGTGTATCAATCGGCATCAATGCTGAATGTCACACCGCTATCGCAGGCAAGCCAGCTCCCACACTTGATCTGGTTTCTGCTGGAAAAAGCGGCGCGGCGACTACAACACTTACGGATTAACCGATGCTATTCAAGCAACTCTCACGCCTGGCAAAAATCACCAGCCCCCTGGGGCCGGAGGTGCTGTTGCTCAAGGACATGGGCGGCGGCGAAGAGCTGGGGCGGCTGTTCAACTATGAGCTGCAATTGCACTCGCTGGACAACGCCATCGACCTCAACCAGTTGCTGGGCAAACCCATGTGCCTGAGCCTGCAACTGGACGGCGGTGGCGAGCGCTATTTCCATGGCATCGTTGCCCGTTGCAGCCAGAACGTCGACCAGGGCCAGTTCGCCAGCTACCAGGCCACGCTGCGGCCCTGGCTATGGCTGCTGACCCGCACCTCCGATTGCCGGATTTTCCAGAACCTGACCATCCCGCAGATCATCAAGCAGGTGTTTCGCGACCTGGGTTTTTCCGACTTCGAAGATGCCCTGAGCCGGCCCTATCGCGAGTGGGAATACTGCGTGCAGTATCGCGAAACCAGTTTCGATTTCGTCAGCCGCCTGATGGAGCAGGAAGGGATCTACTACTTCTTCCGCCATGAACAGGGTCGTCACGTGCTGGTGTTGGCCGATGCCTACGGCGCCCACACCAGCGTGCCCGGCTACGCTTCGGTGCCCTACTACCCCAAGAATGAACAGCAGCGCGAACGCGATCACATCCATGATTGGCACCTGGCCCAGGAAGTCCAGCCGGGTTCGCTGGAACTCAACGACTATGACTTTCAGCGCCCCAGCGCGCGAATTGACGTGCGCTCGGCCATGCCTCGTCCGCACACCGCCGGCGACTATCCGCTGTACGACTATCCCGGCACCTATGTGCAAAGCGCAGACGGCGAACATTACGCCCGCACCCGCATCGAAGCCTTGCAGACCCTGCACGAACAGGTCGAGTTCGCCGGCAACGCCCGGGGCCTGGGGTCGGGTCATTTGTTCAGCCTCACGGGCTTCAGCCGCCAGGACCAGAACCGCGAATACCTGATCGTCGGCGCCCGTTACTATGTCGCCCAGGAAAGCGGGGAAACCGGCGGCGCTGCTGCTTCGGCGCAGTTCGAAAGCAGCCTGACCTGCATCGACGCCCAACAAAGCTACCGCCCCCTGCCCAACACCCACCGCCCCATCGTCAAAGGTCCGCAGACCGCATTGGTGGTCGGCCCCAAGGGCGAGGAAATCTGGACCGACCAGTTCGGCCGAGTGAAAGTGCATTTCTATTGGGACCGCCACGACCAGTCCAACGAAAACAGTTCGTGCTGGATTCGCGTGTCGCAATCCTGGGCCGGTAAAAACTGGGGCTCGATGCAGATCCCACGGATCGGCCAGGAAGTGATCGTCAGCTTCCTCGAAGGCGACCCGGACCGGCCGATCATCACCGGCCGCGTCTACAACGCGGAACAAACCGTGCCCTACGACTTGCCGGAAAACGCCACCCAAAGCGGCATGAAAAGCCGTTCGAGCAAGGGCGGCACACCGGCGAACTTCAACGAAATCCGCATGGAAGACAAGAAGGGCGCCGAGCAGCTGTACATCCATGCCGAGCGCAATCAGGACATCGTGGTCGAGGTGGATGAAAGCCACTCGGTGGGCCACGACCGCAACAAGAGCATCGGGCATAACGAGACGGTGACCATCGGCAACAACCGTCTGCGTATCGTCAAACAGGAAGACATTCTTTCGGTGGGTCAACGCAAGACCGACAGCATCAGCCAGAGCTATGTCATTGAAGTGGGCGAGAACCTGCGGCTGGTCTGTGGTGAAAGCATCCTGGAGCTCAATGCCAGCGGCCAGATCAACCTGACCGGCGTGCAAATCAGCTTCTATGCCAGCGGTGATGCCGAGATCAACACCGGCGGCGTGCTGCACCTGAACAACGGCGGCGGCGCTGGCGCCACGCCTGATGGCCAGGGCGTCAAGGCCAGCATCGACGCCAACATCAATGCCGCGTTTCCCAAGCCCAAGGGCTAATCACGAGATCTGTGCTCCATGACTTACCGAATCAATGAATTCCAGTTCCAACTGCCGGCAGGCGAACTGCAAGACGCGTCGATCAACATCCTCAAGTTCCCTGAACTGGGCACTTCGCTGATTGTCAGCCGCAGCTTGCTGGCCGAGGGCGAAACCCTGCAAAGCAACTTCGACGACCAGCTCAAACGTCTGGAAAAACAAGTGCAAGACTTGCGTTTTCAACCGGGCGTCGCCGTGCGTCTGGGCGCCAGCCAGGAAGTGGAAGGCATCGAGTTGCGCAGCCAGTTCAACAAGGGCAACGACAAAGTCTTCCAATATCAGTTGGCACTGGTGTTGCCCGGCACCCGCAAAATGCTCGCCCTGAGCTACGTGAAGGCCGAAAAACTCGGCGATGCCGAAGCTGCGCATTGGGCGACCATCAAGAGTTCGCTGTTGTTCGACGTTCCGGCCTGATGAGCACCTTGCATGTCTGACGCGCTCTGGGCCGCCCGGCTGGGCGATGCACTCAACCACACCTCGATGATGGCCGACATCCTCGGCGGCGTGCTGGAGGTGGCGGCGAACGTGGCCATTACGGCACTGGCGACGGCCGCCGTGGTCGCAGCTACCGGTTTAACGCTCGTAACGGGGGGGCTTGGCGCCTGTGTGCTCGCTGCGGTGATCGGGGTTGTCGTTGGCATTGCCATGAGCAAGACCGGGGCCGACAAAGGCCTGAGCAAGATCTGCGAGGACATCGGCAACGCGCTGTTTCCGCCCACGGTGCAAGCGACCATTCTTACCGGTTCCACCGACACCCTGATCAACTCCATACCGGCGGCGCGGGCTGCGGGTTCGGTACCCTCCCACCTCGAACCCTCGGGCACGCCGCAGAGCGAGGAGCCGCAAGAAGAACCCGGCTATCTGGATATGGCCCAGGGGTTCTTTTCCCAGATGTGGCGCCCGACCGTCGCCAGCCCGGCAGCAGGTGCGATCCCCAAGCCGCTGGATTTGGTGACGTGCATGAAGCACCCGCCGATGCCGCCACAGTTCCTCGCTGAAGGTTCGGAAAAAGTCACCATCAACGGCCAGCCTGCCGTGCGCAGCGGCGACCGCACCACCTGCGATGCCAAGGTCGTGTCGTCCGGGCTGATCTCCTCCAACGTGACCATTGGTGGCGGTTCGGTGGTGGTTCGCGAGATTCGCAGCGGCAAGACGCCTGGTGTCGGCTTGGCCGTCACTGTTTTGATGATGCTCAAGGGCAGCAAGGGCAAATTCGTCGCCAATCTGCCGTGCATGTTGTTGGGGGGGGTCAACTCCTACATCACCGGCAAAGCTATCGACGCGCTAAGCCACGCTGTCAGTGGTTCTCCGAATCCGGTACATAGCGCAACCGGGGCGAAAGTTCTCGACGGCGAAGACGATCTGGACTTTGTTCTGCCGGGCCTCAGACCCATTGATTGGCAGCGTTTCTACAACAGCCGCGATAAGCGATGCAATGGTTTGTTCGGTGCAGGTTGGAGCGTGTCTTACGAGGTCTGCGTGCTCATCGAAGGCCATCCCGATGGCGGCGAGCGACTGATCTATATCGATGAGCAAGCGCGACGCATCGACATGGGCTCAATTGCACTGGGCGGGGCGGTGTTCAGTGCCGGCGCAAGGCTGAGTGTGCGGCGGCATCTTAATGGTCAATTGCTGATCGAAAGTGCCGACGGGCTCTACCGGCTGTTCGAACCGGCCTCGGCCAACCCCTCGCACCTGCGCCTTAGCCAGCTTGGCGATCGCAATGCCAATCGGACCTATCTCGACTATGACGAGACCGGACGGCTCTTGCAGCTGCGGGACACATTTGACCGTGTACGGATTGAATTGAGCTATACCACGCAATGGGAGCAGCGGATCAGTCAAATCGAGCGGCTATATCCCGACCAGCGACGCGAAGTGCTGATGAGCTATGGCTACGATGCGAGCGGCGACCTGGCCGAAGTTCGTGACGCCAGCGGCCAGGTGCAACGACGATTTGCCTATGACGCCAACCGGCGAATGGTGGAACATCAACTGCCGACCGGGCTGCGCTGCTATTACCAATGGGCACATCTGAACAACGAAGAATGGCGAGTGGTTCGGCACTGGACCGACGAAGGTGACGAGTACCTGTTCGACTACGACCTGAACGCTGGCATCACTCGCATCGCCGACAGCCTGCAACGCCTCAGCACCCGCAAATGGAACCTGCAACACCAAATCACCGAATACACTGACAACCTCGGCCAGACTTGGCAATTCGAGTGGAACGACGAACGTCAATTGCTTAGCGCCACTGATCCCCAAGGTGGCAGTTATCAGTACAGCTACGACGAAGCCGGCAATCTCAGCCAAACCTTCGATCCACTCGGACGCGCCCGATCGACGTTATGGCTAGAGCACTGGTCGTTGCCGTTGGTGGAAACCGACAGTGCCGGCAACAGTTGGCAGTATCGTTATGACCAACGCGGGAACTGCATCCAGGAAATCAATCCACTCGGTCATACCACTCAATATCGCTACGACGTACACGGCCAAGTCGTAGAAACCATCGACGCTGCCGGAAAAAGCAGAACGCTGCAATGGAACGACCTGGGCTTGCTCAGCGCTCACATCGATTGCTCCGGCTACCCAACGCGTTTGAGCTACGACAGCCGAGGCTATCTTCAGATTGTCACCGATGCCTTGGGTGAGCGTACGGTCTACGAACATGATGCGCAGGGACGTCTGCTGCACTGTCAGTTGCCTGACGGCCGTACAGAGCAGTATCTGCGCGATAGCAGCGGGCGGCTGACCGGTTACGTCAATGCAGCCGGGCATACCACACGTTATGTGCGGGATCGCCGAGGCCAAGTCCGGCAACGTATTGATGCCCACGGTCGACAGGTAGCCTTCAACTATGACAATTACGGTCGCCTGCAAACGCTGACCAACGAAAACGGCGAAAGCTACCGTTTTGCCTGGGACGCCGGTGATCGGCTGACCGAACAGCAAGACCTCGATGGCAGTGCCCGCCGCTACGCTTATGACCTGCTCAATATGGTCAGCAGCGTTGAATATGTTCCTGCGCCTTACGGGACTGGTCTGGCGCTGCTGCCCCAGCTTCCGGTATCGCCCATCGTGCATCGACTGGAACGCGATAAGGTTGGGCGCTTGCGCGTCAAAACCACCAATGACGGTCGAACCGAATACGCTTACAACCCGCTGGATCAGTTGACTGAGGTTACTTTTACCGACAATACCGGTAACAAGCAGATGCTCGGCTTTGCCTACGATGCTCTAGGCCAATTGCTGGGAGAACAAAGCGCTTCTGGCAGTCTGCAGCACCATTACGACGAACTCGGCAACCTGATCCAGACCCAACTGCCCGATGGCCGCTGGCTCAATCGCCTGTACTACGGCAGCGGCCACCTGCACCAGATCAACCTCGACGGCCGGGTCATCAGCGACTTCGAGCGCGATCGCCTGCACCGCGAAGTGCTGCGCACCCAAGGCCAGATCAGCACCCGCAGCGAATACGACCGCAGCGGCCGCTTGCGCTCACGCCAACGCCGACACACCCGTCAGCCCTCGCTGCTGCCAGCCGCCGTGCAGAAACATTTCGATTACGACCCCAACAACAACCTGATCGGTCGCCTGGATCAACAACCCACCGGCCAGCATCGGCAATTGCTGCACTACGACGCCACCGGCCGCATCATCGCCAGCCAGGACAACATTCAAGGCCAGAGCGAAACCTTCGCCTACGACGCCGCCGCCAATCTCCTTGACGGTCCGCAACAAGGCGGCGGGCTGGTGGTACACAACAAACTGCTGACCTATCAGGACAAACGCTACCGCTACGACGCCTTCGGTCGAATGATCGAAAAACGCAGTACCCGTCATGGCGTACAGCGTTTCTGCTACGACGCCGAGCATCGCTTGGTTGAAGTACGCAGCCAAATCAACGCTCGCGAAACCACGGTCCGCATGACCTATGATCCCTGCGGTCGACGCATCGAAAAAAACGAGCACGACAGCAACGGCGTTCTCTTGGGGCAGACCCGATTTACCTGGGATGGACTGCGTCTGCTTGAAGAACATCGGCACCAGCAGCGCAGCCTGTACCTTTATCTGAACGGCAGTTATGAGCCCTTGGCGCGGGTCGATGGCCACCATGAACACGCCCAGGTCCGTTACTACCACAACGACCTGAACGGCCTGCCTGAGCAACTCACCGAGGAAGACGGCAAAACGGTGTGGCAAGCGAGATATCGGGTATGGGGTAACACCGTTGAAGAAGTCCGTGAGCCGTACTACATCGAAGAGCAAAACCTTCGATTCCAGGGACAGTACCTGGATCGCGAAACCGGATTGCACTACAACACATTCAGATTCTACGATCCCGATGTAGGTCGTTTCACGACGCCCGACCCTATTGGCCTGATCGGAGGAATCAACCTTTACCAATATGCATCCAACCCGATTGGCTGGATTGATCCATGGGGTTGGTCAGCCAAGCCACCGAACTCGCCCGATCTTGCCAAGTGGCTCGACAAGGGCGGCTCGGTCCATATGGAAATAGATGGAAAAGTGTGGGTGTATACCGACTGGGAAGGAAACACCGTCAGGTACCCCGGCGGACATCCGGACTTCACCCCGTATGAGATACAGAGAACCGACGTCCCCGACCTTAAAGGCAATCACGGAAAAACTCCGGGCGGCGATTTTGGTAAAGCTGATGCACGGGCGCCCAACGGCATGGCTGACTACAAGAACAACACCTGGCACCACCACCAAAATATGGTGACCATGCAAGAGGTACCGAAAAAAATTCACAACCGGTTTACTCATTCTGGCGGCGTCAAAAACCTCAAATCCTGCCTTTAACAAGGAGCGCAACCATGCCTTTTTTATATAAACCCGGCCTGTCAGATGCGGACATACAGGGACTTGAGCAGCGTTTGCAAAAAAAACTGCCTTCGGATTACAAGGATTTCCTGAAAAAAAGAAACGGCTTTTATGCGACGGCTCCCGATTATGTAAGTCTGCCACTCGATAAGGTCGATGAAGGCAGCATCGCCTTCGACCGCCTTTTCGGCCTGATACCCGACGAAGAAAGCAATGATCTGCTGGCGTTCAACGAAGAGTTTATCGACGAGCTTTCCTTCCTGGACAACAGCATCGCTATCGGTGAAGACGGTGGCGGAAATCCATTTGTATGGATCGCAGAAGCTGGCAAGGAAGGCCTGTACTACTGGGACAGGACTCACTTGCACGAAAGTGACGACAAAAATGATTTTGATATCGCTGAACGCGACGGCTGTGGAAATCTGTTTTTCCTGGCGCCTGATTTCACGTCGTTCTTTGACCTGATCCTCTCTACGTTTATCAGCCCGCCCGACTTCGTCGAGGAGTGATTCAGGGGTTAATCTTCAGGTCATGGATCTGACCCGGCCAATGAGCGCAGAAGATGGAACAATTGGAAGACGAATATCCCGGTGATTCCGACTGGCAGTAATTCGTGGATTTGTATAACAAAGTCTATCTCGACGACGACGCCCGCACGCTGGCGAAAGCGTTGGATGGCAACCTGGATATGGCGGTCGTCCTCAACGGTAAAAGAGGGCTCAAGGAAGGGTTGTGGTGGGTCGAACAGCAGGTGCCAGCCTTGGATAACATACGGCCAGCCGATTGCCTCAAGGATCCGAAGCTGATCATACGACTGAGGACTGCGCTGATGCGCATGCCGTAACCGACAAGGGAAAAACGTGCAATGGAAGGCATCGAATTGCGCCACAAGCGCAACGATTACGCAGTCGTCAGACGCTTATGCTGGATGAAAATCCCGCATGTCTGACGCGCTCTGGGCCGCCCGGCTGGGCGATGCACTCAACCACACCTCGATGATGGCTGACATTCTTGGCGGCGTGCTGGAGGTGGCGGCGAATATTGCGATCACCGCGGTGGCGACGGCTGCCGTGGTCGCGGCCACGGGCATCACGGTCGTCACCGGGGGGTTGGGTTGCGTCGTGCTCGGCTTGGTGGTGGGCACGATCGTCGGCCTCGCCATGAGCAAGACCGGAGCCGACAAAGGCCTGAGCAATTTATGCGAGAGTTTCAGCAACGCCCTCTTCCCGCCCACGGTGCAGGCGAACATTCTCACCGGCTCCACCAACACCCTCACCAATAACATTCCTGCCGCCCGGGCCGCCGGGGCGATCCCGTCCCATGTCGCGCCGGCCGGTACCGAGCTGGAAATACCCGAGCCCGAAGCAGAAGCCAGTTACCTCGACATGGCCGAAAGCTTCTTCTCCCAGATGTGGCGCCCCACCGTCGCCACCCCGGCGCCCGGCGCGGTGCCCAAGCCGCTGGACCTGCTCGTCTGCATGAAGCATCCGCCGATGCCGCCGCAGTTTCTGGCCGAGGGCTCGGACAAGGTCACCATCAACGGCCAGCCCGCCGTGCGCAGCGGCGACCGCAGCACCTGCGACGCCAAGGTGGTGGGCTCCGGGCTGATCTCCCCCAACGTGACCATTGGCGGCGGTTCGGTGGTGGTACGCGAGATCCGCAGCGGCAAAACCCCGGGCGTGGGGCTGGCGGTCACCGCGTTGCTGATGCTCAAGGGCGGCAAGGGAAAATTCCTGAGTAACCTGCCGTGCATGCTGATCGGTGGCGCGACGTCGATGGCCGTCAGCAGCGCGATGGGGGCGATGGCCAACGCCGCCATGGGCTCGTCGAACCCGGTGCATGCCGCCACCGGAGCCAAGGTGCTGGGTGGCGATGAAGAGCTGGATTTCGTGTTGCCTGGCATCTTGCCGATGGATTGGCAGCGCTTCTACAACAGCCGCGACGAGCGTCGCGATGGGTTGTTCGGGGCGGGTTGGAGTGTGTCCTACGAGGTGCGGGTTGAAATCCTGCCTCACCCCGAGGGCGGTGAAACGCTGGTCTACACCGATGAACAGGGTCGGCGCATCGACATGGGTTCGATCCCCTTGGGCGGCGCGGTGTTCAGCGCGGGTGAAGGGCTGAGTGTTCGACGCCACGTTAATGGGCAGTTGCTGATTGAAAGCGATGACGGTGTGTACCGCTTGTTCAATCCAACGCCGGGCAATACAGCGCTGCTGCGCCTTGATCAATTGGGCGATCGCAACGACAACCGGGTTTACCTCGACTATGACGCCGCCGGACGCCTTGTAAAACTGCGCGACACCTTTGACTTGGTTCAGGTGGAATTGACCTACCTTCAGATACGAGTCAGTCAGGTGGAGCGGGTCTACCCGGACCAGCACCGCGAAGTGTTGGTGAGTTATGGCTACGATCCATCAGGCAACCTGACAGAAGTTCGCGATACCGCAGGTCAGGTACAGCGCCGTTTCATTTACGACAGTGAGCGGCGGATGACTGAGCATCAGTTGCCCACAGGCCTTCGCTGTTTTTATCAGTGGGCTTGCATCGAGGAAAAGGAATGGCGCGTGGTCCGGCACTGGACCGACGAAGGTGACGCCTACCAGTTCGACTATGACCTCGGCGCCGGTGTCACGCGCATCACCGATGGCTTGCAGCGCGTCAGTACGCGGCGGTGGAACACTCAGCACCAGATCACCGAGTACACCGACAACCTCGACCAGACCTGGCAGTTCGAGTGGAACGACGAACGCCAATTGCTCAGCGCCACCGACCCACAGGGCGGTCGCTACGAATACAGCTACGACGATGCCGGCAACCTGATCGGCGAAACCGACCCGCTGGGCCGCAGTGACTCGACCTTGTGGCTGGAGCTCTGGGCCTTGCCGCTGGTGGACACCGACGCCGCCGGCAACAGCTGGCAGTATCGCTACGATCAGCGCGGCAACTGCATCGCCGAAACCGATCCGCTGGGCCACATCACGCGATACCGCTACGACACCCACGGTCAGGTCATCGAGATCATCGACGCCACCGGCAAAAGCAAAAAGCTGCGCTGGAACCCGTTCGGCCAATTGATCGAACACATTGATTGCTCGGGTTATCCGACGCGGTTCAGCTACGACAACCGGGGCTATCTGCAAACCATCACCGATGCCCTCGGCGAACGCACCCAATTCAGCTACGACGCCCAGGGGCGGTTGCTCAGCAGCCAATTGCCGGACGGGCGCACCGAGCAGTATCAGCGCGACGTCAGCGGCCAGTTGACCGGTTATACCGACCCGGCCGGGCACACCACGCTCTATCAACACAACCGTCGCGGCCAGGTGCGCCAGCGTACCGACGCCCATGGCCGACAGGTGCAGTTCGGGTATGACAGCTACGGGCGGCTGCAAGCGCTGACCAATGAAAACGGCGAAAGTTATCGGTTTGCCTGGGATGCCGGCGATCGGCTGACCGAACAACAGGATCTGGATGGCAGCGCCAAGCGCTACACCTATGACCTGCTGGATAACGTCGCGACGATAACGGCTGTGCCGGCGCCTTACGGCAACGGCTTGGCCATCGTCCCCGAGACGCCCCTGGCCCCCATCGTTCATCGACTGAAACGCGACGCTGTCGGCCGGCTGATCGCCAAACTCACCGACGATGGCCACACCGACTACACCTACGACCCATTGGACCAGCTCACTGCCGTCACCTTCACCGACCTTCACGGCAACGCACAAACCCTGAGCTTCGCCTACGATGCCCTCGGTCAATTGCTCGAAGAACAAAGCACGACCGGCAGCCTGCACTATCACTACGACGAACTCGGCAACCTGATCCAGACCCAACTGCCCGACGGCCGCTGGATCAATCGTCTGTACTACGGCAGCGGCCACCTGCATCAGATCAACCTCGACGGCCAGGTCATCAGCGACTTCGAACGCGATCGCCTGCACCGCGAAGTGCTGCGCACCCAAGGCCAGATCAGCACCCGCAGCGAATACGACCGCAGCGGGCGCTTGCGCTCACGCCAACGCCGACACACCAGCCAGCCATCGCTGATGCCGGCCGCCGTGCAGAAACATTTCGAGTACGACCCCGCCGACAACCTGATCGGCAAACTCGACCAACAACCCGCCGCGCAACATCGCCAACTGCTGCACTACGACGCCACCGGCCGCATCATCGCCAGCCAGGACAGCCTGCACGGCCAGCGCGAAACCTTCGCCTACGACGACGCCGCCAACCTGCTGGACGGCCCGCAACCCGGCGCCGGACTGGTGGTGCACAACAAACTGCTGACCTATCAGGACAAGCGTTACCGCTACGACGCGTTTGGCCGGATGATCGAAAAACGCAGCGCTAAACGGGGCCTGCAACGCTTCCGTTACGACGCCGAAAGCCGATTGATTGAAGTGCGCAATGAAAACGGCAGCGTGCTCAGGATGACCTACGACCCACTGGGTCGGCGCATCGAAAAAACCGAGCACGACACCAACGGCTACCCACTCGGCGAAACCCGCTTCACCTGGGACGGCCTGCGTCTGTTGCAGGAGCATCGCCATCAACAGACCAGCCTTTACCTCTACGAAGACGAAGGTTACGAACCCCTGGCCCGCGTCGACGGCACCGGCCCGCTGCAAAAAATCCGCTATTACCACAACGACCTCAACGGCCTGCCGGAACAGCTCACCGAGGCGGACGGCCATAACGTCTGGCAGGCGACTTATCGGGTATGGGGTAACACGTTAGAAGAGGTGCGCGAGCCGTACTACATTGAGGAGCAGAACCTGCGGTTTCAGGGGCAATACCTGGACCGGGAGACGGGGCTGCATTTCAATACGTTCAGGTTTTATGATCCGGATGTGGGGCGGTTTACGACGCCGGATCCGATTGGGTTGGCGGGGGGAATCAATCTTTATCAATACTCACCTAACCCATTCACTTGGATAGACGCTCTGGGCCTAAGTTGCTCGAGCGATGCTAAAGTTCTTGGAAGCCGTTTGGGTAAAGCGCCAAACTCAAACTATCGAGCCCACCATATAGTAATGTCCAATTCGAAGGATGTGCGTATGCGCTGGTTGAGAAGACGTATGGACAGACTTGGCATTGACATAAATCAGAAAGAAAATGGTGTATGGCTGCCTGTGAACCCACAGTCCCGTTTACCAAATACAACAGCAACCGCTCATGCCGGGGAAGGAGTACATGGCAATGCGTATAAACAACACGTATGGGAAACCCTGAAAGGGGCGAACACAAAATCTGGATTCGAGTCGGGTTTAAATAAACTCAACTTGGAGCTCAACAGTGGAAAGGTTTTCCCATTAGCAAAGTAGGAGATACTCCATGAAGGACTTTTTATATGCACGACTCAATGAATATAAGGATAAATATTCAGAGCTTATATCGTCTATGGAGAAAAACTACAAAACGACAATCTGGGGCATGGGGATCATGCCTTCCTATTCGCCGGCCCCCTATATGTCGGAACTCCAGGGATGTAAGCCTGGACGTTTTCTAAAAAAAGATTCCGAGCCAGCCAAAAATAGGCAATGTTATTTCTTAAATGAAGACAACAAAATAATAGGTGAGTTAAAATTTGCGAAATACGTAACAATTAAAAAGCAATGGATTGTTTATAGAAAGTTTTTTTTGCATGAGGCCGATCAAATCCTTGAGCTTACATTCGGCAGTGAGCTCAACGGCAACCTAGAGGCCAACCTTGACTCGGTTTCCCTTATTAAGTTTCTGAATAACAAAGCTATAGGGTATTACTGTTTGAACAACACGGGAGAATACTTCGAAACCACTTACAAATACAATGCCGATAAAATCACTTCGATCACTGAAAAGATATGGCGAAACACCTTCACGGAAAGATTTTATGAGGTCAATCACACCGATGACTCCCTAACCATTTTTGAAATACTTACGGACAATAGCAAACTGAAAATTTATCCTGAGGAATGATTGATGAGATCAGACTCGAGCTAACCGAGCCAGCATGAAAAACAACTATCAACTGGAAAAACTTAAAAAAATTGAATTAGGTCCGAATGAAAGCAGAGAAACTATCTATTCACTGATGTTACAGCCAACACTTTCAGGCGATTTCATTCAAGCACTCAACTCACTTAGAGATCTGGAGCCTCACATGACTTCAGACTACTATTATGTGGCGCACAAGCTGATTGCTAACAAAGGCAACGGCCCACACCGTTCTGTAGCCCTAGCGCTCAGCCGCATGGCCGATGGCGCGCATTTGTTGGTAGAACGAGCGCTGGATCATCTGGATGAGCCGGAGATGGCGGCGATTCTCGCCAGGAAACAAAGCCGAGTCAGTTGATCCACCAGGAAAGAAAGTACTCCGCCCCCATAAAAAATGGTTCTTCCCGGAAAACCGTGAAGAACCTTTTTATTGGCGCACCAGGCATGGCGAATAGCGCCGTGACTGGCGCTGTTTGGCTCACTGTGGTGGTGAGTTGGATGACTTGGAGGTAGAAGCCCTTTACACACCCCGCAGGAGGGGGTGTTAGCCAGAGGCAAGGGTGTCGCGGGAGACTGCGAATCTGAAGGAAACGCAAGACAAAATGCTGGCCTGACGAACAGGAGACGGTAGCGGAGGGAAGATACCAGTTACTGGCTGCATCCTTGCAGCCAGTAACGAAGGGCTGTTACTACACATTATTCAATGGGGCTTGCGATCAACGTCGCAGTGAATCAGGCGGGATATCTCGATCATATCCACAACGGTTTTTTCATCGACCTCAAACCCGCTGCCTGAAAGCCATGTATCGCTATTATTTGAGCGTGACGTCTAGCATCGGCGGGATATAGCCGTAGTCGTACTCGGCCACCACGAACGTCTGCTGCCCTTTTATCTTCATGCCCACCGTCGGTGCCTCAGTGCCGCCGATACGAATCTGCGTGCCGGTTGCATCGGTCGGTACGCTGTCGATAAAGGAGGTCACCAGGCCGTTGGGCATCACATAGTGCGAGTAGGTCTGGAACGGCTGAGAGGACGGGTTGCCCAGCACCAGGCCGGAACCGTTCAACGGCACGTAAGGGCCGAACAGCGAATCCGCGACAAAACCGTACACCCCGTCCGGCCCGGTCACACCGTCGGCATAGGTGAACGTATGGCTGATGGTGAACAGGTAGTACTTGCCGTCCTGGAACACGAAGTGCGGACGTTCTGTCTGGTCGTTGACCCCCACAGCGGTCAGCAGCGGCGGTAGCATTTCCCAGTCGTCGCCGTCCGAGTCACGGGCCACGGCGATGCCGACACAGGCAGTCTGAAAGCGCGAGTTGCCGACGTTCTCATAACCCGGCGGCACATCGCCAATTTCCGCTTCGCCCACCTTGTGCGAGCCGCGCTCGCCGGCCACGTTGCCCTCGAACAGCATATACAGCTTGCCGTCCTTCGGGTCGCGGAATGGCCATGGATCACGGAAGCCCCAAAAGGAGTTCTGTGCTTCGGTCTGGTACATCTTGCCGTCGGCCTCGAACAGCGGCTTGACCTTCTCGAAGCCAACCATGCTGACGCCATGTTCGGTGGTCACCACCCGGCCCCGCACCTTGACGATGGTCGCGCCCGGGGTGACAGCGGTGTAATACAGGTCCACCTCACCCTGGTCGTTCAACAGGATCGGCGTACCGGCCCATTCGCGAGCGGTCGGCGAAACCCCTTCAGCCATCACACGGCCGCCGAGTTTCCAGTCCTTGCCGGTACGAGAAAACCAGTAGTACATCTTTGCCCGACCGTGGCGGTCGTTCCAGTCGCGGGTGATGTCGTAGTTGCCGTTCTCGTCGATGTACTCCGGGTCGTTTGGATGACGATCGGCAGTCAGGGTGAAGATCACCGACCAGCCATCGACGGACGTCACGTTACCGTCCAAGTCGCGCAGCGGCATGGTGTCCCAGATGAACACTTCGTTGCTCAATACCGGGAACTCCGCGCTGACCAGCGGCTGAGTGGTGGTGGGATCGTCCGCACGGACTTTCAACGCATCAGCGCGGGTCCAGAGGCTGGATTGATCGGGCGTTTTGCCGAATTTTTCAGTGTTGCTTTTCATAGGGATTACCTCGTCCATGAATGGATTCGAATAAATATTCGATCAAAAAAATACTGTATATGCATACAGCGAATTAACTTTAAGAGACTCAATCTTCCGGGTCAAGAAAAAAATGCATTTGTGCATAACTTGATATTTTTCTGAAGCTGATACGTTTCAGCTTGCGAGGTTTCTAGAAGTTTGTTTTCGACCAGTTCGGCGACGTTGCTTGCAAAAGAGGTGCTTTGACCGCTGGTCGGTCGAGGGGCGCGTCACTGATGCAACGGGCGAAAGCAGGCCTGGGTGGATCAGTCAACTGAGTCGGCGCATCCTGCGCAAAGCCCAGCACAAGGCCGTGAAGAACCAAAAAAAATGGGCACCCAACCTCGTTGGCGTGCCCATTTTTTATCCCGCTAACCCGCTATGCGGGAAGTCGGTGCGTGTTACGGATTAACGCTGTCTTTCAACGACTTGCCTGGCTTGAACGCAACAGTGTTGCTGGCCTTGATTTTGACTGGCTCACCGGTCTGCGGGTTTTTGCCCGTACGTGCACCGCGATGGCGTTGCAGGAAGGTCCCGAAGCCCACCAGCGTGACGCTGTCTTTGCGGTGCAGAGCGCCGGTGATTTCTTCGAGAACGGCGTTGAGAACGCGGTTGGCCTGTTCTTTGGTGAGGTCTGCTTTTTCCGCGATTGCAGCGGCGAGTTCTGGTTTACGCATTAGTGAAGCCCCTTTGACGGTTTTTTGTTGTTATGTCCGTGCTGTTCTCGTTGGAACAGCGCCTAAGGCGCCGCAGGTGCTCTACTCTGCGGCAGACGGGAGTGAGAATGGCACGCGCTTTAGAGCGGCGCCAGTCTCCCCGCGACCTTTGTGGGAGCAAAAGCGGGGTGATTCCGACAGAACGACCGCTATTTACGCCAGCAAGGCCGGAAGCTCTTTGTTCAGAGCGAGTTTTTCCATCACCGCCGCGCCTGTCAGGGCATAGCCCAGCAATTTGCCGGCGCTGTCGCGGCACAACACCTTGATGTCCGCGCCCTGCCCTTCGACCGTCCAGACGCCCTCCGCGCCCCGTGGCGGCGGCGAAACCACCAATGGGCAGACCGGGGTTTTCACGGTGATTGGCATCGGGCCATAACTCACTGCTGTAGGGTTGCCGGCGAGGGTTTGGGCCAGCGCTCTCGCACAGCTCATGAGGGGCATGACGTACAACAGATTCAGCCCATCGACCTCGGCGCAGTCGCCCAAGGCATAAATGTTGGCGTGAGAGGTTTTCAGCTGACGGTCGACCACCACGCCACGGTTGACCTGCAGCCCGGCAGCGGCCGCCAGGTCGATGCGCGGACGCAGACCAATGGCCGACACCACCACATCGCACGGGATGACCTGGCCATCGGACAGATGCGCTTCCAGGCCATCAGCCACTCGTTGCAGGCGATTGAGCACCGGCCCGAGGTGGAAGCGCGCGCCCAGGCTTTCCAGGCCGGCCTGGACCGCAGCGGCCGCCGCTGGGTGCAGCAAGGTCGGCATGACCTGTTCGCACGGTGCAACCAGTTGCACCTCGTAACCACCGAGGATGAGATCGTTGGCGAATTCGCAGCCGATCAAACCGGCGCCCAGCAGCAATACCCGACGCTTGCCGGCCGCAGCCGCGCGAAAGCGTGCGTAGTCTTCAAGATCATTGATCGGGAAAACGGCATCCGCCGCGTCGCCTTCGATCGTCACCCGCACCGTTTCCGCGCCCCACGCCAGGATCAGGTCGCGGTAGATCACCGCTTCTTCGCCGATCCACAGGCGTTTATGGCCCGGATCGATACCGCTGATGCGCGTGTGGGTGCGCACTTCGGCTTTCAATTGCTCGGCCATGGCGCCCGGTTCGGCCATGCTCAGGCCATCGGCGTCTTTATTCTTGCCGAAGCCGGTGGAGAGCATCGGCTTGGAGTAGGAGCGTCCGTCATCTGCAGTAATCAACAGCAGCGGGGTTTCGCCATCGAGTTTGCGAAACTCCCGGGCCAGGTTGTAGCCAGCCAGCCCAGTGCCGACGATCACGACAGGTGCGTTCATTCCCTTACTCCTTGGATTCTTAGTTGATTTCGATCATTTCGAAATCCATCTTGCCCACGCCGCAGTCCGGGCACAGCCAGTCTTCCGGCACGTCCTGCCACAGCGTGCCCGGCGCAATGCCGTCGTCCGGCCAGCCCTCGGCCTCGTTATAAATCAGGCCGCAGACCACACATTGCCACTTTTTCATTCAGGTACTTCCTCAGGATTCAGGCTTTTGCCGGCGCGAACGGTCGATCGGTAAAGTGTTGCCGTCCGGCTCAGGGGCGTTTTGTACTGATCGGGCCCGGCAGATGCAAGCCTGTTCGGCGTAACGGCAGGCGGGATCAATCAATATCGGTGCCTGACATGGTAAGCTCGCCGCCTCATTTGCTGCCAATAATGACTCACTGTGCCGCACTCAAAATCCCCCTCCGCGACACCGATTTGGCTCTCTCGAAGCCAACTGACGCCCCTCCCCGACACGTCTACGCTCGATTGGCTGTTCGATGAAGGGTCGCTGACCCGGCGCTTGATCCGCCTGTCGAATGATGGCTTCAGCGTCACGCCGCTGTTCGAAGGCTGGCAATCGCTGCGCGCCGACGAATGCGCTGCACTGGAACTGGCCGAAGGCAGTGAAGGCTGGGTGCGCGAGGTGTATCTGCGCGGCCATGGTGAAGCCTGGGTGTTTGCTCGCAGCGTGGCGGCGCGTAGTGCGTTGCAGGGCGACGGATTGCATATGGATGAATTGGGCAGCCGCTCTCTGGGCGAATTGCTGTTTTGTGATCAGGCATTCCAGCGCCGGGCCATTGAGGTTTGTCACTATCCTCAAGCATGGTTGCCGATCGATGCCCAGGCGCCTGAACTGTGGGGTCGACGCTCGCGTTTCGATCGCGGCGCCTTGAGCGTGCTGGTGGCCGAGATCTTCCTGCCGACCTTGTGGAACGCCACCCGCGCCCATCCGGAGAATTGCTGATGTACCAGAGCCTGCTCAAGTCCCTGAACCGCTTGAACCCTCGGGCCTGGGATTTTATTCAGCTGACTCGCATGGACAAGCCGATCGGCATTTATTTGCTGCTGTGGCCGACGCTGTGGGCACTCTGGATTGCCGGTGAAGGTTCGCCTTCATTGGCCAATATCGTGATTTTCGTGCTCGGCGTGGTACTGACCCGTGCCGGCGGTTGTGTGATCAACGATTGGGCAGACCGTAAGGTCGATGGCCACGTGAAACGCACCGAACAGCGGCCACTGGTGAGCGGCAAGATCAGCTCGAAAGAAGCCTTGGTGTTCTTCGCGGTGCTGATGGGCGTGAGTTTCCTGCTGGTGCTGTGTACTAACGCGACGACTGTGTGGCTGTCGCTGGGCGGCCTGGCCCTGGCATTCACCTATCCATTCATGAAGCGTTACACCTATTACCCGCAAGTGGTGCTGGGCGCGGCGTTCTCCTGGGGCATGCCGATGGCGTTCACCGCCGAAACCGGTGAACTGCCGGCGGCGGCCTGGTTGTTGTGGATCGCCAACCTGTTGTGGACCGTGGGCTACGACACCTATTACGCCATGACCGATCGCGACGATGACCTGAAGATCGGGGTGAAATCCACAGCGATTCTGTTTGGCGACGCGGACAGGGTGATCATTCTGACCCTGCAAGGATTGGCATTGGGGTGCCTGCTGCTGGCGGGTTCGAAATTCCAGCTTGGCGGCTGGTTCCACCTCGGGCTACTGGCGGCGGCGGGTTGTTTTGCGTGGGAGTTCTGGTACACCCGCAGCAAGGACCGGATGCGCTGCTTCCAGGCGTTTTTGCATAACCATTGGGCGGGGTTGGCGATTTTTGTCGGGATTGTGCTGGATTACGCGCAGCGCTGAAGCGACTGACGCCTTCGCGGGCAAGCCTCGCTCCTAAGGGAACGAGGCTGTGGTTCCTGAACTCGCTTACTTCTTAGGTCCGGAGTTGGTGATGGCGTGCCAGACATCTTTCATGCCGTCACCCTTCATTTCTCCAGGTTTTTCGTCCTTCATAAACGTATATAGCGGCTTACCGTCATAAGCCCATTGCATCGTGCCGTCATCCCGTTTGATTGGCGTAAATTTGCCTTCGGCCTTGGCGCCTGCCGGGGCCATCATCGGTGGCCAGTTCTTGGCACAATCATCGTTACACATCGACTTGCCGCCGGTGTCCTTGTCGAACGTGTAAACGGTCATACCCTTGTGGTCGACCATCATGTCGCCTTTCATCATCGCCGGTTCGGCGGCGAAAGCCATCGTCGGAAAAATCAAGGCAGTGGTCAGCATCAGGGTTTTGAAGGAAAAAGTGTGCGATGTCATGGAAACCTTCCTTTTGTGGTTGTCAGGATTCGGACTTAGAGCTTAGTTCAGGATCACGCCAATCGCAGGACAGCTAAAATACTGTCACACGACTGCAATAATTCCGTTATCTAATGCGGCGCAAGACAGTTAAATGACAAGAGGATTAAGGCATGGTTGGCAGGAGCATTCTGATCGTCGACGACGAAGCGCCCATTCGCGAAATGATCGCCGTTGCGTTGGAAATGGCCGGCTATGACTGCCTGGAGGCGGAGAACTCGCAGCAGGCCCATGCCATTATCGTCGACCGCAAACCGGACCTCATCCTGCTCGACTGGATGCTGCCCGGCACTTCCGGCATCGAACTGGCCCGCCGTCTCAAGCGCGATGAGCTGACCGGGGATATCCCGATCATCATGCTCACCGCCAAGGGCGAAGAGGACAACAAGATCCAGGGCCTGGAAGTCGGCGCTGACGACTACATCACCAAACCATTTTCCCCACGAGAGCTGGTGGCGCGCCTGAAAGCCGTGCTGCGCCGCGCCGGCCCGACCGATGGCGAATCGCCGATCGAAGTTGGCGGTCTGCTGCTGGACCCGATCAGCCACCGCGTGACCATCGACGGCAAGCCTGCCGAGATGGGCCCGACCGAATACCGTTTGCTGCAATTTTTCATGACCCACCAGGAACGTGCCTACACCCGCGGCCAGTTGCTGGATCAGGTCTGGGGCGGCAATGTCTATGTCGAAGAGCGCACGGTCGATGTGCACATCCGTCGCCTGCGCAAAGCCCTCGGCGATGCCTATGAAAATCTGGTACAAACCGTGCGCGGCACCGGCTACCGGTTTTCCACCAAGGCCTGAGCCGACCGCCAGACTCGCTGACAAGGACGCATTTTTCCGTGAACCAAAACTGGCATGGCACCCTGATTCGCCACATGCTGTTGCTGGTCACCGCCTGCCTGGTGATCGGCCTGATTTCCGGCTACTACGGCTGGAGCCTCGCCGTGGGCCTGGGCCTTTACCTGGCGTGGACCCTCAAGCAGTTGCTGCGCTTGCATGAATGGCTGCGCCAGCACCAACCCGATGAAGCACCTCCCGACGGCTACGGCCTGTGGGGTGAAGTGTTCGACAGCATCTACCACCTGCAACGCCGCGACCAACGGGTGCGCGGGCGCCTGCAAGCGGTGATCGACCGGGTTCAGGAATCCACCGCTGCGCTGAAAGATGCGGTGATCATGCTCGACAGCGACGGCAACCTGGAATGGTGGAACCGCGCCGCCGAAACCCTGCTGGGCCTCAAGACCCCTCAGGACAGCGGCCAGCCCGTGACCAACCTGGTACGCCATCCGCGCTTCAAGGAATACTTCGAGCAGGACAGCTACGCCGAGCCGTTGGAAATTCCTTCGCCGATCAATGATCGCCTGCGTATTCAGTTGTACATCACCCGCTACGGCAACAACGAACACTTGATGCTGGTGCGCGACGTGACGCGTATCCATCAGCTGGAACAGATGCGCAAAGACTTCATCGCCAACGTGTCCCACGAGCTGCGCACGCCGCTGACGGTGATCTGCGGCTACCTGGAAACCCTGCTCGACAACGTCGAGGAAGTGAACCCACGCTGGACCCGTGCCCTGCAGCAGATGCAGCAGCAAGGCGGGCGCATGCAGACCTTGCTTAACGACTTGCTGTTGCTGGCCAAGCTTGAAGCCACCGACTACCCCTCGGACAACCAGCCAGTGGCCATCGACGGCTTGTTGCAATCGATCAAGAGTGACGCACAGCAACTGTCCGCTCAGCGTAACCAGAAGATCACGCTGGAAGCCGACCCGACGATTCTGCTCAAGGGTAGCGAAGCCGAATTGCGCAGCGCGTTTTCAAACCTGGTGTTCAACGCAGTGAAGTACACCCCGGCCGAGGGCAATATCCGCATTCGCTGGTGGGGTGACGATCAAGGCGCACACCTGAGCGTGCAGGATTCGGGGATCGGCATCGACAGCAAACACTTGCCGCGCCTGACTGAACGCTTCTACCGCGTCGATTCCAGCCGCAACTCAAACACCGGCGGCACCGGGCTGGGGCTGGCCATCGTCAAACATGTGTTGCTGCGCCATCGGGCACGTATGGAAATCAGCAGTGTGCCGGGCCATGGCAGCACGTTTACCTGCCATTTCGCCCCGGCGCAGGTGACTAAATCTCAGGTCATCAGCACTACCGACTGATACCGGCCAGCACTCGCCACTAGGCAATCACTCAGTCAGCCGCTACATTGGCTGACTTGTGCCTGCCCTTCAGGCGCACTTTTTTCTTTCCTTTCGAATACACGGAACCCGCAAAACTCCATCATGGACCCATCCCCTGGCTTGACCCTCGCGACACTCTTCGCCGATTTCGGCATGATTCTTTTTGCTCTGATCCTGGTTTTGCTCAACGGCTTTTTCGTTGCGGCGGAATTTGCCATGGTCAAATTGCGCTCGACCCGGGTCGAGGCCATCGCTGATAAAAACGGCTGGCGCGGACACATTCTGCGCACCGTTCACAGTCAGCTCGACGCGTACCTCTCTGCCTGTCAGCTGGGTATCACCCTCGCCTCCCTGGGCCTTGGCTGGGTCGGTGAACCGGCGTTCGCTCACCTCCTCGAACCGGTGCTGAGCGCTGTAGGCGTAGAGTCCGCCGAAGTGGTCAAGGGCGTATCGTTCTTCACCGCGTTCTTCATCATTTCGTACCTGCACATCGTGGTCGGCGAACTGGCCCCCAAATCCTGGGCCATCCGCAAACCCGAGCTGTTGTCGCTCTGGACGGCGGTGCCGCTGTACCTGTTCTACTGGGCCATGTACCCGGCCATTTACCTGCTCAACGCCAGTGCCAACACGATTCTGCGAATCGCCGGCCAGGGTGAACCCGGCCCGCATCACGAGCACCATTACAGCCGTGAAGAACTGAAACTGATCCTGCACTCCAGCCGTGGCCAGGACCCGAGCGACCAAGGCATGCGCGTTTTGGCTTCGGCGGTGGAAATGGGCGAGCTGGAAGTGGTCGACTGGGCCAACTCCCGGGAAGACCTGGTGACGCTGGAGTTCAACGCGCCACTCAAGGAAATCCTGGCGATGTTCCGTCGCCACAAGTTCAGCCGCTACCCGGTGTATGACAGTGAGCGCCAGGAGTTCGTCGGCCTGCTGCACATCAAGGATTTGCTGCTGGAACTGGCGGCCCTGGATCACATTCCCGAGTCGTTCAACCTCGCCGAACTGACCCGCCCGCTGGAGCGCGTGTCTCGTCACATGCCGCTGTCGCAGCTGCTGGAACAGTTCCGCAAGGGCGGCTCGCATTTCGCTGTGGTCGAGGAAGCCGACGGCAACATCATCGGCTACCTGACCATGGAAGACGTGCTGGAAGTGCTGGTAGGCGACATTCAGGACGAACACCGCAAGGCCGAACGCGGGATCCTCGCGTATCAGCCGGGCAAGCTTCTGGTGCGGGGCGATACACCGCTGTTCAAGGTCGAACGCCTGCTGGGCATCGATCTGGACCACATCGAAGCCGAAACCCTCGCCGGGCTGGTCTACGAAACCCTGAAACGGGTGCCGGAAGAGGAAGAAGTGCTGGAAGTCGAAGGCTTGCGCATCATCATCAAGAAGATGAAAGGGCCGAAGATTGTTTTGGCCAAGGTGTTGATGCTCGATTGATGCGCTGATCCAGATCCGCGTCGATCCCTTCGCGGGCAAGCCCGCTCCCACAAGGATTTGCCCAGGACCTGTGGGAGCGGGCTTGCCCGCGATGGCGTTGGGTCAGGCAACCTCTCACTGCTTGCCCAACGCAAAATTGGGCAACGCGCCTACCGGTTGATTGAACTGGTACGGAATCGACACCAGCCCCAACCCGGTATTGCGCTGCACCACGAAGTGCAGGTGCGGCCCACTGCTGTTGCCGGTGTTACCCGACAGCGCCAGCGCACTGCCCACCACCACTCGCTGACCTTCCCGTACGCTGACCGAGCCTTTCTTGAGGTGCAGGTACACGCCCATGGTCCCGTCATCGTGCAACACCCGCACGAAGTTGCCCGACGGATCATTGCCGCGCCCAGTCTGGCCATTTTCGGTTTTCACCACCATCCCGCCGCGCGCCGCGATGATCGGCGTGCCTTCGGGCATGGCAATGTCCATCGCATAACGGTTCTTCGGCCCGTAATGGCTATATTGGCCATTGGCGCCCTGACTCAGCCGAAACGGCCCACCACGCCAGGGCAACGGATATCGATAGGCCATGGCGGACCCTGCAGGGTCGCCCAGGGAATATTCGAACCTCGGGGTATACGTCAGCGGCCTTCCGGCCTTCGTCGCCTTGAGCAGTGCCAGACGAAGGTTACTGCGCGCCGGCATCACCCGGCGGATCGGTCGGCTCGGCGCGCCGCTGACGTTATTCAGCCCGGAAAAACTCAGCTCGATCTCGACTGGCGCATACAGATCGTTGCGCACGAACACACTGTCCATGCCCCTCTGCTTCTTGATATCGAGGTACACCTGCCGCTCAAGGCGCTCGACCATCCGGTCCCGAAAAACGAACACCTTCGCGCCTTTGGTGGGGCGGTCGCTGTAAGAGACCACGCCACTGGCATTGGTGGACCTGTAGATCGTCATGGCCACAACCGAGGTGGAGGCCATGAACAGACCACAGAACAACAGCAGGCGCGCGAGCATGGGCAAGATTCTGTCGAGTAAGGCCTGGAAAGGAGCCTAGCAGCTGAAATGGACCAGCGTTGTCGGCAGATGTTTCAAATGATCGTTCCCACGCTCTGCGTGGGAATGCAGCAAAGGACGCTCTGCGTCCCATCCGAAGCGGACGCGGAGCGTCCGGGGAGGCATTCCCACGCAGAGCGTGGGAACGATCAGCGGTACATGTTACGCACCCGGTACGAAATGCTTCTGCGCGGTGCCACGGGCGATCAGACGGGAGATGTAGTCGAGCTTCTGTGCATCCTGGTCGACAAAGCGGAAGGTCAGTTGCAGCCATTCGCTGTCAGGTTTCGGCTCGTGGGCGACGATGGCATGCAGATAGCCGTTGAGACGGGCGATTTCGGCATTGTCGCCCTGCTCCAGGTCGAGTACGGCGCTGTCGAGGACTTGCGGCAGGGTGTCGGTGCGTTTCACCACCAGCAGCGCTTCCTTGATGCTCAAGGCTTTGATCACGCATTGCTGGGTGCCGCTCGGCAGGCGCAGTTGGCCTTGGCCACGGCCGCCAGCCGATGCGGCGGAGGCAGCAGGTGCCTTGACCGGCGGGCTGTTAAGCAGGCCGCGAGACGGTGCGGCTGCCGGGGCTGGTGCGGCAGCGGCAGGTCTGGCGAATGGGTTGACCGGTGCCGCCGATGGCGCGACCACGGCTGCCTTGCCGCCAGTGAGCGCGCTAAGGGAGTCGTTGCCGAACGCCGAGTTCATTTTGGTCGGAGCACCGTTCATCAAGGTGTCGAGTTTGCCGACCTTGTTCAGCGCCTGTTTGACCTTGGTCAGCAGCTGTTCGTTGGTGAACGGTTTGCTGACGTAGCCGGAAACCCCGGCCTGAATCGCCTGGACGACGTTCTCTTTGTCGCCACGGCTGGTGACCATCACGAACGGCATGGTTTTGAGGTTGTCCTGCTCGCGGCACCAGGTCAGCAGCTCAAGACCGGACATTTCCGGCATTTCCCAGTCGCACAGAACCAGGTCGAACGCTTCTTTGGCCAGCATGGCCTGGGCCTTTTTACCGTTGACTGCATCTTCGGTCCGGATTCCCGGGAAGTAGTTGCGCAGGCACTTCTTTACCAGGTCACGAATGAACGCCGCATCGTCCACGACCAACACACTAATCTTGCTCATCCAACACCCCTTTAAAAATCCCGGCAAGCATAACGCTGGCTGATGGCACTTTGCCAAAACTCTTCAGTCACGCCGGGACTTTTCGTTCGCGGGTGCTGCTTTTCAATTCTTCAATTCGAAAGCCACGCAAACAAAAACGCCCGGCCAAAGGGCCGGGCGCTTTCCTAGGGGCAGTCTTACTTATCGTCAGCTTTGCCCGGAACATTAGCGGTTTCGGCACTTGTGCCTTCAACTTCTTCCTTCATGCGCTTGAGGCCCAGGTGACGTACGTCGGTGCCGCGCACCAGGTAAATCACCAGTTCCGAGATATTGCGCGCGTGGTCGCCGATCCGCTCCAGGGAACGCAGCACCCAGATAATGCTCAAGACCCGTGAGATAGAGCGCGGGTCTTCCATCATGTAGGTGGCGAGTTCACGCAGTGCGGTCTTGTATTCGCGGTCGATGATCTTGTCGTATTGCGCCACCGACAATGCCAGGTCGGCGTCGAAGCGGGCAAACGCATCCAAGGCATCGCGAACCATGTTGCGCACCTGGTCGCCGATGTGGCGAACCTCGACGTAACCGCGCGGCGCTTCGCCTTCTTCGCACAACTGAATGGCACGACGGGCGATCTTGGTGGCTTCGTCGCCGATGCGCTCCAGGTCGATCACCGACTTGGAGATGCTGATGATCAAACGCAAGTCCGACGCCGCCGGCTGACGACGAGCCAGAATGCGCAGGCATTCTTCGTCGATGTTGCGTTCCATCTGATTGATCTGGTCGTCGATCTCGCGCACTTGCTGGGCCAGGCCAGAGTCGGCCTCGATCAGCGCGGTCACCGCGTCGTTGACCTGCTTTTCCACCAGCCCGCCCATGGCCAGGAGGTGGCTGCGCACTTCCTCGAGCTCAGCGTTGAACTGCGCGGAGATGTGATGGGTAAGGCCTTCTTTACTAATCATGTTGGCGTCCTTGGAGCGTCCGGTAAGGTGCGGTGGACCGCAGCGTCAGTTCAGTGAGCAACAACAGCTTCCTAGCCGTAACGACCGGTAATGTAGTCTTCGGTCTGCTTCTTCGCCGGATTGGTGAACAGGGTATCGGTGTCGCCGAATTCCACCAGTTTGCCCATGTACATGAACGCCGTGTAGTCGGAAACCCGCGCGGCCTGTTGCATGTTGTGGGTCACGATAACAATGGTGAACTTCGATTTCAGTTCGTAGATCAGCTCTTCGACTTTCAGCGTGGAGATCGGGTCGAGTGCCGAGCACGGTTCGTCGAGCAGCAGCACTTCTGGTTCCACGGCGATGGTGCGGGCAATCACCAGACGTTGCTGCTGACCACCGGACAGGCCCAGTGCCGACTCGTGCAGACGGTCTTTGACCTCATCCCACAGCGCCGCGCCTTTCAACGCCCACTCGACGGCTTCGTCGAGGATGCGTTTCTTGTTGATACCCTGGATGCGCAGACCGTAAACCACGTTTTCGTAGATGGTTTTCGGGAACGGGTTGGGCTTCTGGAACACCATGCCGACCCGGCGACGCAGCTCGGCCACGTCCTCGCCCTTGCGGTAGATGTTGTTACCGTAGAGGTTGATCGCGCCTTCGACGCGGCAGCCGTCCACCAGGTCGTTCATGCGGTTGAAGGTGCGCAGCAGCGTGGACTTGCCGCAGCCGGACGGGCCGATGAAGGCGGTCACGCGCTGTTTCGGGATGTTCATGCTGACGTCGAACAGCGCTTGTTTCTCGCCGTAAAACAGGCTCAGGCCCGGTACTTCGATGGCCACGGTTTCCTGCTCGAGGCTCAGGCTCTGTTTGTCGCGGCCCAAGGCCGACATGTTGATGCCGTGAGTGTGTGCTTCGTGCTGCATGGGAGGCTCCCCTGTGCTAACAAATTCGGTTCGTTGAACCGCTGGCTTGGTGTTCGGGCCAGCGGCTTACTCAAAATCTCTGTCTGACGCCGGTCCCTGTGGGAGCTGGCTTGCCTGCGAAGGCATCACTGCGGTGCCTCTGATACACCGCGTCGTTCGCATCGCAGGCAAGCCAGCTCCCACAAGGGACAGCGGCGACCCATTAACTTAGCTATCCAGCGCTTTGTATTTTTCGCGCAGATGGTTACGGATATAAACGGCCGACAAGTTGAGCGTGGCAATCACCAGCACCAGCAGCAATGCAGTGGCATACACCAGCGGCCGCGCGGCTTCGACGTTCGGGCTCTGGAAGCCGACGTCATAAATGTGGAAGCCCAAGTGCATGATCTTCTGGTCCAGGTGCAAGTACGGGTAGTTGCCATCCAGCGGCAGCGACGGCGCCAGTTTCACCACACCCACCAGCATCAGCGGCGCCACTTCACCGGCGGCACGGGCCACGGCGAGGATCATCCCGGTCATCATCGCCGGGCTGGCCATCGGCAGCACGATCTTCCACAAGGTTTCTGCCTTGGTCGCGCCGAGAGCCAACGAGCCTTCGCGCACGGTGCGAGGAATCCGCGCCAGGCCTTCTTCGGTGGCCACGATCACCACCGGCACCGCCAGCAGCGCCAGGGTCAGCGAGGCCCAAAGCAAGCCCGGCGTACCAAAGGTCGGCGCCGGCAATGCTTCAGGGAAGAACAACCGGTCGACCGAACCACCGAGCACGTAGACGAAGAAGCCCAGACCAAACACACCGTAAACAATGGCCGGAACACCCGCCAGGTTGTTCACTGCAATGCGGATCAGCCGAGTCATCGGCCCTTGCCGCGCATATTCACGCAGGTAAACCGCCGCCAGCACGCCGAATGGCGTCACGATCATCGCCATGATCAATGTCATCATCACGGTGCCGAAAATCGCCGGGAAAATCCCGCCTTCGGTGTTGGCTTCACGCGGGTCATCACTGAGGAATTCCCAGACCTTGCTGAAGTAGAAGCCGATCTTGGTGAAGGTGCCCATGGCGTTCGGCTGGTAGGCGTGAACCACTTTACCGATGCCGATTTCGACCTCTTTACCGTTTGCGTCGCGAGCGGTCAGGCTGTCGCGGTTGAATTGGGCATGCAGATCATTCAGGCGCGCTTCGATTTCCTGATAACGCGCATTCAGCTCGGCGCGCTCGGACTCGAGGTCCGCTTGGGCGGCAGCGTCGAGACGGCCGGCCAGTTCCAGTTTGCGACCGTGCAGACGCACACGTTCGAGGCCGGCGTTGATTGCGCCGATGTCGACCTTTTCCAGGGTCTTGAGCTGTGCGGCGAGCTGGTTGACGCGATCCACGCGCGTCTGCAACTCAGGCCATGCGGCCTCGCCTTCAGCAATGACTTTGCCGTCCTGCTTAACGTTGACCAGGTAGCCGTAGAAGTTGCCCCACTCGCGACGCTCGATAGCCATCAGCTCGGGTGGAGTCTTCTGGTTGGTCAGCCACTCGCCGACAATCCAGGTGAAGTCAGTGCCGTTCAGATCACGGTTGCCGACCTTGATCAGCTCGCGAGTCATGAACTCCGGGCCCTGATCGGGCACCGGCAGGCCAGCGCTTTTCAGGCGCTCGCGTGGCACTTCTTCCTTCTGCACCACTTCGCCGATGACGAGGTGATTGGCTTGGCCTGGCACGTCGTAACTGGCGTGGATCAGGTCCGCCGGCCAGAAGTGACCCAGACCGCGCACGGCAATCACCGCCAGCAGGCCAATGGTCATGATGACCGCAATGGACACCGCGCCACCGCTGATCCAGACGCCGGGGGCGCCGCTCTTGAACCATCCATTCAGGGAGTTCTGTTTCACAGACTTCTACCTTTCTTAAAGCGACGAGTATTTCTTGCGCAGACGCTGACGAATCAGTTCCGCGAGGGTGTTCATGACGAAGGTGAACAACAGCAGCACCAGCGCCGAGAGGAACAGCACGCGGTAGTGGCTGCCGCCGACTTCCGACTCAGGCATTTCCACCGCGACGTTGGCCGCCAGGGTGCGCAGGCCTTCGAACAGGTTCATTTCCATGACCGGGGTGTTACCGGTGGCCATCAGCACGATCATGGTTTCACCGACCGCACGACCCATGCCGATCATCAGCGCGGAGAAAATGCCCGGGCTGGCGGTGAGGATCACCACGCGGGTCATGGTCTGCCATGGCGTGGCACCGAGGGCCAGGGAGCCCAGGGTCAGGCCGCGAGGCACGCTGAACACGGCGTCTTCGGCGATGGAGTAGATGTTCGGAATGACCGCGAAGCCCATGGCCAGACCGACTACCAGAGCGTTGCGCTGGTCGTAGGTAATCCCCAGGTCGTGGGAGATCCACATGCGCATGTCGCCGCCGAAGAACCAGGTTTCCATGTACGGGCTCATGTACAGCGACAACCAGCCCACAAACAGAATTACCGGAATCAGGATCGCGCTTTCCCAGCCGTCCGGCACTTTCAGGCGGATGGATTCAGGCAGGCGACTGAAGGTGAAACCGGCGACCAGGATGCCAATTGGCATCAACAGCAGCAGACTGAAAATCCCCGGCAAATGACCTTCCACATACGGCGCCAGGAACAGGCCGGCGAAGAAGCCGAGGATCACCGTCGGCATCGCTTCCATCAGCTCGATCACCGGCTTGACCTTGCGACGCATGCCCGGAGCCATGAAGTACGCGGTGTAGATCGCAGCGGCCACGGCCAGTGGCGCGGCCAGCAGCATCGCGTAGAACGCAGCTTTCAGGGTACCGAAGGTCAGCGGCGAGAGGCTCAGCTTGGGTTCGAAGTCGGTGTTGGCGGCGGTCGATTGCCAGACGTATTTAGGCTCGTCGTAGTTCTCGTACCAGACCTTGCTCCACAACGCGCTCCACGAGACTTCCGGGTGTGGGTTGTCGAGCAGCAACGGTTGCAGCTTGCCGCCCTGCTCCACGATCACGCGGTTGGCCCGTGGCGACATGCCGAAAAGGCCTTGGCCGTCGACCACCTGATCCACCAGTAAAGTGCGATGAGCGGTGCTGTGGAACACGCCGAGTTTGCCGGACGCATCGAGGGCAACGAAGCCTTTGCGACGCTCTTCGGCGGTGATTTCAACGATCGGCGCAGTGCCCATCTGGAAGGTGCGAATCTGCTTCAGACGCTGCTCACCATCCGGGTCGCGAGCCATGAACCATTGGGCGAGACCACCCTTGGAGTCACCGACGATCAGCGAGATACCGCCCAACAATTGTGTAATAGCGGTTACTTCGGCATTGCCGTCTTCAAGCAACTTGTAGCGCCCGTTCAGGCTCTTGTCGCGCAGACTGAAAACGTCGGCCTGAGCGCGACCATTGACCACGTACAACCACTGCTGACGCGGGTCGATGAAGATGTTCTTCACCGGCTCGGTCATTTGCGGCAGCTCAACGCGCTTCTGCTCGTTGGTGACTTCGCCGGTCATCATGTTTTCTTCGCTGGTCAGCGACAGGACATGCAGCTGCGCAGCCGTGGAGCCGGCCAGCAGCAGGGTCGAATCGGCAGCGTTGAGGCTGACGTGCTCCAGAGCGCCGCCCGCCTCGTTCAGCACGATTGGCGTTTCGCCGTACGGGTATTCAATGGCCGGCGAGATGGTTTTCTTGCCGTCCGGGTAGCTGACTTTATACGTGTGACGGAACACCAGCGCCTGACCGTTGGACAAACCCACCGCCACCAATGGCTGGCCAGGTTGATCTTCACCGATGGAGGTCACGCTGGTGCCAGCCGGAATCGGCAGGTCGACGCGGCGCAGTTCGGCGCCGGTGTCGATATCAAAGAACAATGCCTGGCCCTTGTCGGAAACCCGCATGGCGACCTGGTTCTGCTCTTCGAGGGAAATCATCAGCGGCTTGCCGGCGTCTTGCATCCAGGCGGGCGTGATGGCGTCTTTGGCGGTCAGGTCGGCACCCTGGAACAGCGGCGCGACGACATAACCGAGGAAGAAAAAGATCAGGGTGATCGCGCCAAGAACGGCGAGGCCGCCCACGAGGACGTACCAGCGGGTCAGGCGATCTTTCAGCGCACGAATACGGCGCTTGCGTTGCAGCTCAGGCGTATTGAAGTCAATTCGCTTGGGGGGATTTGTAGTCATGGTGGAGTTGGCCAGATCATTCATGCGCACACCCTAGCGATCCTGTATGACAGAAAGATGACAATGCAGTGACGCAACAAATCCGCCGTCGGGAGAATCCGGCAGCGGAGTAAAAATTGGGGGGGTGTAGGAGCTGTCGAGGGAACCGAGGCTGCGATCTTTTGATCTTGCAGTTGGAAAGCCAGATCAAAAGATCGCAGCCTCGTTTCACTCGACAGCTCCTACACAGGTCCGGGTTTAGCCCGGACCTAGGGTTTTACTTTTTTGCGACGTTACCGCCTTCCTGCAGACCCAGGTCAGCCAGTGCTTTTGCAGCAACCTTGGCTGGCAGCGGGATGTAGCCGTCTTTCACAACCACTTCCTGACCCTGTTTGGACAGAATCAGTTTCACGAACTCGGCTTCCAGCGGGGCCAGAGGCTTGTTCGGGGCCTTGTTGACGTAAACGTAGAGGAAACGTGACAGCGGATACTTGCCGTTCAAGGCGTTTTCTTCAGTATCTTCAACGAACTCGGTGCTGCCTTTCTTGGCCAGGGCCACGGTTTTCACGCTGGCGGTCTTGTAGCCGATGCCCGAGTAACCGACGCCGTTCAGCGAGGAGCTGATCGATTGCACGACCGAAGCCGAGCCTGGTTGTTCGTTGACGTTAGGTTTGTAGTCGCCTTTGCACAGGGCTTCTTCTTTGAAGTAGCCGTAAGTGCCGGATACCGAGTTACGACCGAACAGCTGAACCGGCTTATTGGCCAGGTCGCCGGTCACGCCCAGGTCACCCCAGGTTTTCACGTCGGTTTTACCGCCACACAGGCGCGTCGAAGAGAAGATCGCGTCGACCTGTTCCATGGTCAGGTGCTTGATCGGGTTGTCTTTGTGTACGAACACCGCCAAGGCATCCACAGCAACCGGGATAGCGGTTGGCTTGTAGCCATACTTGGTTTCGAAGGCTTGCAGTTCGTTGTCCTTCATCTTACGGCTCATCGGGCCCAGGTTAGCGGTGCCTTCAGTCAGCGCAGGTGGCGCGGTAGAAGAACCGGCAGCCTGAATCTGGATGTTTACGTTCGGGTATTCTTTTTTGTAGTTCTCAGCCCACAGGGTCATGAGGTTAGCCAGGGTATCGGAGCCGACGCTGGACAGGTTGCCCGACACACCAGTGGTCTTGGTGTAGCTCGGGATAGCAGGGTCAACAGCGGCAACCGCGTTGGCAGTCGCAACGCCAGCAGCGACAAAAGTCATTGCCGCCATCAAACGCTTCAGTTTCATGCCTTACTCCTAGCAGATAGGTGTGTTAAGTCGGGGCCAAGTATCAGCAGGCCGTGTGAACACTCTATGGCTGAAATATGACAATTGGATGAAAGGCCAGCATCTAGCGATAGATCGTTCCCACGCTCTGCGTGGGAATGCATCTCGGGACGCTCTGCGTCCCATTCAAAAGCGGACGCAGAGCGTCCATGGCGGCATTCCCACGCAGAGCGTGGGAACGATCGGTTACAAGGTTAGCGCCCTTTCTTCCAGAGATACGCCCCTACCAAAATCCCAACGCCGCAAATGATCGCCACATAATAGGCAGGCCCCATCGGGCTTTCCTTCAGCAGCAACGTCACCACCATCGGCGTCAGGCCACCGAAAATCGCGTAAGCCAGGTTGTAGGAAAACGACAACCCGCTGAACCGCACCACCGCCGGGAAGGCTTTGACCATCACATACGGCACCGCACCGATGGTCCCGACCAGCAGACCGGTCAGGGCATACATCGGGAACAGCCAGTCGGGATGGTTGAACAGGCTGTGATAGAACGTCCACGAACTGATCAGCAGCGCGGCGCTACCGAACACGAACACCCGGCCAGCGCCGAAGCGGTCAGCCAGAGTACCGGAGGCTACACAGCCCAGGCTCAGGAACACGATGGCCAGGCTGTTGGCCTGCAACGCGGTAGTCGGCGAGAAGTGGTAAACGGTCTGCAGCACGGTCGGCGTCATGAGGATGATCACGATGATGCCGGCGGACAGCAGCCAGGTCAGCAGCATGGAAATCAGGATCGCACCGCGATGGTCGCGCAACACGGCGCGCAGCGGCACTTCCTCGGCCAGGGCCTTGCGCAATTGAAGCTCGGCGAACACCGGAGTTTCGTGGAGCCAACGGCGCAGGTAGACCGAGAACAGGCCAAACACACCGCCCAGCAGGAACGGGATCCGCCAGGCGTAATCCGAAACTTCAACCGGTGTGTAAATGCTGTTGATCGCGGTGGCGACCAATGAGCCCAAAAGAATACCGGCGGTCAGACCGCAGGTCAGCGTTCCGCAGGCATAACCGATGTGCCGCTGTGGCACGTGTTCGGAAACGAATACCCAAGCCCCCGGCACTTCACCGCCAATCGCCGCGCCCTGGATCACCCGCATCAGCAGCAACAGGATCGGCGCCCACATACCAATCTGCGCATAAGTCGGCAGCAAGCCCATGATCAGGGTCGGCACTGCCATCATGAAAATGCTCAAGGTGAACATCTTCTTGCGCCCCAGCAGATCACCGAAGTGCGCCATGACGATGCCACCCAGCGGCCGCGCCAGGTAGCCAGCGGCGAAGATGCCGAAAGTCTGCATCAGGCGCAGCCACTCGGGCATGTCGGCAGGAAAGAACAGCTTGCCGACCACCGTGGCAAAGAACACAAAGATGATGAAGTCGTAAAACTCCAGCGCGCCGCCCAGGGCAGACAGCGATAACGTCTTATAGTCGTTGCGGGTCAGCGGACGTGCGGATTGGTTGGGCTGCGCGATGCTCGAGGGCGCTGTGGTCATGGCAAGGGCTTCTCTTATAGTCGGATCTGCAACCTCAACAACGCTGGCTGAGGCTTGGGCAGGTTCGGCACGATAGCAAATTGTTCAAAAAAGCACATAGAGGCGCGTATTTGACGGTCAAAATGAGAACCGGACGGTCGTCTCGGAGTCTACCGATCGATATACTCGTAACATTGCAACGGCTTGTAAGGGGTTGCTGTGCGAAACCGTCGTTGGCATCCGTCAGCCGATTTCGCAGAGTTTCCCTTTAGGCGCCTTACGAAAAACGTGACGAACGTAGTATGTTCGGGGCTGAATCGTTTTTCCAAGGCTCCAGTGCGCAAAGTCGCCGAGCGAAGGTCAGGCAAGGCAAAAACAGGCGAGGACGCGGAGTTTGCTGCTGTAAATGAGCGTCCGAGCCTGTTTTTAACGCAGCATGACCGAGCGCAGGCACTTTGCGCGCGGAGCCGTAAGACGGCTATTCACCCGCTACATACATGAAGAGTCACGGGTCAGAGGCACCCCCGGCATGATAGAGCTCGAACAAGAAGATCCAATCCCGCAAGGCGACCTGGCCCTGCAAATCACCGCGCTTCCGCGCGAAACCAATGGCTTTGGCGATATTTTCGGCGGCTGGCTGGTGGCGCAGATGGATTTGGCTGGCACCGCAATGGCCAGCAAGGTCGCCGGTGGTCGCGTGGCCACCGTAGCGATCGATCGCATGGCGTTCCTGGTGCCGGTAGCGGTGGGTGCTCAGCTCTCCTTCTATACCCAGGCCCTGGAAATCGGCCGCAGCTCGATTCAGATGATGGTCGAAGTCTGGAGCGACGATCCACTGTCCAGCGAATGGCGTAAAGTGACCGAAGCAGTCTTCGTGTTTGTCGCCATCGACGGCAGCGGCCGCACTCGCTCGGTTCCGCCTAGAGCTCGTTAAACCGGAGCCCGTAAAAAAAGTGGGCGTTAAACCCGGCGACCGTTTTGCGGTCCATTGCAGTCCTGTTCCTGATCGAGAGTTGCCCCATGAGCACGCCCAACGTTGAAGCCGTGAAACTGGATGAACTGAACTGCTGGCGCATCCGCCACGGTCAGGCCGAATTGCTGGTGGCCCAGCAAGGCGCGCACATCCTCAGTTATCAACTGGCCGGCGAGCCGCCGCTGATCTGGCTCAACGACGAGGCGGTATTCAAGACTGGCAAGAGCATCCGCGCCGGCGTGCCGGTGTGCTGGCCATGGTTCGGCAATCTGTCGCGTAACCCGCAGAGCGTCCAGGCCATGCGCGTCAGCCAGGAACCGCCGACCGCTCATGGTCTGGTGCGGGCGATGGACTGGGAACTGGGCGGCATCGAAACCGAGGGCGAAAGCCTGAAAGTGGAATTCGTCCTGCCCTACCCCGAAGGCGGTCTGCCGGGATGGCCGCATCAGGTGGACTTGAAACTGAGCATTCGTCTGGATGAGCAGTTGCATATCAGCCTGACGAGCGAAAACAAGGGCGCCGAACCCGTCACGATCAGCCAGGCATTGCACAGCTATTTCGCGGTCAGCGATGTGCGCAACGTGCACGTTGAAGGGCTGGATGGCTTGAGCTATATCGAAACGCTGGACGACTGGAAAACCGTCACCCAGACCGGTGATCTGCGTTTTACCGGCGAGACCGACCGCATCTATCTCAATACCCCACCGAAGCTGAGCATCGTTGACCCGCACTGGGAACGACGCATCGAACTGACCAGCAGCGGTTCGCGCTCTGCGGTGATCTGGAACCCCTGGATCGACCGCGCCGCAGCGTTCAGCGACATGGCCGACGATGGCTGGCAGCGCATGCTATGCATTGAAACGGCGAATGTGATGGGTGATGTGGTGACGCTGGCACCAGGAGTGAGCCACACCCTGGGCGTGAGCATCGGTAGCAAGCCTTTATAGCAACACCGTAAACCAATGTAGGAGCGAGCCTGCTCGCGATGAGGCCATAACATCCAACATCAATGTTGACTGTTAAACCGCCATCGCGAGCAGGCTCGCTCCCACAGTTGGTTAGTGCCGACCTGACTGGCGCGCTACAAATCCGACTCTTTGACCACCCGCACCTGCGCGGCATCCAGCGCATACGCCGCATCCGCCAGGTCGTTGTTGACCTTCTCGATCTTCAGCGTGCCGGTCACCCACAGCGGCGTGTAGATGTCATTCAGCTTCAAGCCTTTTGGATAACGCACCAGCACCAACTGGTTAGGTGGCGGTGGCGGCACGTGGATGCAAGCGCCGGGATACGGCACAAGGAAGAACAGCGTGCTGTGACCCTTGGCGTCGGATTCCAGCGGTACCGGATAACCGCCAATGCGGATGTGTTTGTCGTTCATCGACGGCACGGTTTTGGTCGAGTACATCACCGCCGGCAAGCCCTTGCTCTGCTTCATGCCACCCTTTTGGGTAAAGGTGCCGTTGGCTTCGGGGGAGTTGTGGTCGATTTCGGGCATGGCCTCGAGGGCTTTCTGGTCCGACTTGGGCATCAGTTCGAGCCAGTCGGTTTCCGGCAGTTCGCCGGCATGGGCCAAACCACTGCCCAGGAAGAGAAGAGTCAGCAGAAGACGGCGCATGAAAGTGCTCGGCAAAGGATAGGACAATGTGACGATGGCAACGCCAAGCATTCTAGCCCTCTCCGACGATGGCGCAGAGAGGGCTTTGTCACTTCAATCAGGTCCTTTTTTTGATCAGGCCGTAGATCACCAGCAATACCACCGCGCCCACCAGCGCACCGATGAAACCTGCGCCTTCGCCAGCGCGGTAAATGCCCAGGGCCTGGCCGCCGTAAGTGGCCGCCAGCGAACCGCCGATACCGAGCAGGATGGTCATGATCCAGCCCATGCTGTCATCGCCCGGTTTCAAGAACCGAGCCAGCAGGCCGACGATCAAGCCGATAAAGATGGTTCCGATAATTCCCATGGCATTTCCCTCTGAATGATTTGGTGAGACAGGACACCTAGCCGAAGCCTAGACAGACTTTGGCATCCTGCCATCAGAGAACGGCGGCCCCTGAAGGTTCCGCCGCTGCCACATGAAACTATTCGGCGATGAGCGCTTCGACCTTGAGGATCTGCGCAGCCAACGTCTCACGGTCTGCACAGCGCAGATTGGCGTGACCGACCTTGCGGCCGACCTTGAAAGCCTTGCCGTAGTGATGCAGATGGCAGTCGTCGATCGCGATCACTTTTTCTACTGGCGGCACGACACCGATGAAGTTGAGCATCGCGCTCTCGCCGACCTTGGCCGTCGAGCCCAGCGGCAGACCGGCGACGGCCCGCAGGTGGTTTTCGAACTGGCTGCACTCGGCGCCTTCAGTGGTCCAGTGCCCGGAGTTGTGCACGCGCGGGGCGATTTCGTTGGCCTTGAGGCCGCCGTCGACTTCAAAGAACTCGAACGCCATCACGCCGACGTACTCCAGCTGCTTGAGTACGCGACTGGAGTAATCTTCAGCCAACGCTTGCAGCGGGTGATCGGTGCTGGCCACGGACAGCTTGAGAATGCCGCTGTCGTGGGTGTTGTGAACCAGCGGATAGAACTTGGTTTCGCCATCGCGAGCACGCACGGCAATCAGCGAGACTTCGCCAGTGAACGGTACGAAGCCTTCCAGCAGGCAGGCAACGCTGCCCAGCTCGGCGAAAGTGCCAGCCACATCTTCAAGCTTGCGCAGGACTTTCTGGCCCTTGCCGTCGTAACCCAGGGTGCGGGTTTTCAGCACGGCCGGCAGACCGATGGAAGCCACGGCGGCATCCAGATCGGCTTGCGACTGGATGTCGGCGAACGCGGGAGTTGGAATCCCCAGGTCCTTGAACATGCTCTTTTCGAACCAGCGATCGCGAGCGATGCGCAGCGCTTCGGCGCTCGGGTACACCGGGACGAATTGCGACAGGAATGCCACAGTTTCGGCCGGGACGCTTTCGAACTCGAAGGTCACCAGATCGACTTCATCGGCCAACTGACGCAGGTGATCCTGATCGCCGTAATCGGCCCGCAGATGTTCGCCCAACGCAGCTGCACAAGCATCCGGCGCCGGGTCGAGGAAAGCGAAGTTCATGCCCAGCGGAGTGCCCGCCAGCGCCAACATGCGACCCAACTGGCCGCCACCGATTACACCGATTTTCATCGTCAACAACCTCAGGCGATGCGTGGGTCTGGATTGTCCAGGACGCTGTCTGTCTGCTCAGCGCGGAATTTCTTCAACACGGTATGAAATTGCGGATGCTTGGCGCCCAGGATGCTCGCCGAGAGCAGCGCTGCGTTGATTGCGCCGGCCTTGCCGATGGCCAGGGTGGCAACCGGAATGCCTGCCGGCATTTGCACGATAGACAGCAGCGAATCGACGCCCGAGAGCATCGACGACTGTACCGGCACGCCCAGCACCGGCAGGTGGGTCTTGGCCGCACACATGCCTGGCAAGTGGGCCGCGCCACCGGCACCGGCGATGATCACCTCGATGCCACGGGCCTCAGCCTCTTCGGCGTACTGGAACAGCAGGTCCGGGGTGCGGTGGGCAGAGACCACTTTCACCTCGTAAGGGATGCCGAGCTTTTCCAGCATATCGGCGGTGTGGCTAAGGGTGGACCAATCGGACTTGGAGCCCATGATCACGCCAACCAGTGCGCTCATCGTCGTGCCTCTTCTCTCTGGGCGCCCGCAGGCGCGTCAAAAAACAACAAGCCACGCAGAATGCGTGGCTTGATTGTACGAAAAATGGCCGGACGAACCGGCCGAAGGCCGCGCAGTATACCTCAATGAAGCAGATAAACAGCCCCCGATGCGACCATCTGTCATACGGCGCAAAGTGCCGGTTTTATTGACCTCAAGGTCAATCAAATCCACCACAAATCCCTGTGGGAGCTGGCTTGCCTGCGATGAGGCCGGCATAGCAAACAATGATGTTGCCTGACACGCCGCAATCGCGGGCAAGCCCGCTCCCACAGGGTTCTTCGTTGTCTTCAAGAAACGGGGGTGGTTTGGGCCGCACCGCCTTCAAGCTTGCGCCACAACAACCGCACGTTCGCCTTGCGCACCAATGCGCAGCGGTACAGACGGATCTCCAGTGGCACATGCCATTGCGGGCCGCCGCAGACCACCAACTCGCCGCGAGCCAGTTCGGCGCGCACGCTCAGTTGCGGTACCCAGGCGATGCCAAGGCCTTCCAGCGCCATGCTTTTCAGGCTGTCGGCCATGGCGGTTTCGTAAATAGTGGTGAATCGCAGCGCCCGCTGGCGCAACAGCATGTTCACCGAACGTCCAAGAAACGCACCGGCGCTGTAGGCCAATAGCGGCACGCTGGCCTCGCCTTCCAGGTCGAACAACGGTTTGCCATCGGCATCGGCGGCGCAGACCGGGAGCATTTCGGTGTCCCCCAGGTGCAGCGACGGGAAAATCTCCGGGTCCATTTGCATGGCCGCATCCGGGTCGTAAAACGCCAGCATCAGATCGCAGCCGCCTTCGCGCAATGCATGCACGGCATCACCAACGTTGGTCGCCACCAGTCGCGTGGCGATGTTCAGCCCTTCGTTGCGCAACTGCGCGATCCAGCGCGGGAAGAAACCCAGCGCCAGGGAGTGAGCGGCGGCAACCTGCATCACCTCGCCCTGCCCGCCCTCCAAGTGATGAAGGTGACGCAGCACTTCACCCAGCTGTTCAACCACGGTTCGCGCGGTGACTAGAAATAGCTGTCCCGCCGCCGTCAGCTCAACCGGCGTGCGGGAGCGATTGACCAGAGTCAGCCCCAGCGCGGCTTCGAGGCTGCGGATCCGCCGACTGAATGCAGGCTGGGTCACGAAGCGTCGTTCAGCCGCCTGGGAGAAGCTGCGGGTGGCGGCCAGAGCACTAAAGTCCTCGAGCCATTTGCTTTCCAGATTCATCACGCCCCTCCCGGACACGCACCAATTTAGGTCACACGCTCGCCGCACGCGCGGCGTCACATGGGCATTATGCCGAATGTGCATAGGCTAGTGTTTAACAGCATTGGCCCAAAATTATTCACAAGCCTAGCATTTGCGGTGTTCCGGCACAGACCGGGTCCCTATCGAGATGATTTCTATCATGTCCTCCGCTGCATCTTTCCGCACAGAAAAAGACCTGCTTGGCGTACTCGAAGTACCTGCTCAAGCGTATTACGGCATCCAGACCCTGCGAGCGGTGAACAACTTCCGTCTCTCCGGCGTTCCGATTTCGCATTACCCGAAGCTGGTTGTCGGCCTGGCAATGGTCAAACAGGCCGCCGCTGACGCCAACCGCGAGTTGGGTCACCTGAGCGAAGCCAAGCACGCTGCCATCAGCGAAGCCTGTGCCCGATTGATCCGCGGCGATTTCCACGAAGAATTCGTGGTGGACATGATTCAAGGCGGCGCTGGCACTTCGACCAACATGAATGCCAACGAAGTCATCGCCAACATCGCGCTGGAGGCCATGGGCCACAGCAAGGGCGAATACCAGTACCTGCACCCGAACAACGACGTGAACATGGCGCAGTCGACCAACGACGCCTACCCGACCGCGATCCGTCTGGGTCTGCTGCTGGGTCACGACGCGCTGCTGGCCAGCCTCGACAGCCTGATCCAGTCGTTCGCTGCCAAAGGTGAAGAATTCAGCCACGTTCTGAAGATGGGTCGTACCCAGCTGCAAGACGCCGTGCCGATGACCCTGGGCCAGGAATTCCGCGCCTTCGCCACAACCCTGAGCGAAGACCTGGCGCGTCTGAAAACCTTGGCACCTGAGCTGCTGACCGAAGTGAACCTGGGCGGCACCGCGATCGGTACCGGCATCAACGCCGACCCGCGTTACCAGGCCCTGGCCGTTCAGCGCCTGGCTCTGATCAGCGGTCAACCGCTGGTTCCAGCCGCCGACCTGATCGAAGCCACCTCCGACATGGGCGCCTTCGTGCTGTTCTCCGGCATGCTCAAACGCACCGCGGTCAAGCTGTCGAAGATCTGCAACGACCTGCGCCTGCTGTCCAGCGGCCCACGCACCGGCATCAACGAAATCAACCTGCCAGCGCGTCAGCCAGGCAGCTCGATCATGCCAGGCAAGGTCAACCCGGTTATCCCGGAAGCCGTGAACCAGGTTGCGTTCCAGATCATCGGCAACGACCTGGCCCTGACCATCGCTGCCGAAGGCGGCCAGCTGCAACTGAACGTGATGGAGCCGCTGATCGCGTTCAAGATCTTTGACTCGATCCGCCTGCTGCAACGCGCCATGGACATGCTGCGCGAGCACTGCATCGTCGGTATCACCGCCAACGAAGAGCGCTGCCGTGAACTGGTCGAACACTCGATCGGCCTGGTCACCGCGCTGAACCCGTACATCGGCTACGAAAACGCCACCCGCATTGCCCGTATCGCGCTTGAAAGCGGCCGCGGCGTGCTGGAACTGGTGCGCGAAGAAGGCTTGCTCGACGAAGAAATGCTCGCCGACATCCTGCGCCCGGAAAACATGATTGCTCCGCGTCTGGTGCCTTTGAAGGCTTAACCGAACGCAGGCTCTTTTGAAGAGCACGCTCACCAGGTCGAGGGACTAGACACCTCTCACCTTTTGAGGGCTTGGGGATTTACTCCCTCAAGCCCTTTTTTTTAACCCTTTTGCGGATTTTCGAATATGCTGAATGCTTTCAGTTCCGCCAAGATCGCAGCCTTCGGCAGCTCCTACCGGGTTTGAGACCCTCTGTAGAGGCTACCGAAGGCTGCGATTTTTTGATTTTGCAGCGCTCTCGTTTCGTCGCTTGCACCACAATCGTGCAGACGGACGGCACTCTCCTTATGTATAGTGCCGGCCCTCTTCGCGTGAGCGGTCGTCGTTAACGAGACCCAAACCCATGCGAAACCCGAACTAATAAAACCCGCGATATGGAACCGGAACGAACCTCGATCCACTTGTTGTGCCACGCGCAAGCCGGTGTAACGCGATGTGTCGGTCCATCCAGTATCTGCACACACAAAAAATAGCGAGGAATAATCCATGCTCGAAGTCATCAACGACTTCCTCTCAGGGAAAGTACTGATCGTGCTCATTGTCGGGCTCGGTAGCTACTTCACGATCCGCTCGCGTTTCGTTCAGTTCCGCCATTTCTTTCACATGTTCGCGGTGTTCCGTGACAGCCTCAAAAGCAGCGCTGGCCAGCTCAGCTCGTTCCAGGCCCTGATGCTCAGCCTCGCCGGTCGCGTCGGTGCGGGCAACATCGCGGGTGTCGGCATCGCCGTGACCCTTGGTGGCCCCGGTGCCGTGTTCTGGATGTGGGTGACCGCGCTGGTCGGCATGTCCAGCAGCTTCTTCGAATGCTCCCTCGGCCAGCTCTACAAGCGCTGCGACTCCGAAGGCCAGTTCCGTGGCGGCCCGTCCTTCTACATTCAACACGGCCTGCAGAAGCGCTGGCTGGGCATGATCATGGCGTTCCTGCTGCTGATCACCTTCGGCTTCGCCTTCAACGGCCTGCAAGCCCATGCCGTGACCCACTCGCTGAACAACGCGTTCGGCTTCGACACCACTTACACCGGGCTGGCCCTGGCGGTGTTACTGGGTCTGGTGTTCATCGGCGGGATCAAGCGAATCGCCAAGGTCGCTGACCTGCTGGTACCGGTCAAAACCCTGGCCTACATCGGCGTGACCCTCTACGTGATCGTGCTGCAGTTCGACCACGTTCCAGGCATGTTGATGACCATCGTCAAAAGCGCCTTCGGTCTGGATCAGGCGTTCGGCGGCCTGATCGGCAGCGCGATCGTCATGGGCGTGAAGCGCGGCGTATTCGCCAACGAAGCAGGCCTGGGCAGTGCGCCAAACGTAGCCGCAGTAGCCTCGGTCGAGCACCCTGTCTCGCAAGGTGTAATTCAGGCGTTCAGCGTGTTCCTCGACACCTTCGTGATCTGCACCTGCACCGCATTGCTGATCCTGCTGTCGGGCTTCTACACCGCGGGCTTTGAAGGTGACGGCATTGCCTTGACCCAGAACTCCCTGGCCGCCGTGGTCGGCGACTGGGGCCGGATATTCATTTCGGTGGCCCTGTCGTTGTTCGTGTTCACCTCGATCCTCTACAACTACTACTTGGGCGAGAGCAACCTGCGCTTCATGATCGGCGAAAACCGCAAGGTGCTGATCGGCTATCGCGCGCTGGTACTGGTGTTGATTTTCTGGGGTGCCATCGAAAACCTCGGCACTGTGTTCGCCTTCGCCGACATCACCATGACCATGCTGGCATTCGTGAACCTGATCGCGCTGTTCCTGCTGTTCAAGGTCGGCATGCGCATCCTGCGTGACTACGATGACCAGCGCGCTGCCGGCATCAAGACCCCGGTGTTCGATTCGAGCAAGTTCCCGGATCTGGACCTGGACCTGAAAGCCTGGCCAGCCAATCCGGCAGCTGCCACTCCACAGGCAGACGCCGAGCCGCAAGGCGTTACCGCAGCGCAACGCTGATCGGTAAAAAACCGGGCGCATCCCCTGCGCCCGGCGTGACACAGCTTGCGACCGGCGTCATGCTCGGTCGCATGTTGTGGCAGCTTTTTTGATGCTGCCGTTTTGGTTCGAGCTTGAGACCACATCGCTGCCATCGCGAGCAGGCTCGCTCCCACATCGTTTTCGGAGAACCTCCATGAATTCCTCGACTTTTCCTGCTGCCCAGCACGTCATGGTGCTCTACACCGGCGGCACCATCGGCATGCAAGCCAGTGCCCACGGCTTGGCCCCGGCGTCCGGTTTCGAAGCGCGGATGCGCGGATATCTGCACAGCCAGCCTGAGCTGGTAGTGCCGCAGTGGCGCTTTCGCGAGATGTCGCCGCTGATCGACAGCGCCAACATGACGCCCGCCTACTGGCAGCAATTGCGTGAAGCAGTGGTCGACGCCGTTGATGTCCAGGGCTGCGACAGCGTGTTGATCCTGCATGGCACCGACACCCTGGCCTACAGCGCCGCAGCCATGAGCTTTCAGTTGCTCGGCCTGCATGCCCGCGTGGTGTTCACCGGCTCCATGCTGCCGGCCGGCGTGACCGACAGCGATGCCTGGGAAAACCTCAGCGGTGCGTTGGTTGCTCTTGGCCAGGGCCTCGCACCGGGCGTTCATCTGTACTTCCACGGCGAACTGCTCGACCCGACCCGTTGCGCGAAGGTTCGCAGTTTCGGTCGTCATCCATTCAAGCGGCTGGAGCGTCAGGGCGGCGGCGTGAAGGCGACTTCCGTGCCGGCGCAGCTGAACTACAACCAGCCTAAACAGCTGGCGAAGGTCGCGGTGTTGCCGCTGTTCCCAGGCATCGGTGCCGATCAACTGGATGGCCTGCTCAACAGCGGTATTCAGGGCCTGGTGCTGGAATGTTATGGCAGCGGTACCGGGCCAAGCGACAACCCCGAGTTTCTCGCCAGCCTGGAACGGGCGCGGAACAAAGGTGTGGTGGTGGTCGCGGTGACGCAATGTCATGAAGGTGGTGTGCAGCTCGACGTGTATGAGGCGGGCAGCCGCTTGCGTGACGCCGGTGTGTTGTCCGGTGGCGGCATGACTCGCGAGGCGGCATTCGGCAAATTGCAGGGGTTGCTGGGCGCAGGGCTCGAGACTGCTGAAGTTCGGCGGCTGGTTGAACTCGACCTGTGCGGCGAACTTATCTGATCCGACAAAAAACCCTGTGGGAGCGGGCTTGCCCGCGAAAGCGGTGGTCCAGTCAATGGAGATGCATCGAATGCACTGGCCTCTTCGCGGGCAAGCCCGCTCCCACAGGATCGTCGTTGGGCATATAACTTGCTCACCTCCAGCTACTTAACGGCTGGAACCACCCATGCTCCACTCCCATCTCACCACCCTCAACGCCGTCTCCCTCGTGCTCAATACCTTCAAGGCTGAAGGCCTGTCCAGCGAGGCGTTATTGGCCGGCAGCGGCATCAGCGCGGCGGATCTGAGCCGGGCGGACACGCGCATCACCACCAACCAAGAGATGTTGGTTTGCGCCAACGCCGTCGCGTTACGCCGCGATATCGGCCTGGAGTTGGGCCGGCGGATGCACGTTTCGTCCTACGGCATGCTTGGGTATGCCTTACTCACCAGCGCCACTTTAGGTGACGCGTTGCGGTTGGCGCTGCACTATCCGGCGCTATTGGGAACGCTGTTCGAGTTGAGCCTGGAGGAAGATGGCGAGCGCATCTGGCTCACCGCCGGCGACTATCGGGAAAATCCGGCGCTGGCGCCGTTCAATGTCGAGTTTTGCCTGGTCTCGATGAAAGTCACCTGTGAAGACCTACTCGGCCATCCTCTGCCTCTACTCGGCGCCCGCTTCGAACACCCGGCGCCGGACTATCAGGCGCGCTACGCCGAGCGTTTCGACTGCCCCTTGCAGTTCGATGCTGCGTCCAATGCCTTTGCTTTCGACAAACGCTGGCTTGAACAACCCCTGCCTCTGGCCGACGCCATCACGCACCAGGCCATGGCCGAACGTTGTCGCAAGCAAAACACCGAGTTCACCGGGCGTCAGGCCTGGCTCGGGCGTATCCGCCAACTACTCGCGGCGCAACTGAGCGCGGCGCCGGGCCTGGATGGGCTGGCCGAACAGCTGAACTGCTCGGCGCGCACCCTGCGGCGACATCTGAAGGACCTGGGCTGCAGCTATCAGGAACTGCTCGATGAATTGCGCTTTGAGCAGGCCAAGCGAATGCTCTGCGAAGATCAACTGCCGATCTATCGGATTGCCGAGGCATTGGGGTTCAGCGAGACCGCGAGCTTCCGCCATGCGTTTGTGCGCTGGAGTGGTGTGGCGCCGAGTCAGTTCCGGCCGCACCGATAACCCCTGTGGGAGCGGGCTTGCCCGCGAAGAGGTCAGTACATTCGACGCATCTCCATTGATTGGACCACCGCTTTCGCGGGCAAGCCCGCTCCCACAGGTTTGGCATTCCAAGCCAATGTTGAAGCGCCGACGTGCCATTAAGGGGCGAATTTCGGTCAAATCTTTTGGCCATATTGATCCCCTTTTGGCCTTTCCTGCCGTTCTCCCAAACGCCGCCCGCCGCAAGACTGTGTTCAACCGAATCAGCCTGCGGAGAACAAGAATGCTGACGATCTACTCGGACGATCACCACCTGCACCACGGCCGTTGTGAATTGATGGACGGGCAATTGATGCCCTGTTTCGAGATGCCCTCGCGGGCCGACCATGTGCTGGCACGCGTGCAGTACCGCCGCCTGGGCCCGGTCGAGGCGCCGCTGGATTTCGGTCTCGGACCGATCGAGCGCATCCACAGCCGCGATTACCTCGACTTCTTCAAAGGGGCCTGGGCGCGCTGGACCGAATTCAATACCGACGGCGACTTGCTGCCCTACACCTGGCCGGCCCGCACCTTGCGTCGGATCATGCCCACCAGCCTGCACGGCCAGCTCGGCTATTACAGTTTCGACGGCGGCGCCCCGATTACCGCCGGCACCTGGCAAGCGGCGTATAGCGCGGCGCAAGTTGCCCTCACGGCCCAAGCGGTGATCCAGCGCGGGGCTCGCTGTGCTTTCGCCTTGTGTCGTCCACCGGGGCACCATGCCGCCAGCGATTTGATGGGCGGTTATTGCTACCTCAACAACGCGGCCATCGCCGCTCAGGCATTCCTCGATCAAGGCCACAAAAAGGTCGCGATCCTCGACGTCGATTACCACCACGGCAACGGCACCCAATCGATTTTCTACGAGCGTAGCGACGTGCTGTTCACCTCGATCCATGGCCATCCGGAAGCCGAGTTTCCGTTTTTCCTCGGCTACGAAGACGAACACGGTGAAGGCCCGGGCGAAGGCTTCAACTTCAACTACCCTTTGCCCGCCGGTTCAGGCTGGGACCGTTGGAGCGCGGCGCTGGAGCAGGCCTGCAAAGAGATCGAAAAGTACGGTGCCGACATCATCGTCGTGTCCTTGGGCGTCGATACGTTCAAGGACGACCCGATCTCCCAATTCAAACTCGACAGCCCGGATTACCTGGCGATGGGCGCGCGCATCGCGGGCCTCGGCAAGCCGACACTGTTCGTGATGGAAGGCGGTTACGCGGTGGAAGAAATCGGCATCAATGCCGTGAACGTTCTCGAAGGTTTCGAAAGCGCCCAATGAGGAATTAGAACAATGAATCGACTCAAGCGCTTTATCGCGCCAACGCTCTTGCCCACAGTGCTATGCGCCACGTTGCTCAGTGGTGCGGTGCACGCTGAAGAACGCACATTGCGGGTGTACAACTGGTTCGACTACATCACCCCCAAGGCGCTGGAAGATTTCAAGGCGCAGAACACCCAGACCAAACTGGTCTACGACATCTTCGACACCAACGAAGCGCTGGAGGCCAAGTTGCTGACCGGCAACTCTGGCTACGACGTGGTGGTGCCGTCCAACGTGTTCCTCGCCAAGCAGATCGAAGCCGGGGTGTTCCAGCCGCTGGACCGCAGCAAACTGCCGAACTGGAACCACCTCGATCCGAAGCTGATGAAGTTGATCGAAGCCAACGACCCGGGTAACAAATTCGCCGTGCCGTACATGTACGGGACCATTCTGATCGGTTTCAACCCGGACAAGGTCAAAGCAGCGTTAGGCGACAACGCACCGGTGGACAGCTGGGACCTGATCTTCAAGGAAGAGAACATCAGCAAGCTCAAGCAGTGCGGCGTAGCCCTGCTCGACTCGCCGTCAGAGATCCTGCCGCTGGCCCTGCAACACCTGGGCCTGGACCCCAACAGCAAGAAGCCGGCGGACTACGCCAAGGCTGAAGCGCTGCTGATGAAGATTCGTCCGTACATCACCTATTTCCATTCGTCCAAGTACATGGCCGACATTGCCAACGGTGACATCTGCGTAGCGGTCGGTTACTCCGGCAGCTTCTCCCAGGCCGCCAACCGTGCCAAGGAAGCCAAGAATGGCGTGATCGTCGACATGCGCCTGCCCAAAGAAGGCGCGCCGATCTGGTTCGACATGCTGGCGATCCCCAAAGGCGCGAAAAACCCGGAAGACGCCTACACCTTCATCAACTACTTACTGCAACCCCAGGTCATCGCACCGGTCAGCGATTTCGTCGGCTACCCGAACCCGAACAAGGACGCCACGGAAATGGTCGACCCGGCGATTCGCAACAACCCGAACCTGTACCCGACAGAAGCGGCAATGAGCAGCCTCTACACCCTGCAACCATTGCCTCGCGATGCCGAACGGGCACGGACCCGCGCCTGGACCAAGATCAAGTCCGGCACCTGATCCGGGTGGCGCGGCTCACACCGGGCTCCAGATCTCTTTGAGCCTCGCCAGTGCCGATTCGATAGCCGTCTCCGGCACTGCAGCGAACCCCAGGACCAGCCCCGCGCGCTGGTCCTCGGGGAGCGTCGTGTCTGGCAGCCAATAACTGCTCAAACCATTGACCTCCACCCCGACGCTGGTGGCTTGTTCGATCAATTCGCGCTCACGAGCCACGCTGTCGACACGTACCGTCAGGTGCAAACCGGCCGCCACACTGGGCAGCTTACCGACGCCCGGGATATCCACAGGCCAGCCATTGAGCAAGACGTTACGCCGACTCAACGCAGCACGGCGCATACGCCGGATGTGTCGCTGGAAATGCCCGGCCGCCATGAACTCAGCCATTACCGCTTGAGTGCTGACCTCCGAGTGCCGCATGTCCACCGCACGACGCTGGGAGAACGCCTCAACCAATCCGGGCGGCAACACCAGGTAACCCAGTCTTAATGCCGGGAATGCGACCTTGCCGAAGGTTCCGACATACAGCACTCGCCCCTGCCGATCCAGTGCAGCCAACGGCGCCAGCGGCGCGCCGCTGTAACGGTATTCGCCATCGTAGTCATCCTCGACGATCCAGCCTTGGGTGCGTTCGGCCCAGGCCAACAATTCAAGACGTCGCGCCAGACTCATGACCACCCCGGTCGGGTACTGATGCGACGGCGTGACGTAAGCCAATCGACAATCGCTGAGCCCCGCCAATTCGGTGCAATCAATGCCCTCACTGTCCACCGCTATCCCGTGCAATCGCGCGCCGGCTACAGCGAACGCATGACCCGCCGCTTGATACCCCGGATTTTCAATGCCCACCCCGTCGCCAGGCTCCACCAGCAACTGTGCACAAAGGCTAATCCCCTGTTGCGCGCCACTGGTGATCACTATTTGCTCAGCCGAGCACTGCATGCCCCTCGAACTGCGCAAATACGCAGCAATCAGCCCTCGCAATCGTGCATCACCCGCTGGGTCGCCGTAACACAGTTTCTCTAAATCCGGCTTACGCCAGAAAGCCGCGTTCAGCTTGGCCCAGACCTCGAAAGGAAATAGATCGAAGGCTGGAACGCCGACACGAAATGCCCGAGGTGGACCACTGGGAGGCAAGGTCAAATGGTTCTTTTCAACCCGGTCCAGAGCACCGCTGTGGATAACTTTACTGGATGAAACCACAGGTAAATCCAGCCAATTTGTGGATAAGGCTGTGGGTAACCCTGTTGAAAACCCTGTGGATACTTTTGTGGATAATTTTTTCACCGACACCGCGGCTTGAGGCAATTGCGCGACATAAGTCCCGTCGCCAACACGCCCCTCGATGAAGCCCTCAGCGTAAAGCTGATCGTAGGCACGGACCACGCTGTTACGGGAAATCGATAACGCCGCCGCCAAATCTCGACTGGCTGGCAGTCGTGTGCCGCTGGCCAGTCGTCCGTCGAGCACTCGCACCCGCAGCGCCTGATAAAGCTGACGACTCAGGCCCTGACGGCGGTCGAGTTCGATACCTGCGGGATTGAACGACGAGGGAAGCGGCGGATTCGACATGGTAATGGACCTATGAAATTGGTCATTAATGGCTCTTACAACAGACCAATAGCCTGCCTAGGATGCAGGCATTCGCCAAGGAAATTTTCCATGTACACGCCCAGCAATTTCGCCATCGATGATTTGAATGAACTGCATCAGCAGATACTCGGCACTCGCCTTGCTGTTTTGGTCACCCACGGTGAGCAGGGCCTGCAAGCCAGTCATCTGCCGCTGCTGCTGAATGTCGACCATGGCCCGAATGGCACCCTCTACGGGCACTTCGCCCGGGCCAATCCACAATGGCGGGAATTGCAGAACGGCGCCGAGGCGCTGGTGATTTTTGCCGGTGCCGATGCTTACGTCAGCCCGGGGTTTTACCCGAGCAAAGCCGAGCACGGCAAAGTCGTGCCAACCTGGAACTACGTCGCCGTGCACGCTTACGGTGCTGCCGAAGTTTTCAGCGACCCCGACCGCTTGCGCAATCTGGTCAGCGGCCTGACTGACCGTCATGAATCGGGCCGCGCTAAACCATGGAAGGTCGCCGACGCCCCCACCGACTACATTGACGGCATGCTCAAGGCCATCGTCGGCTTTGCCTTGCCGATCCAGCGTCTGGAGGGCAAGCGCAAGCTCAGCCAGAACCGCAATGCTGCAGACATCGCCGGTGTGCGCGAGGGGCTGGCCGCCAGCCCTGATGCGCACGACCAGGCCCTCGCCCACTTGATGCGTTAAGGAACCCACATGAGTCAGATCGACATCCGCCAGGTCACCACCGACGATCACGCTGCCTGGCTGCCGTTGTGGCAAGCCTACTTGCGCTTCTACAACACCGAATTGCCCGACGCAGTCACCCAGAGCACCTGGCAGCGCCTGCTCGATCCGAGCGAACCGACCCATGCGGCGCTGGCCTGGGCCGATGGCAAAGCGGTGGGCATGGTGCATTTCATCTACCACCGCTCGAACTGGAGCATCGAAAACTCCTGCTACCTGCAAGACTTGCTGGTGACACCAGAAACACGCGGCACCGGTGTCGGTCGGCAACTGATCGAATTCGTCTACACCACGGCCAAGGCCGATGGCTGCTGCAAGGTTCATTGGCTGACCCACGAAACCAACGCCACCGCGATCCAGCTATATGAGCGCATCGCCGAACGTCCCGGTTTCATCCAGTTTCGCCACGCCCTATAAGGTTCAAGGAGAGCAGCATGTCGACTTCACTCGCGGACTGGAAAGGTGTTCCACCACCCTCGGTTCAACTGATCGAAGGGCGTTTCATCCGCCTGGAAAAACTTGACCCGGCGCGTCACGCCGACGGCTTGTGGAAAGCCCTCGAAGGCCCGGGCTCGGATCCGAAACTCTGGGACTATTTGCCCTATGGTCCTTTCCCGGAGCGCAGCGCGTTCAACGATTGGCTGAACAACCATGCGGCCAACAGCGACCCGTATTTCTTCACGGTGATCGACCGAGCCAGCGGCGACGTCCAAGGCATCCTCAGCCTGATGTCGATTGTCCCTTCTCAGGGCCGCATCGAAATCGGCCATGTGACCTTCGGCGCGCCGATGCAACGTTCACCAAAAAGTACCGAGGCGGTTTACCTGCTGGCCAGGGAATCCTTTGCCTTGGGTTATCGGCGCCTGGAATGGAAGTGCAACAACGGCAATGCCCGTTCCAAGTATGCGGCGGAGCGGTTGGGGTTCAGTTTTGAAGGGGTGTTCCGTCAGCACATGGTGGTCAAGGGTCAGAACCGAGACACGGCGTGGTATTCGATTCTGGATTCGGAGTGGCCAGCGATTGGCGCGGGGTTCGAGCGGTGGCTGTCCGATGAGAACCAGACGGAATCGGGGCAGGTGAAAACTCTGGTTGAGTGCCGCCAGTAATCTTCGGCGCCCGGACGGACGCTATCGCGAGCAGGCTCGCTCCCACATTGGATCGTTGTCGAACACAATATACGTATTCACTGAAGATCTAATGTGGGAGCGAGCCTGCTCGCGAATGGCATCACGCTAACTTCTGGGCCAACACCGCAATATGCTCCGGCCCGATCCCGCAGCAACCGCCCAAATGGCTGGCCCCACGCTTCTGCCAATCGGCCGCCCATTGCAGATAACCCGGTGGGTCGAGATCGTCGCGCAACGGGTCCAGACCGTCATTGGCCGTGGCCTCTTTCGGCTGCGGCGGGAAGGCATTGGCGTACGCGCCGATGTGAATCTTCACCCCCAAGCGTTCGAAGGTTTCCCGCGTCGCATCAATCGCAGCGCCGATCACTTCTGGCTGGCTGCAGTTGAACAGCAAAGTTTCGACGCCCAACTCAGCCGCCACCGCGGCAGCCTCAGCCACGGGCTCACCGGAACGCAGACGCGGCACTTCGTCAGTGTCTTCATCCTTCAAGGTAAACGACAGCCAGAACGGCTTGCCGTCCTTCGGCAGTCCGGCATGGATCGCCCGGGCCTCGATAATCGAGCTCTGGGTTTCGGCCAGCCACAGGTCGACATGAGGCGCCAGGCCATTGACCAGAGGCGTCAGCAGCTCAGTTACCCGCGCGGCATCAAACAGGTCCGGGCGATAGGAGCCGAACAACGGCGGCAATGAACCGGCCACGCGCACCGGTTTGCCCGCCGCATCGACTGCACGACGGGCCAGCTCACCAGCCAATGCCGCGAGCGCCTGACCCTCAGCGGCAAAACGCTCTTCGCCAATATGGAACGGCACCACCGCATAACTGTTGCTAGTGATCACGTTGGCACCGCTTTCGATATAAGCCGCGTGCACGGCCTCCACAGCTTGCGGCGCTTCGCTTAAAGCTAGCGCGGACCATTCAGGCTGCCTGAACGGCGCCCCTCGGCGTTGCAGCTCACGACCCATGCCGCCATCCAGAATTACCGTGCTGCCTGCGCCCATATTCTTTTCACTCATAAGCTTATGAAAATAACTCACTATCAGAGTCCTTCTTATAACTATTTAATACGCACCACCCGGTTAATAACAACCTCTTTTTTTCAGGGATCAACTGTGAAATTTCAACCACTGCTGGCCCTGGGCCTGACGATTCTGGCTGCCTCTACCCAAGCCTTTGCGGGCGCTACTCTGGATCGCATCGAGCAAAAGAAAGAACTGGTGGGTGTGTTGATGGAAAGCTATCCGCCCTTCTCGTTCCTCAACGATCAAAACCAGCTCGATGGTTTCGACGTCGACGTGGCCAAGGCCGTGGCGGACAAACTGGGCGTCAAGCTGCGCCTCGAAACGCCGTCCTGGGATGTGATCGCCGCCGGTCGCTGGAGCGGGCGTTACGACATCTGCATCTGCTCCATGACCCCGAGCAAAGCCCGCGCCGAAGTCTTCGACTTCCCGGTCGAGTACTACGCCTCCCCTGCGGTGATCGTGGTCAACGCCAAGGACGACAGCATTCACAGCGCCAAGGACCTGAGCGGTAAAAAAGTCGGCCTCACCAGCGCCTCGAGCTATGAAAGCTACCTGAACAAAAATCTGGTGATCGAAGGCGCCGAAGACACCCAATTGCAGTACCCGTTCGAGAATGTGCAGATCGCCCCGTATGACACCGACAACGTCGCGTTCCAGGATTTGGGCCTGGGTGCTGGCGTACGTCTGGACGCGATCCTCACCAACCTTGTCACTGCCCAACCGCGCCTGAACGAAGACAAGCGCTTCAAGCTCGCCGGTGAGCCGCTGTATTCGGAGCCGAACTCGGTGGCCATCGAAAAAGGCGACGCCCAGTGGGACGCCAAAGTACGTGATGTGTTTGCCCAGCTGAAACAGGACGGCACCTTGAGCAAACTGTCGCAAAAATGGATCGGTGCCGACATCAGCAAATGACTTCTTTCCCCAAACCACCTCAGCCGCCACAACCAGTGGCTGAGTCATTACTGCAACGGGTCTTCGGCTTCCGTACCCGGCTGTACCTGACCTGGGCAGCGATGTTCGGCTTGTTCGCGAGTTTCTTCCTGAGCTTCGACCTGAAGTTCTCGATCATCCTCGACAAACTGCCGAACCTGATCGGCCTGCACCTGGCGCCCAACGGCTTTCTGCAAGGCGCAGCGCTGACGTTGTTCTTGTGCCTGTGCTCAATCGTGACGTCATCGCTGTTGGGCTTCATCACGGCGTTGGCTCGGCTGTCGAAAAGTGCGGTGGCGTTCGGTATCGCGAGCTTCTATGCCTCGTTTTTTCGCGGCACACCGCTGCTGATTCAGATTCTGCTGATCTACCTCGGCCTGCCACAACTCGGCATTGTGCCCGGCGCCATTGCCGCCGGCATCATCGCCCTGTCGCTGAACTACGGCGCCTACCTGAGCGAAATCTTCCGCGCCGGCATCCTCGGCGTCCCCCATGGCCAACGCGAAGCATCATTGGCCCTGGGCATGCGCGAAACCGTGATCTTCTGGCGCGTCACCCTGCCCCAGGCCATGCGCACCATCATCCCGCCCACCACCAACCAGTTCATCTCCATGCTCAAGGACTCATCACTGATTTCGGTGATGGGGGTTTGGGAAGTGATGTTCCTGGCGCAATCGTATGGGCGCTCGAGCTATCGCTATATCGAGATGCTCACGACGGCGGCGATTATTTATTGGTTGATGTCGATTGGATTGGAGCTGATTCAGGCGCGGATGGAGCGGCATTACGGGAAGGCGTATTTGAGCCGTAGCTAGGTTAAAAGCCAAAAGATCGCAGCCTTCGGCAGCTCCTACCGGGTGTACGTCGACCCGAAGTAGGAGCTGCCGAAGGCTGCGATCTTTTGATCTTTAATGTACAGCAGATACGTTTTCGTCAATGCGATAGCCCCCGTATCTTGATTCGATGTAAGAAAAAGCATCAGCGCGAACAGATAAAATCAGCCGGTTTCAAGCGGCTGGCCATTTTCTACACAACCATCTGACACTCCCCGCAAGCCCGTCGGAAGCAGCTGACATCGGCACCTATAGCCTCCCTCTTAGAGTTTGGCCTCTATTCAAGAGAGGCTGTACTCGATGCCCGTTCAACACAAATACCGACCACATCACCTGCCTTTAGCGATTGCGATTGCGCTGGGCTGTGCTGATTTCGCAATTGCCCAGCAGATCCCTGAAGCGCCCACCCCGGTTGAAACACCGGATGATCTGATCATGACACTCGATGCTTTCATCAACGATCCAGGAACGCTTCGGACCCCAGTCGCCAAGGGATACAAAGGAAAGAACGAGCCAGCACTTCAACTGACCGATGCAGATGATCTGATCACTGTTCTCCCCCGGGGAAGTTTTAGCGGACTATTGGATGGCGGGGGCGGAACCAATGTCCTGCAACTCGATGCTCCGAAAGGAGGCACGCTGGGTGAAACCCGGAACATCAATGGACTGGAGGTCAAGCAGGGAAACTGGACCCTCAAAAGTACAGATTTCTCTATCGGCGCACTGGTAAGACCCAACGCAGCACTGATCAATGAAGGTCATATTGAGGGCAAAGTCCTGACGTTGGGCCGCGTGGAAAACAAAGGCAACATTGGCGACGACGCCTTCGTGCTTTCCACAGGCAGCCTGACCAACCGGGGCATTATCGGAGGTAACGTCGACGTCAGCGAGCAAGGCAGTTTTGCCGGTGATGGCAGCGTCGGTGGTCTGGCAGTACGAGGCCGTCTTAACGTCGACAATTTACACGGAGCCCCGACGGTAGCGGGTGACCTGAAACTGTCCAATACAGCCGTATTAGTCTATGGAATTACTGCCAACGCTCCTGGCGAGACCATCAACGTCAAGGGTACCGCCACCCTCGGCGATGCAACCCTGAAGCTCGTCGCTGCCCCCGGTGACTACCCGCAAAGCGGCCAGCACACGATCATCAGGGCCGAAAACTTCGTGGAGGGCAAATTCGGAACCATTGAAAACAATCTCGCGTTCATGACTCCTAGCCTGCAGTACCCCGAGAGAGAAGTCGTCCTGACTTACGCACGCAACGAGGTGCCATTCGAGAGCGTTGCGACCACCGAAAACGGTCGAGAATTTGCTCGCAGTCTGAAGGAACCAATCAGTCCAGCCGCGCCGTCACCTACCCGCACGGAAAACGCTCCTGTGGCTCAACAGCCATCCAATGCCGCCGTTACCGCCCTGCTCGCTTCCAACAAGGAAACAGCTTCACAGGCCATCGAGCTGCTGGCCGGCGACAGCAATGCGAACCTCGCCAAGGCGACGCTGGCCAGTGATAGTCCGGTGGGTTCCAGCATGCTCTCAGCCATACGCCAGCTGGATAGCACCAGTGCCTACAGCAATCCAGGCAGGCGAAACAACGCACCACGCCTGGCTGCCGGCAGTGAAGACAATGGCAGAGTCTGGCTACAAGCACTTGGGCATAACGGGAAACTGGATCGCGACGTTTATCCCCTGCAGCACACAACCGAGGGCCTGTTGCTGGGTGCGGATTGGAGAATCGATGAGGAATGGCGCTTGGGGCTGATGGGCGGCAAATCGCGGACTCGCCTGGAGAGCAGCGAACTCGACGGAGATCTCGACAGCTGGCATTTGGGTGTCTATGCGTTGCGTCAGAACGGTCCGATGTCACTGCGCCTTGGCGCGACTTATAGCGGTCACGATGGCAGCAACGCACGCCGGATAGCCTTTGCTGGCTTCAGCGACCGCCCCAAGGGCAGCTACGACGCCAGCACCCAGCAAGCCTTCGCCGAGGTGGGTTACAACCTGGGCCGCACTAACGTCAGCATCGAACCGTTCGCCAGCCTCGGCTACCAACGCTATCAGCGCGACAGCTACACAGAAAAAGGCGGTGCAGCGGCGCTGAAAGTCCATGAGCAAGCCCAAAGCAACATGAACAGCACCTTTGGCCTGCGTCTGGCGAAGGTCAACACGCTGGATAACGGCATGCAACTGACGCCGCGATTCAGTGCCGGCTGGAAACACACGTACGGTGAGGTCGACACCAAAAACCGCCAACGACTGGTCAACGGCGGTAATGATTACACCGTTTACGGTGCGGAGCTGGATCGCGACAGCTTGATGCTCGATGCAGGACTGGATCTTGGGGTTTCGACAAACCATACAGTGGGTGTTGGCCTCACCGGCGAAATCGCCAGTGATAGCCGCAATCATGGCGTGATGGGGCAGTGGCGGATGGCATTCTGATAAAGCCGTCCTGACTTAATACAGAACCTGTGGGAGCGAGCCTATGTGGCGAGGGGGCTTGCCCCCGTCGGGTCGCGAAGCGCCCCCCGCATTTTAAAGTTGAACAGCATTTAACGGGTTTACGACTGCTTCGCAGCCGAACGGGGGCGAGCCCCCTCGCCACAGGTCGCTCCTACATTTGGCAGGTTGAACATCGGGCGAAAAAAAAGGGGAGCACATGCCCCCCCGAGGTTTAAAACGGTATATCGAGGCTGTTAACTCAGCCTTCGATCTCGATCAGAATCTCGCCCGGGTTCACCCGGTCGCCCTTGGCCACGTGGATGGCGGTGACTTTGCCGGCGATGGCCGATTGGACTTCGGTTTCCATCTTCATCGCTTCGGTGATCAGCACGGCTTGGCCGGCTTTCACGGTGTCGCCTTCCTTGACCAGCACATCGACGATGTTGCCTGGCATGGTGGTGCTGACGTGGCCCGGTGCAGTGGCTTGCTTGCGCTTGCTGCTACCGCCGCTGACGAATTCGTTGAGTGGTTCGAACACCACTTCTTCCGGCATGCCGTCGATGGACAGATAGAAGTGGCGCTTGCCTTCCGACTTGACGCCGACACCGGTGATGTCGACGCGGTAGGTTTCGCCGTGAACGTCGATGACGAACTCGGTCGGCACGCCTTCGCCGCCGGCCGACGCCACGCCGCCCGCTTCCGGAATTGGCAACAGCACCTCTGGTGTGAGGGTGCCGGCTGCGCGTTCTTCGAGGAACTTGCGGCCGATGTCCGGGAACATGGCGTAGGTCAGCACGTCTTCTTCAGACTTGGCCACGGCGCCGATTTCGGCACGCAGCTTGGTCATTTCCGGCTTGAGCAGGTCAGCTGGACGGACGTCGATCACTTCTTCGCTGCCGATCGCCTGACGACGCAGTTTTTCGTTCACGGTGCCCGGCGCTTTGCCGTAGCCGCCTTGCAGGTAGAGCTTCACTTCGTTGGTGATGGTCTTGTAGCGCTCGCCGGCCAGCACGTTGAAGAACGCCTGGGTGCCAACGATCTGCGAGGTCGGGGTCACCAGCGGCGGGAAGCCGAGGTCTTCACGAACGCGCGGGATCTCCGCCAGCACTTCGCTCATGCGGTTCAGCGCGCCCTGCTCTTTCAACTGGTTGGCCAGGTTGGAAATCATCCCGCCCGGTACCTGGTTGACTTGAACACGGGTATCGACGGCGGTGAACTCGCTTTCGAACTGGTGGTACTTCTTGCGCACGGCGTAGAAGTACAAGCCGATTTCCTGCAGCAGTTCCAGGTTCAGGCCGGTGTCGTATTCGCTGCCTTTAAGAGCAGCGACCATCGATTCGGTGCCTGGATGGCTGGTACCGGAAGCGAAGCTGGAGATCGCGGTGTCAATGTGATCGGCGCCGTTTTCGATGGCCTTGAGTTGGCACATCGTGGCCATGCCAGCGGTGTCGTGCGAGTGAATGAACACAGGCAGCGATTGCTCGGATTTCAATGCCTTGACCAGTTCGCCAGTGGCGTACGGGGTCAACAGGCCGGCCATGTCTTTGATCGCCACGGAATCACATCCCATGGCTTCCATTTGCCTGGCTTGCGCCACGAACGCGTCAATGGTGTGCACTGGGCTGGTGGTGTAGGCGATGGTGCCCTGAGCGTGTTTGCCGGCAGCCTTCACCGCTTCGATGGCAACTCGCAGGTTACGCACGTCGTTCATCGCGTCGAAAATGCGGAACACGTCGATGCCGTTGACCGCAGCCTTGGCAACGAAGGCTTTGACCACGTCGTCGCTGTAGTGGCGGTAGCCCAGCAGGTTCTGGCCACGCAGGAGCATTTGCAGACGCGTGTTAGGCAAGGCCGCGCGCAGTTGGCGCAGACGCTCCCACGGGTCTTCTTTCAGGAAGCGTACGCAGGCGTCGAAGGTCGCGCCGCCCCAGCATTCCAGCGACCAGTAGCCGACTTTGTCGAGCTTGTCGCAGATAGGCAGCATGTCTTCGGTGCGCATACGGGTGGCGAGCAGCGATTGGTGGGCGTCGCGCAGGATTGTGTCGGTAACGTGTATCTTTTTAGAATCAGGGGTCTTGGACATTGGAATATTCCTCACAGGCCTGCGTGGGCGGCGATGGCGGCGGCGATGGCCAGGGCCAGCTCTTCGGGTTTGCGCTTGATCGAGTAGTTGGTCAGTTCAGGGTGGCTTTCAACGAAGCTGGTGTTGAACTGGCCGCTACGGAATTCCGGGTTACGCAGGATTTCCTGGTAGTACGCGGCAGTGGTCTTGACCCCTTGCAGACGCATGTCGTCAAGGGCACGCAAGCCACGGTCCATCGCTTCTTCCCAGGTCAGCGCCCAGACCACCAGTTTCAGGCACATCGAGTCGTAGAACGGCGGAATGGTGTAGCCGGTATAGATCGCTGTGTCGGTGCGCACGCCAGGACCGCCGGGCGCGTAGTAACGGGTGATCTTGCCGAAGCTCGGCAGGAAGTTGTTTTTCGGGTCTTCGGCGTTGATCCGGAACTGCAGCGCGAAACCGCGGTGCTGGATGTCTTCCTGTTTCACCGAAAGCGGCAGGCCGGACGCGATGCGAATCTGCTCGCGAACAATGTCGATGCCGGTGATTTCTTCGGTGATGGTGTGTTCCACCTGCACCCGGGTGTTCATCTCCATGAAGTACACCTCGCCCTCGGCGAGCAGGAACTCCACGGTGCCGGCGTTCTCGTAACCCACAGCCTTGGCCGCGCGCACCGACAGGTCGCCGATGTAGGCGCGCTGTTCCGGGGTCAGTTGCGGGCTCGGAGCGATCTCGATCAGCTTCTGGTTGCGACGCTGGATCGAGCAATCACGCTCGAACAGGTGCACCACGTTGCCAAAGCTGTCGCCGAGAATCTGCGCTTCGATGTGTTTCGGATTGACGATGCATTTTTCCAGGAACACTTCTGCCGAACCGAAAGCCTTGGTGGCTTCGGAAATGACCCGTGGAAAGGCTTGTTCGAGTTCTTCGCGACTGTTGCAGCGACGAATGCCGCGACCGCCACCGCCGGATGTGGCCTTGAGCATCACCGGGTAACCGATGCGGTCACCTTCGGTCAGGGCTTCTTCGATGCCCGACACGTTGCCTTCGGTACCCGGGGTGACCGGTACGCCGGCCTTGATCATGCTGCGGCGAGCTTCGGTCTTGTCGCCCATGCGGCGAATCACTTCAGCCGATGGACCAATGAATTTGATACCGCGTTCGGCGCAGATGTCCGCCAGCTCGGCATTTTCCGAAAGGAAGCCGTAACCGGGGTGCAACGCATCGCAACCGGTTTCCACCGCCAGGTTCACCAGCTTGCGCGGGTTCAGATAGCCGGCCAGTGGTTCAGCACCGATGCTGTGGGCCTCGTCCGCACGCTTCACATGCAAGGCATGGCGGTCGGCGTCGGAATAGATCGCGACCGAGCGAATGCCCATTTCGGCGCAGGCACGCACGATTCGTACGGCAATCTCACCACGGTTGGCGATCAGGATCTTTTTTATCACTTGGAGGTTCCCTTGAGCCGGTGGTACTCACGACCTGTCAAACCAGGTCGACGCGTGACCAAATGTTTCAATTCAGTCGCAGCTCCACACTAGCCTTCGCAAGGGATTAACAAAAATGAATAATAATTGGGTTACACATAAGCAAAGACTTATAGTTGAGGCATCAGCCTCCGCTCAGGATCTCTAGAAAATGCGTAAGTCATTGATGCGTATGACATTGCGTCAATTGCAGATCTTCAATGAGGTGTGCGACTTAAGGTCCTACAGCCGCGCTGCCGACGAAATGTCTCTCACACAACCTGCCGTGAGCCTACAGATTCGTCAACTCGAAGAGCTGATCGGCCAACCTTTATTCGATTACGTCGGCAAAAAACTCTACATGACCGAGGCGGCCGAAGCACTGCAGCGCGCCAGTCGGGACATTTTCGGGCGCCTGGAAAACCTCGATATGCAGCTGTCGGACATGCAAGGCTCATTGCAGGGTCAGCTGAAGCTGGCGGTGGAATCCAGCGCCAAGTATTTCGTGCCGCACCTGTTTGCCGCCTTCAAACGCCAGCATCCCGAAGTGAACCTGCACTTGACCGTGGTCAACCGTGGCCAGGTCATTCGGCGCCTGTCGGATAACCGTGATGACTTGGTGATCATGTCGATGGTCCCACAAGACATGGGGCTGGAATTCCTGCCGTTCCTCAACAATCCGATTGTCGCTGTAGCACCGCCGGATCATCCGCTGTGCCATATGGGACCGTTGCGCTTGCAGGATCTGGAACCCTACACGCTGCTGTTGCGCGAACCCGGTTCCGGTACACGATTGGCGTGCGACGAGTATTTCAAAGAGAAACGCGTGCACTTCACCCAGACCCAGGAGGTCGCCTCGGCCGAAGCTCAGCGTGAATGCGTATTGGCGGGTCTGGGCCTGGCGCTGTTGACGCGCCACGCCCTGAACCTTGAGTTGGCGACCGGCGCCCTGATTGAGCTGCCGGTCGAAGAGCTGCCGCTGTTCCGTAGCTGGTGCCTGGTGCAGGCCAAGGCCAAACGGCTATCGCCGGTGGCCCACGCATTCCTTGCGTTTATCCGCAGCGAACGGGCGCAGATCAGCGCGTTGGTTGAGCGTTTCGACGGGAAGCTACCGGTGCTGCCTGCCAATAGTTGAGTTCGAGGTCTTCAGGAAAATCGCCAATTTCGGCCAGTAGCTGACGGCGTTCGCAGCGGTCTTCGATGGCGCGGCGAAATTCCATGCGGCGCTGATCTTCTTGCTGACGACGGGTTTTGACGGCGCTGTTGCGTTCTTCGTAGGGCTGAGCCATTTCGAGTCTCCCAAGGCGAGTACGGGAGTTACAAGATAGGTGCGAGGGATGACGGTTTGGCGGCGGGAGGGTTACAGACGTGTGAACATTGGCAGATGACAGGGGTGTTTTTGAGGACGCCTTCGCGGGCAAGCCCGCTCCCACAGGGATCGATGGTGTTCACTCATTCTATGCAACACAGCCGATCCTTGTGGGAGCGGGCTTGCCCGCGAAAAGGTCGGAACGACCTTCCGGCAATGTCAGATCGGGCTCAATCGTCCAGCGCTTTTACTGACTTGGGCGACAGCCGCAAGCTGCGAAGGCTGCGCTTGACGCTTTTCAGGTGATTGACCAGGCTCGGACCGCGGGCCATGGCCACGCCCATCGCCAGCACATCGATCACCACCAGGTGCGCAATGCGCGACGTCAGCGGCGTGTAGATTTCGGTGTCTTCATGCACGTCGATCGCCAGGTTGACGGTCGACAGCTCAGCCAACGGTGTCTGGCTCGGGCACAAAGTGATCAACGAAGCGCCGCTTTCGCGCACAAGGTTGGCCGTGATCAACAGGTCCTTGGAACGCCCCGACTGGGAAATGCAGATCGCCACGTCGCTCGGCTTCAGGGTGACCGCCGACATCGCCTGCATGTGCGGGTCGGAATACGCCGCTGCAGTCAGCAGCAAACGGAAGAACTTGTGCTGGGCATCCGCCGCCACTGCGCCCGAAGCACCGAATCCATAGAACTCGACACGCTGGGCCTGAGACATCAGCGACACCGCCCTCTGCAACTCCACCGGATCGAGTTTCTCGCGAACCTCCATCAGGGTGTGCAGGGTGGTGTCGAAGATCTTCAGGCTGTAGTCGGCGACCGAATCATCTTCATGGATCGCGAACTGCCCGAAACTCGCGCCGGCCGCCAGGCTCTGCGCCAGTTTCAACTTCAAATCCTGAAACCCGGAGCAACCGATGGCGCGGCAAAACCGCACGATGGTCGGCTCGCTGATGCCCACGCTGTGGGCCAGGTCGGCCATGGAACTGTGCATCACCGCCGCAGGGTCAAGCAGCACGTGGTCGGCGACCTTGAGCTCCGACTTGCGTAACAGGTGGCGTGACTGGGCGATGTGTTGCAGCAGATTCAAAGGGGTGGACTCTTTGTTATTGGCAGGCGCCGGGGATGTAGCACGCTTGTAGTTATACTACATGAATCGGCTTTTTGCCTGCTCAATGCGTAACTCAATGTCCCCATTTCATGCGACATGCACTCCATGTAGCCCTCTCGGTCGTTGTAGCAGCTGGCGAAGCCTGCAGCTACAAAGGGTTGGCGTCGCGACGTAAAAGCTCGGCCAGGTCGGCGGCTTCAACAGGACGGCTGACCCAATAGCCCTGCACTTCATCGCAGCGCTCGGTCTTCAGAAACTCCAGCTGCTCCGGTCGCTCGACGCCTTCAGCCACCACTTTCAGCGACAGACCATGGGCCATGGCGATGATCGCCCGGGTGATCGCCGCATCCTCGCTGCTCTCCCCCAGACCGCGGATAAATGCCTGATCGATTTTCACGTAGTCCACGGGGATGCGCTTGAGATAGCTGAGAGACGAATAGCCAGTGCCAAAATCGTCGATTGCCAGTTTCACCCCAAGGTCGCGCAACTGCTGGAAGGTCGCAATGATGTGCTCGACGCTGTCCAGCAACTGGCTTTCGGTGAGTTCCAGTTCCAGGTAATGCGGCGCCAGACCGGTTTCCTCCAGCACCTGGCGCACCAGGCTGACCAGTTTTCCCTGACGCAGTTGATGCACCGACAGGTTGACCGACACCCGAATCGGCTCCAGTCCCTGACGCTGCCATTCACAAGCTTGCCAACAGGCCTGGCGCAAAACGAACTCGCCGATAGCGCCGATCAGCCCGGTTTCCTCGGCCAGACCGATGAAATCCCCCGGCGGTACCTGGCCCAGGGTCGGGTGATTCCAGCGTACCAACGCCTCGGCGGCATTCAGCCGGCCGGTGGCGAGGCAGAGTTTCGGTTGATAAAACACTTTCAGCTGCTTTTCTTCGATGGCTTTGCGCAACTGGTTCTCGAGCTGCAAACGCTCGAGCGTGCTGGCTTGCAGGCTGTCTGTATAGAACTGGAAGTTGTTGCCGCCCAAGTGTTTGGCATGCTGCATGGCCATGTTCGACTGGCTGACCAGCGCGGAAATCTCCCGCGCGGTGTCCGGCAACAGGCTGATGCCCATGGACGCGCTCACCACCAATTCATGCCCCTCGACGGTGACTGGCAAACGCAGCTTGGCCGACAATCGGGTCGCTACGCGCGCCAGGCTCGACAGGTTGCCATAGGCATCGAACAGCACCGCAAATTCATCGCCGGACAACCGGGCAATGGTGTCCGCTTCCGGCAGCGCATTGACCAGGCGGCGGGACATTTTCTGCAACAGTTCATCGGCGATTTCGTGGCCGAGGCTATCGTTGAGCAGCTTGAAACGGTCCAGATTGATGTGCAGCAACGCCAGGCTGCGCCGACCGCCCTGACGCACCCGCTGATGAGCCTCGCGCAGCCGTTCGCGGAACAACGAACGGTTGGCCAATCCTGTGAGTTCGTCGTAATGGGTGAGGTAGCGCATGCGCTCTTCGGATTCACGTCGAGCGGATAGATCGGCGAAGAAGCCGACAATATGACTCACATTTCCCCGCGCATCGCGCACGGCATTCAATTGCAGCCATTGCGGATACAACTCGCCATTCTTGCGCGTTTCGACCAACTCACCTTGCCAACTACCGTGCTGTTCCAGCGCCTGATGAATCGCGGTGTAATGCCGGCGGGCATCGCGGCTGCAGGGCAAATCGACCACGTTGCGCCCGAGCATGTCGTCGATGTCGTAGCCGGTCACTCGGCTGAAGGCCTGATTGACGGCAATCAGCGCGTAATTCGGGTCGAAAATCACAATGCCTTCGCTGGCCGCCTCGAACACTGTCGCCGCCAGTTGGCGCTGTTCTTCCAGGCCCTTGCTGGCGCTGATATCGCGGCGGGTACCGACCATGCGGATCACCCGGCCGTTCTCGGCGCGCTCCACCGCTCGACCACGGTCCTCGATCCAGACCCAATGGCCATCGCCATGCCGTACCCGATACTCGATCTGATAATCCTCGCTGCGACCCTTCAAATGCTCGACCAGCGCCCGCTTCAGCGATGGCAAGTCGTCGGGGTGCAGCCTGGGCTTGAGGTGGCGGAGCATGGCTGTCACGAATTCCGGCTCCAGGCCAAACAGCTCCTGGAGTTGGGTGTGATGGACTTCGTCTGTCTGCAGGTTCCAGTCCCACAGCCCGAGTTCGCTCGCCTTCAACGCCAGCGCCAGCCGCGCTTCGCTCTTGCTCAAGGCCTGGTTGGCGGCGTCCAGCTCCAGACTGCGTTGGGCAACCCGATTTTCGAGGTCGACCTGAGTTTCACGTAATTCGTCTTCGGCGCGGCGACGCTGGTCGATTTCCTTGGCCAGTTCGTGGTTGAGCTGATCGCTGCGACTTTGCGCCTGCTGCAAATGCTCGATCAGGGCCTGATTTTGAAAGCGTCGCAGCAGCCCTTGGTTAATCAGCCGATTGACCTGCCAGGCGACCACGCTCAACGAACCCAGCAAAATCAGGCCAAACCAGCCCCAGCCCTGTTCTTGCTCATCGCCGCCCCAGAACAGATAGCCGATGGCCGGCAATAGACAGGGCAAGGTAAAGGACAGAAAAGCCGGCAGGCTGACGGCATAAGCGACGCTGGCCGAGAGGGCCGCGGCGCCGATCAGGCCGAACACCCAGGCTTGCTGCATGAAATTGTCAGCGGGCACTAACGCGATGCCAGCACCGGCCAGGGTCAGGCCAGTCATGGCAGAACCAAGCATGAACATGCGACGCCAGACCGGATGAGCCTGACGGTTGGGAATCGCCGAATCGAAGGCTGCGACCTGAATCACCCGCAACGCCACCAGCGACAATAACCAGATCAACCAGACGCTGACCACGAAGTAACGCTGTGGGCTCCAGAGCAAGCCGGCGCACACCAGACCGTTGATCAGCATGAACAGCGTAGGCAACAGCGAGCCTTGGTACAGCAGGCGCGTGCGTTCGACCGCCATTTCCATGGCGTACTGCTTGCGGATAACCCGGGGCTCCACAGAGGGGCCCGACAGGTCGGAGCTGAGGGTCATAGGCAATGTTCTTGTTCTTATAGTGAGCATGCGAGCCCGAATTGTGCACGGAGCATACACAAGCAAATGCCCGGACCAAACAGCCCAAGGTCATAAAATAGACGAAAGTTTGAGCCGCCCACCTCGGCAAAAAAGCCGCCAGACGAGCTCCGCCAATGCTTGCAGCCGGTGACCGACCGGTCGTCATCGGTGCTTCTTTCATCGGCTAATGCAAAGCTCGGTTTGCCCGGTGTGACGGCGCACCCTAGAATGCCCCGATGCGCGATGATCTCTCCCTTCTGCTGAACTCCCTCAACGATGCCCAACGTCAGGCCGTAGCTGCCTCCGTGGGTCGTCAGTTGGTCCTGGCCGGTGCTGGCTCCGGTAAAACCCGAGTGCTGGTGCACCGTATCGCCTGGTTGATCCAGGTCGAAAACGCCTCGCCCCACTCCATTCTGTCGGTGACCTTCACCAACAAGGCCGCTGCCGAGATGCGTCATCGCATCGAGCAGCTGATGGGTATCAACCCGGCCGGCATGTGGGTCGGCACCTTCCACGGCCTGGCGCACCGCTTGCTGCGGGCGCACTGGCAGGAAGCCGGCCTGAGCCAGACCTTCCAGATTCTCGACAGTGACGACCAGCAACGGTTGGTCAAGCGGGTGATCCGCGAGCTGGGCCTGGACGAGCAACGCTGGCCGGTCCGACAGGCCCAGTGGTTCATCAACGGGCAGAAAGACGAAGGTCTGCGTCCGCAACATATTCAAGCCAGCGGCGATCTGTTCCTGGCGACCATGCGCAGCATTTATGAAGCCTATGAGGCTGCTTGCCTGCGCGCCGGCGTCATCGACTTCTCTGAACTGCTGCTGCGCGCCCTTGATCTGTGGCGCGATAACCCGGGACTGCTCGCCCATTATCAGAAGCGCTTCCGGCACATTCTGGTGGACGAGTTCCAGGACACCAACGCCGTGCAGTACGCCTGGTTGCGCCTGCTGGCCAAGGGTGGCGACAGCCTGATGGTGGTCGGCGACGACGATCAGTCGATCTATGGCTGGCGTGGCGCGAAAATCGAGAACATTTATCAGTATTCCGACGACTTCCCGGATGCCCAGATCATTCGTCTGGAGCAAAACTACCGCTCCACAGCCGGGATCCTCAAGGCCGCCAACGCCCTGATCGCCAACAACACCGGGCGCATGGGCAAAGAGTTGTGGACCGATGGCGGCGAAGGCGAAGCAATCAATCTGTACGCCGCCTTCAACGAGCACGACGAAGCACGCTACGTGGTTGAAACCATCGAAAGCGCGCTGAAAACCGGCTTGGCCCGCAGCGATATCGCGATTTTGTACCGCTCCAACGCCCAATCACGCGTTTTGGAAGAAGCCTTGCTGCGCGAGCGCATTCCGTACCGCATTTATGGCGGCCAGCGCTTCTTCGAACGGGCAGAAATCAAGAACGCCATGGCGTACCTGCGTTTGCTGGAAGGCCGTGGCAACGACGCGGCCCTGGAGCGGGTGATCAACGTTCCGGCCCGTGGAATTGGCGAAAAAACCGTCGAAGCCATCCGCGATCATGCACGCCACAGCCATGTGTCAATGTGGGAAGCCATGCGTCAGCTGGTGGCCAACAAAGGCCTGACTGGCCGTGCTGCCGGCGCCCTAGGGGCGTTTATGGAGCTGATTGACGACCTCGCCGCCAAGTGCCTGGAAATGCCGCTGCATTTGATGACCCAAACCGTGATCGAGCAATCGGGGCTGATTGCCTACCATCAGGCGGAAAAAGGCGAGAAAGGCCAGGCCCGGGTAGAAAACCTTGAGGAACTGGTCAGCGCCGCGCGTAACTTCGAAAACCCGGAAGAGGATGAAGAGCAGTCGCCATTGGCGGCGTTCCTCGGTCACGCCTCGCTGGAGGCCGGAGATACCCAGGCCGACGAACACGAAGACAGCATTCAGTTGATGACCCTGCACAGCGCCAAGGGCCTGGAATTCCCTTACGTGTTCCTGGTGGGCATGGAAGAAGGCCTGTTTCCGCACAAGATGAGCCTGGAAGAACCCGGCCGTCTTGAAGAGGAACGCCGCCTGGCCTACGTCGGTATCACCCGGGCGATGCAGAATCTGGTGCTGACTTATGCTGAAACCCGACGCCTGTACGGTAGCGAGACCTACAACAAGGTGTCGCGTTTCGTACGTGAAGTGCCGAAAGGCCTGATCCAGGAAGTGCGGCTGTCCAACAGCGTCAGCCGTCCGTTCGGCGGTGGCCAGCAGCAGAGCTCCAGCAGCCTGTTCGGCGGCAGCGAGATCCCGGACACCGGGTTCAGCCTCGGCCAGACTGTGCGGCATTCGGTGTTCGGCGATGGTGTGATCCTGAATTTCGAAGGTGCCGGCGCTCAGGCGCGGGTACAGGTGAACTTCAGCGAGGGCAGCAAGTGGTTGATGCTGGGTTACGCCAAGCTGGAAGCCGTTTAAAGGCGACCGTCAGGGCGCATTTCTGTGGGAGCGAGCCTGCTCGCGATGAACGATGACGCGGTGTTTCTGTTGTTCCGCGGTGCGACTATCGAGAGCAGGCTCGCTCCCACAGTTTGATCGCGTAGTGGCGCTGGTCGCTTTTCCTACAGAACTCATACACTCGTCCTACAGACCAAAGTTAACAGGCCTTATTGCGCTGACTGAAGCTGAACACAACCTGTCAGGCAAAAGCCCGAAACACTCTGCCGCTAGCCAGTAACACTTCAGCTGTGCAACATGGCGCGCGTGCCTTCCACAAATGGGAATTCCCTTTATGAAACGTTTTCTTAGCATCGCCATGGCGTTGTGCATTGGCCTGACGATGAGCCTCGACGCCAATGCCGCCAAGCGCTTTGGTGGCGGCAAGAGCTCCGGCGCTGCGCCGACTCACCAGACCAGCCAAATGGCTCCTTCTTCTGCTGCAGGCGGCGCTGCTGCCACTGCGGGCGCGGCCGGTGCTGCTGGCGCCGCTACCAAGGCCAGCGGTGCTTCGCGCTGGCTCGGCCCTCTGGCCGGTATCGCTGCCGGTGGCCTGCTGGCCTCCATGTTCATGGGCGACGGCTTCCAGGGCATGCAGATCTTCGACATCCTGATCATGGCGGTCATCGCCTTCCTGGTCTTCCGTTTCATCGCCGCTCGTCGTCGCAAGCAGCAGGAGCACATGGCTCCAGCCGGCGCGCCGATGCAGCGTGAAGTGTTCGAACAGAAACCATCAGCCATGGGTTCGATCTTCGGTGGCTCGGCTGCACCTGCTGCCGCTCGTCCGGTGATCAACGCGCCAGCCTGGTTCAATGAACACAACTTCATTGAAGCGGCCCGCAACCACTTCCAGTCCCTGCAGCAACATTGGGACGCCAACGAAATGGACAAGATCGCCGAGTTCGTGACTCCGCAACTGCTGGAGTTCCTCAAGCGCGAACGTGCTGACCTGGGCGACGGCTTCCAGTCGACCTACATCGATAACCTCCAGGTACAACTGGACGGCGTTGATGACCGTGCGGACAAGACCATCGCCACCCTGACCTTCAGCGGCGTGTCGAAGTCCTCGCGTTTCGACCAGGGCGAAGTGTTCAGCGAAAGCTGGAACATGGAACGTCCACAGGGCGAAAACCAGCCTTGGCTGGTGGCCGGTATCCGCCAGAACGGCTGATCACTTCCCGCGTTTCACCTGTTGTAATAAAACCCCGGCCTCGGCCGGGGTTTTCTATTTCGCGGTTGCATCTATAGCGAGCTACTGTATAAACCGCCCCAACTAAACCGCGCCATCAAGCAAGAGGATCCCGGACGTGGAAGAAATCATCGAACAACTGCGTGAAGCCAACGAACCGGTACCGGTCCCCTTGGAATTGCCTGACGAAGATCAGATTGTGGAAATCGAAGAGCAACTGTTCATCGACATCCCGTTCGTCTTCAGAGAATTTTTGCTGACCGTCAGCGACGTGGTCTACGGCAGCCTGGAGCCGGTGACCGTCACCGATCCGCAGTCCCACACCTACCTGCCAGACGTTGCCGCCAACGCCTGGGACGCTGGCGTTGATCGCAGCATGATTCCGATCTGCCAGGACGGTGACAATTACTACCTGGTCGAAGAAGACGGCACCGTGGTGCTGTGGCTGGCCGAAGAAGAGCTTATTGCCGAAGAAACCTGGGAATCGGTCTGGCACTGGGCGCGAGACGTCTGGCTGGAAAGCTGATTGAGCTCGACTTGTAGCCTGTAGCAGCTGGCGCAGCCTGCGTTCGGCTGCGAAGCAGTCGTAGACCCTGCGACTCGGTAACCCTGAAACTCCTCATTGCCTGACTTGCGGCTGCTGCGCAGTCGAACGCAGCCTTCGGCAGCTGCTACAGAGGTCTCAGTGGCTTGAGGAGTCCTTGTGATTGTCCAGCGTTTCCAGCAAGGCCACCTGCATCCGCGTATGCACGCGAATGAACCAGCGCCAAAGCAGCGCCGCCACCGCGGCCGCGACTATGACGATCAGCACCAGCAACTTGTTGGTCGGCAGAATACTGGCCGACAAGACTGCCAGCAGCAGGAAGATCACTAACAGCGAGAGTATCGGGATCACTTCGGCGATCACCCGACGCACTCGCTGTGTGTGGCGGCCGGCCATTTCCGGCTTCACACCCATCTCTGCCAGCAACATCGACAGCGCCTTGAGCTTGCGATAAGCGGCGATCAGGAATGGCAGTGACAACAGCAACGCCCCACCCCAGATCAACGCTTTCTGCCAGCTCGGATCGCTGATCCAGTCCTGTAGGTAAACGGACAAGCGCTCGGCGAAGAACGCGCCCGAGAGAAAGATCGCAATCACCAACGCCAGATTGACCCCAACCTGCAACAGAATCCGCCGAATCATCGACGCCAACAGTGCGCCCTCACCCTGAGGCTGAATGCTGCGCAGCCATTCGCCATACATCCCCAGCACACGGCTCAGACGTTGCGGCATCACCGCAGCAAGCTTGATCGACAGCGGATCAGCCGCGCGAATCAGATACGGCGTCAACAGCGTGGTGATCACCGAGACGGCCACCGCCACCGGGTAGAGAAAGTTGCTGGTGACCTGCAGCGTCATGCCCAACGCCGCGATGATGAAAGAGAATTCGCCAATCTGTGAAAGCCCCATCCCCACGCGCAGTGAGGTGCGTCCGTCATTGCCGGCGATAAAGGCACCGAGGCCGCAGGACAACATCTTTCCCAGCACCACAGCCACGGTGATCACCGCGATCGGCCAGGCGTATTGCAGCAGGATCATCGGGTCGAGCATCAGGCCGATGGCGACGAAGAAAATCGCACTGAACAGGTCGCGAACCGGCTCGATCAACTGCTCGATCTTCAGCAGTTGCCGCGATTCAGCCATGATCGCGCCGATCAGGAACGCGCCGAGGACCATGCTGTATTCAAGCTTGACCACCAGCAGGCAGAAACCAAAACACAGGCCCAGTACAGTGATGAGCAGCATCTCGTTGCTTTCAAATTTGGCCACATAGGCCAGCAGTCGGGGCACCAGCAGAATGCCTATAACCAGTGCGACAATCATGAACAGTGAAAGCTTGCCGACCGTGGAAAACACTTCGCCGGAACTGACGGTGCCGCTGACCGCGATGCTCGACAGCAACGCGATGATGCCGATACCGAGGATGTCTTCGACGATCAACACGCCGAAGATCAGCTGGGCAAAACGCTCGTTCTTCATCTTCAGATCATTGAGCGCCTTGACGATGATGGTGGTCGAGGAAATCGCCAGGATCGCGCCGAGGAACAGCGAGTCCATGGTATTCCAGTCGAACCAGCGGCCGATTTCGTAGCCGATCCAGATCATCAGGACGATTTCCAGGAAGGCGGCAATGAACGCTGTGGCGCCAACCTTGAACAGCTTGCGCAGGCTGAACTCCAGGCCCAGGCAGAACATCAGGAAAACCACCCCGAGCTCGGCGAGGGTCTTGATGGTTGCTTCGTCGTGGATCAGGCTGAACGGCGGCGTGTGCGGGCCGATGATGAAACCGGCGACGATGTAGCCAAGTACCACCGGCTGTTTGAAACGATGAAAGAGCACGGTCACCACACCCGCGATCAACATGATCACTGCCAGATCCTGAATGAAGCTGATGGCATGCATGGCGTGTGGCTCCTTGGGTGGGCTTTTGAAGGGTAACATCGCGACTTCCGACGGGAAGACGGTGCAATATATGGAAACAGATAGATTCGGGCGTGACGGCGCCCCCCCGCCCGGCGTCCCGATAACTGTTGGTTTGAAAAACCAAGCACCCGTAGAGGTGTAACCCCGAATCCTGCCTTGAACCCGTGAGTACGTTATGGAACCCGGAAACGCCCAGCTGTCGATGACGGTATTGATGACCCCCGACATGGCCAATTTCTCTGGCAATGTCCACGGCGGCACCCTGCTCAAATACCTCGATGAAGTGGCCTACGCCTGCGCCAGCCGCTATGCCGGCCGCTATGTGGTGACCCTGTCGGTGGATCAGGTGATCTTCCGCGAGCCGATTCACGTCGGTGAACTGGTGACTTTTCTGGCCTCGGTCAACTACACCGGCAACACCTCGATGGAGGTGGGCATCAAGGTCGTGACCGAGAACATCCGCGAGCGCTCGGTGCGCCACACCAACAGCTGCTTCTTCACCATGGTCGCGGTGGATGACCAGCGCAAACCGGCCGCAGTCCCGCCGCTGCAACCGCAGAACAGTGAAGACAAGCGTCGGTACATGCAGGCCCAGCAGCGTCGGCAGATTCGTCAGGAACTGGAAAAACGTTATCAGGACATCAAGGGCGACGCCTGAGCAGACAGTTATCCAGCGCTCTTCAGATCGCTATCGCGAGCAGGCTCGCGATTGGGACAACCACCCGATTACAGGCTGATCGCTGTCGCCTCAAACCGCACCCGCGGATGGGCAATCCGGTCCTGCGCCCGCACCAGTTCCAGCTCATAGCTGGCGCAGGCCTGGGTTTCCAGCAGCACTTCATGCACCGCCGCCGCGGTGAATTCGAAGGCGCTCACCAGATTGTCACCCAGCAGCACGCGCGTCAGGAACAGCCCGGCAGTCAGGTCACCAACGCCGACCGGCTGACGCGGAAACGCCAGCAGCGGCCGACGCAGGTGCCAGCTGCCTTCGGCGGTCACCAGCAACATCTCGAAGCCATCCGCCAGTTTGCCGGGATAGTCCAGATGCTTGACCAGCACCGCCTTCGGACCGCGCGCCAGCAGCGCACGCGCCATGGCCAGGCAATCGAACAAAGACTGCGCCTTGCGCCCCGAGAAGCTGTTCAGCTCCAACTGATTCGGGCACATGAAGTCGGCCACCGCAGCCGCCTCTTCCAACAGAAAATCGCTGACCTCGGCTGGAACGGTGCAGCCCTTCTCCGGATGGCCCATCACCGGGTCGCAGAGGTATAGCGCTTTGGGATTGATCGATTTGATTCGTTCCACGCCCGCGAGAACCGCCCGTCCCTGGGCCGCGCTGCCGAGGTAGCCGGACAACACAGCATCGCAATTGCCCAGCTCACCGATCGCCGCGATGCCTTCCACCAATTCCGGAATCTGATGCGGGGCCAGCACTTCTCCGGCCCACTGGCCATATTGCGTGTGGTTGGAGAACTGCACGGTATTGAGCGGCCAGACGTTCACCCCGATCCGCTGCATCGGGAAAACCGCGGCGCTGTTGCCTGCGTGGCCGAACACCACGTGGGACTGGATGGCGAGCACATGGGGCGTACGTTTCATGCGGTGAGTTTTCCGTCAAACGATTGAAATTCGAGCCGCGCAGTATGCGACTAAACGCAGCCTGTACGACAGACCGGCGACGCAGTTAAGCTGGCACTATCTTGTTGGAGCACCCTGTTGATGCTGACCCTCGGAAATATCTTCGTGCTGATGCTGCTCGCCACCGGTGGCGCGTGGTTGTGGCACAACCACGGCTTGCGCGAACGCGCGCTGGAGCGGGTCATGCAGCATTGCGCCAAGCTGCGGATCGAGCTGCTGGACGGCAACGTAGCCTTGAAGAAGATCGCTTTCATTAAAGACGCCAACGGCCGTCGGCGCCTGGCCCGTGTGTATAACTTCGAATTCACCGTGACCGGCGAAACCCGCCACACCGGCACCATCACCCAGTTCGGCGCCCATAGCGCACAGATCGAGCTCGCGCCCTACCCGATGCCGTTCGACGACACACCACCGGTGGTCGACATCACGAAGCCCAGAGCTGAGGTGATTGAATTGAGTCAGTGGCGGCAAGAACACACCAAATGGCGCCCGTGAGTCGGGTGTCAGTCTGTTAAAACCAATCGCGGGCAAGCCCGCTCCCACAGTACAGTGTGAACCTTGTGGGAGCGGGCTTGCCCGCGATGAGGCCTTCAAAAACTGCACAAAACTCGCTAATTCGCCTGAGTACGGCACTCCATCAATCCTTTCTGCAGCTCTACGACACTCTGCTGCTCGCTAAAAATCAGCTCGATACGCGAATCCCGAGACCATTCACTGGGTCGCCAATCCAACTCCGAGTTATCCAGCGCATTCGCCGACACCCACCCCTCGGCGCTGTGGATAACCAGCTTCGCCCGCCGCCATTCAAGGCGCTCAAGCCATTTCCCGATCAATACGGCATCGAATATCTGACTCGGATGCCACCGCCATCCAACGCTCCAGCCACCCTCCTGCGCCTGACTCAAGCAAATCGGCAGCGTGGGGTCAGTCCAGATGGCTGGCATCTGCGCCAATCCCTTGGGCACGACAAAGTTATCCACACCCCCGACAGCCTGAGCCCCGAGCCCCGGTAACTCGCTCAACGGCAAGACGGCTTGCTGCGTCCAGTACAAAGGACGCATCGGCAACTGTGCGGCGATTCGCTGGCGATCACTGTCGTCGAGGCCTTCTGCCTTGTTCAGCAACAGCAATCCGGCACTGTCCAGCGCTTGCTGTTGCGCAGCAGGCAGCGGTTTTCCAGTCGCAAGCGCCTGGGCATCCAACACCAGCACGCACGGCTGTACGGCCAGGACGCCTTGCCACGGCGCCTCACTCAATTGCCTGAGCAACTGCGCTGGATGTCCCAGCCCGGAGGGTTCGATGAACAGTCGATCCGGTCGTGCCTTGCGCAGCAACCGCCCGAGGCCGATCTGAAACGGTGCACCATTGACGCAACACAAACAGCCCCCGGCCACTTCCCCCAGTGCGATACCATCGGCATCCTGGGTCAACAGCGCGGCATCCAGACCGATCTGGCCGAACTCGTTGATCAACACCGCCCAGCGCTCACCCACGGGCCGTTGCGCCAGCAGGTGCTTGATCAGGCTGGTCTTGCCGGCACCTAGTGGGCCGGCAATGACGTGGGTGGGAATGTTCTGCAACATGGTCGAGGTTTTCTGAGGAGGTAAAGAATGCGGTTGATGGGATGGTCGTTGCTACTGGCGCTCACATCGGGCGAAGCGCTGGCTCAGGCCTGCGTGGTGCACAGCACGGCTGAGCGGCTCGATGTGAAGGTCTGCCAGCAAAACCGCAGTATCCCGGAAAAACTGTTCGCCGACGGATTCTGCCAGCCGAATCTGCCCGGGCAGAAAGTCGAGGTGCAGTACGTCGACCAATGCCCCACCGGCGCGTTCGGGGTGTGCAGCAACGCTCAAGTCGCCAATATGCCTTACCGGCAGGATATTCACTATTACGGCATGGCCACCGATGCGGCGTATTTGAAGCCGTTTTGCGAAGCCCAGAGCCAGGGAACCTGGCTCAAACCTTGAGCGGTTAGCTCAGCCAGTCGAGGGTCAGGATCAAACGACGCTCGCCCGGCGCCGGCTGCGGCGAGCGGTGGATCAAACCGAAGCCTTCATTGCCGTGCCACTTCTCCCCTTTAAGCAGCGCCACTTCGCCGCTGGTGATTTGCTGGATCAGCGAATCGTCCTGCGGTTCGGCCTCAGGTTTGCCTAATTGCCGGCGATCCATCGCCCCTTCTTTCAGCCATTGGCTGCCAATACCTGCGTAGGTGGTGATCAACCGCACCGGCACATGATCGACGTGGAAACGCGGGCACATGGCTTTGTCCAGAACCCGCAGACGCAGGCCGATACGCTGGGCGCCCAACAAGCAGGCGAAGGCGCTGACCAGCCAGGAAACATCGGCGATAAAGCCTTCGTAGCCTTCAAGGTCGCTGAAGCCTGAGGCTAAACCGTGGAGATTGGGTTCGGCGTCATCGCCGGGCATTTCCAGGGATATTGACTCGGCCAGCGGCTCGTTCAGGGACAACAACAAACGACCGAAATCGGCAATGTGCGCTGGGAGTTGGCGCTGCCAGAGGGCCAGGTTCACGCCGTCGTCCAGAATTCCCGTCAGCGCTTTTGGCGTATCACCTTGAACCTGGCGAATGACCGGTCGCAGCTTCAGACTGGGCGCCAACATCAAGCAGCCGCCTCTTCGTGCCAAGGACCAAACGGATCGGGCAGTAACTGCCAGCCCTCGACACCCAAGGCCATCTCAGCATCCGTCAGCAGGCAGTTATCGAGTTCGACGGTGAGTTGCGCGAAATCGACGTTCTGGCCGATAAACACCAGCTCCTGACGGCAATCACCGGTGGCGGCCGTCCAGTTTTCCATGATCCCGGCAGTGCTTTCTTCATCTTGCGGCCACTGGTTTTTCGGCACGAAACGCCACCAGCGTCCGGCAAAACCGTGACGCATCAAGCCGCCGGCCTGGGACCAGCTGCCGGCATCCCTGTGTTTGCTGGCCAGCCAGAAAAAGCCTTTGGAACGCAGCAATTTGCCGTTCACCCACGGACGGTCGATGAAACTGAAGAAGCGCTGTGGATGAAACGGTCGCCGCGCCCGATATGCCGTGGAGGCGATACCGTATTCCTCGGTTTCCGGCACGTGTTCACCGCGCAATTCCTGCAACCATCCCGGCGCCTGAGCAGCCTTTTCGAAGTCGAAGCGACCAGTGTTGAGGATTTTCTTGAGCGGCACTTCGCCCATGACCATCGGAATGATTTCCGCCTGGGAATTTAGCCGTTCGAGGATCGCGATCAACTCCTGGCGCTCGCTACTGCTGATCAAATCGATTTTGCTGATCAGAATCACGTCGGCGAATTCGATCTGCTCGATCAACAGGTCGGTGATCGAGCGTTCGTCCTCCTCTCCCAGGGTTTCGCCACGGGAAGCGAGGCTTTCGGCGGCCTGATAGTCGAGCAGGAAGTTCATGCCGTCGACCACGGTGACCATGGTATCGAGCCGCGCGATGTCCGCCAGGCTCTGCCCTTCTTCATCGCGAAACGTGAAGGTTTCTGCCACGGGCAGAGGCTCGGAAATGCCCGTGGACTCGATCAACAGGTAATCGAAACGACCGTCCTTGGCGAGTTTGCTGACTTCTTCGAGCAAGTCTTCGCGCAAGGTGCAGCAAATGCAGCCGTTACTCATTTCCACGAGTTTTTCTTCGGCACGGTTCAGGCTGACATCGCGCTGAACTTCACTGCCATCGATATTGATCTCACTCATGTCATTGACGATAACTGCGACCCGCAAATTTTCGCGATTACGTAGTACGTAATTAAGAAGTGTACTTTTTCCGGCGCCGAGAAAGCCCGACAGGACGGTCACGGGGAGACGATTGGGCATCAGGTATTCCTCATCAGGATGTGGCCGGTCAAATCGCCCGTTGATGGCGTTCGCGCAGCTCTTCACGTTCTTTGGCTTCAATACACAGAGTGGCGGTGGGTCGCAGCAGCAGGCGCTTGAGGCCGATCGGCTCACCGGTTTCGCGACACCAGCCGTACTCGCCGCGAGCCAGGTGTTCGAGGGCTTCGTCGATCTTGTCCAGGAGCTTCTTTTCCCGCTCCAGCAGGCGCAGTTGCCACTGGCGCTGTTCTTCGGCGCTGCCGATATCGGCGGGATCGCTGTGGGGTTCCTGCTCGCGTAACGCGTCGAACTCGCCGGCAATGCGCTCCTGCAGCTCGCTGCGCTGTGCCAGCAATAGCTCGCGAAAGAAGCCTTGCTGGGCGTCGTTCATGTAATCGGCGGCGGGTTGAGCGAGGAGTTCTTGTTCAGTCATGGCGGTGGATCATCAGAGCGGGTGTATTTTTATGTTATAGTATAACAATACAAATAAGCCACTCCCCTCTTGCTCGCTGCGACAAAGGGCACGATGCTTGAGCCCGTCCGCCCCCTTGAGAAATGCCATGGGAAACGCCCTGAAATTCTCGCTATTGAGCCTTTCGTTGCTGATCGCGGTCGATGCCTGGGGACAAGTCCCGAGCCTGGCTAACTGCACCCGTAGCGCCAATCTGCTGGCCTGCGTAGATGCCGACGGCAATGCCTACAGCGTTAACACCGTCGGTAGCACGATCTATCTGCGCGGCTTCGAAGTGGCCGGCAAACGCCAATGGGCGCAAACCAATAACCGCTACGGGCAATTGACGTTCTTCACTGGCATCGCGTCCGATGGCGAAGCCTGGGTCGGCTACAACCGCCGGGTTGGCTGGACAACCATCAATCGGTTTTCCAGCTCCGGCGGCAGCAGCGGCAAGTTCACGTGCAGCCGGATGATCGGCTGCTAGGCCTGTGCATTTTTCTGTTCCTGTTGCCAGGCGATGTAGCTGTTCATCGGTGGGTTCTTCTGAAAATAGCGCTGCAACCCTTCGAACAAACCATCCGCCACCGCTTGCTGATGGCGGGCAGTCACCAGTCGTTGACTGTCGCGGGCGTTCGAGATGAAGCCGGTTTCCACCAGAATCGACGGCACATCCGGCGACTTCAACACGGCGAATCCTGCTTGCTCCACGCGCTTCTGATGCAGCGTAGTAATGCCTGCCAGGCTGCCAAGCACCGTACTGCCCAACTGCAAACTGGCGGCGATGGTGGCGTTCATCGACATGTCGAGAATCACCCCGGCGAGCATCGGGTCCTTGTCCTTGAGATTGAGCAGGCTGGTGGCGCCCAACAGGTCTGCACCGTTCTCCCGTTGTGCCATGAAGCGCGCCGTGGCCGAAGTCGCGCCACCTTCGGACAAACAGTACACCGACGCACCTGAAGCGGTGAGACGCGGCGCCGCGTCCGCATGGACCGAGATGAACATGTCGGCATTGTGTTTGCGGGCAATCTCCACGCGCTTGCGCAGCGGGACGAAGAAGTCGTCATTGCGCACCAGTTTCACGTCGAAGCCCTTCTCACGTTTCAGCCGTTTGGCCAGCAGCTGGGCGATCGATAGCACCACGTCTTTTTCCCGCTCACCTTTGGCACCGACCGCGCCCGGATCTTTGCCGCCGTGACCAGGGTCGACCACCACGATGATGTCGCGCTTGGGGTGAGCCTTGTCGGTGACGGGTTCAGGTTTTTCCGACGGCACCGCCGCGATCTGTAGCGGCGCAGCGGTCTTCAGATCGAGTACCAATCGGTGCCCCTGCCCGTCCTGGGGCGGCAGCTGGAAACTGTTGAGCTGCACCGGGCCGCTGAGGTCGAGGACGATCCGCGTATCGCCCTGACCGAAATGTCCGGAGCGGATTGCGCGAATCACCGTGTTGCTGAGTGCCAACTGACTGAAGTCGCCACTGAGATTGGCGCCACTCAGATCGATGATCAGCCGCTCCGGAGCGCTCAGGGAAAACGTCTTGTATTGCACCGGCCCGCTCAGATCGAACACCAGTCGTAGCTTGTCGTCAGAACGCCACAGTCGTGCATTGCGAATTTGCGTGGCCGAAGCACCAAAGGGAAATGCGAAGGCCGCGCTGGCCAGAATCAGGTTGAGCAAGTGACGTCTGTGCATGATGAAAGCCCGCTCACGAAAAAGGCATCGTCGATTTGATTGTTATAATATAACATGCCAAATCAACTCCCACGATGGACCTGCTCATGAATGCGCTGACTCTGCCGGATATCGCCGCGCAGGCCTCACGCCAAGCCCTGCCACTCGATTGGGTGGGCATGTGCGGCATTGCTCTTCCTGTTTTATTCGATGGCCAGCGACTGAGCGCAAAGGCCGACGCTGGCGTTAGCCTCGACGATGGAGAGGCGCGCGGCATCCATATGTCGCGGCTGTATCTGGCGCTGGAAAAGCTTGAGCGGGAAAACCTTTCGCCCGCGTTGTTGCGGCGAGTCTTGCAGAATTTTCTCGAAACCCATGAAGGACTTTCCCACAACGCTTACCTAAAAATTCACACCGAACTATTGCTCAAAAGACCCGCGCTCATCAGTCCGCTAGCCGGTTGGAAAACCTATCCGGTGAGCATCGAAGCGAGTTTGAAAAACGCGATGTTCCACGTGGAACTAAAAATCGACGTTCCTTATTCCTCAACCTGCCCGTGCTCAGCGGCACTTTCGCGGCAGCTGATTCAGCAGCAATTCGTTGATGACTTCGCCAATCGATCATTGCAACACTCCGACGTTCTGGCTTGGCTCGGTTCCACGAAAGGTATCGTCGCCACGCCGCATAGCCAACGCAGCAATGCGCAATTGCAGCTGCGTCTGGACGACTACCTGGATGACCTGCCGCTGATCGCCGCGATCAACGATGCGGAAGCAGCCCTCGGCACCGCAGTGCAAACCGCAGTGAAACGCGCCGACGAACAAGCCTTCGCTCTCGCCAACGGCCAGAACCTGATGTTCTGCGAAGACGCCGCCCGACGCTTGAATCTGGCCCTGAAACGCTCCCCGGGGATCAACGCCTTTCATGTGCGAGTCGTTCACGCCGAAAGTCTTCACGCTCACGACGCTGTCGCCGAAAGTCGCTGGAATTGGGAGGCCGCATGATCCAATGCCAAGCCTTGCGCTGGGGCGCTCCCGGTCAACCGCTCACTCCGTCAGTGGATTTCCAATTACCCAAAGGAAGTCTGACCGCCGTCATCGGTGCCAACGGTTCGGGTAAAAGCAGCCTGCTAAAAGTCATCGCCGGTCTGCAAAAGCCACTGACCGGAAAAGTCATCATTGATGCTCCAAGTAAAGGCGGCCTTTCGTTCCTGCCTCAGCAACAACACCTGGACCGGCAATTCCCCATCAGCCTGCAAGAGTTGGTGGCCGCAGGTTTCTGGGGCAGCAAGCAAACTCCGGAAATTCGCAGCCAGCGACTCAAGTCTGCGCTGGAAGACTGGTGCCTGACCGGCCTGGAACATCGCACATTGATGGCCCTCTCCGGGGGCGAATTGCAGCGCGCCCTGCTCGCCCGGTTGAGTCTCGCCGAAGCCCCCTTGTTGTTGCTCGACGAACCCCACGCCGCGCTCGACGAACTCGGCCAGGCGCTGCTCTGGAAACACATCCACGCGTGGCATGCCGAAGGTCGAACCCTGGTCGTGGTGTGTCATGACCTGGCCGCTGTGCGCCAACACATCCCACAAGCCCTATTGATCAAAAGCAGCGGCTGCGTCCTCGGCCCCAGTACAGATCTGATTCGCCAACAACCCCAGACGCAGGTGGCTTGATGATCGCCGCCGCTCAGCTTTGGCAACCGTTCCACGAATTCGTATTCATGCGCAGGGCGTTGCTTGGGGGGCTCGTTCTGGCGTGCAGCACCGCTCCGCTTGGGGTGTTTCTGATCCTGCGGCGCATGAGCCTAATCGGCGACGCGGTGGCTCACGGCATCTTGCCGGGCGCCGCATTGGGCTTCTGGTTCGCCGGGTTGAGTCTACCCGCGTTGACCATCGGTGGCCTCGGCGCTGGTCTGAGCATGGCCGGACTGGCCGCGTGGATCACTCGCCGCACTGGCCTGCGGGAAGACGCGAGCCTGGCCGCGATCTATCCGATATCGCTGGCCAGCGGCGTGCTGATCCTCGGTATCGCCGGCAAGCGGCTGGACCTGTTGCACCTGTTGTTTGGCTCGGCGCTCGCGGTCGACGGACCGACTTTGACCGGCATGATTTGGGTCTCAGGCTTCAGCCTGATCGCCATGGCCCTCATCTACAAACCCCTGTTGCTGGACACCCTCGACCCACTCTTTCTGCAAACCGTCAGCCGCCTCGGGCCACTGGCTCACGGAGTATTTCTGACCCTGGTGGTGCTGAACCTGGTGATCGGTTTCCAGGCCATCGGCGCCCTGATGGTGGTCGGTTTGATGATGTTGCCAGCCGCCGCTTCTCGCTTCTGGAGTCGTCGCTTGCCGGTACTGATGGTCATCGCCGCACTGCTCGGCTGCCTCTCGGTCTGGCTCGGATTGTTGCTGTCGTTTTACTACTCGCTGCCCAGCGGCCCGGCGATCGTGCTGGTGGCTGGCGCTTTGTATCTGCTGTCCGTGGTGTTCGGTCCGGTGCACGGTTTGCTGCGCCGCCCGCCTTTGCTCACATCCCAATGAGGTGTTACCCGATGCGCGCTTTACTCGTGCTGTTCAGTTTGATGCTGTCGATGTCGCTGTCTGCCGCGGAAAAACTCCAGGTAGTCACCAGCTTCAGCATCCTCGCCGACATGACTCAACAGGTCGGCGGCGACCATATCCAGATCACCAACATGGTCGGGCCGGACGCCGATGCCCATACCTACGAGCCGACTCCGGACGATGCCAAGGCATTGCTCAAGGCCAGACTGATCATCAAGAACGGGCTAGGTTTCGAGCCATGGCTGGACCGTCTGGTGACCAGCACCGAGACCAAAGCTGCGGTCATCAGTGCCAGCCACGGTGTCATTCCACGCTCGCTGGATGAAGACGGCGAAACCATTCCCGACCCACACGCCTGGCACAACCTGGCGAACACCGAGTTGTACATCAGCAACATCACCAAAGCGCTGATCGCCGCCGACCCTGCGAACAAAGCCGACTACGAACACAACAGCCAGGCCTACCTGAAAAAGATCTACGCGTTGCTCGCCGAGGCCAAAGCCAAGCTCGGTTCGCTGCCGCCGGGTAATCGCAAAATCGTGACCTCCCATGACGCCTTCGGCTATCTCGGTCAGGCTTACGGCATCGACTTCATGGCGCCACAAGGTCTGTCCACCGAACGTGAACCATCGGCTGCCGAAGTCGCTGCGCTGATCACGCAGATCCGTCAGGCCAAGGTCAAAGCGGTGTTCATGGAAAACATCAAGGACGCACGCCTGCTCAAGCAAATCGCCGATGAAAGCGGCGCGCATATCGGTGGCACGCTGTACTCCGATGCCCTCGCGGCGACCGGCCCGGCCAGCACGTTCGCCGGACTGTTCGAATACAACCTCAACACCTTGTATGAGGCGTTGAGCAAGCCATGATCCGCAAGAATCCTTCCGGTGATCTGCCGTTGATTGCGGAGTCCGCGTACGTGGATAAAACCGCCATCATCTGCGGCAAAGTGGTGATCGGCGAGAACGTGTTCGTCGGTCCGTACGCGGTGATTCGCGCCGATGAAGTGGATGATTCAGGAGAGATGGAGCCAATCACCATCGGCGCCAACTCGAACATTCAGGACGGCGTGGTGATTCACTCCAAGTCCGGTGCAGCGGTGACCATCGGCGAGTTCAGCTCCATTGCTCACCGCTCCATCGTGCATGGCCCCTGCACCGTTGGTGACCGCGTGTTCATCGGGTTCAACAGCGTGCTGTTCAACTGTGCGGTGGGCGACGGTTGCGTGGTGCGGCACAACTCGGTGGTCGACGGTCGTGACTTGCCAGAAGACTTCTACGTGCCCTCCACCACGCGCATCGGCCCCAACACTGACCTGTCGCAGTTCCCACCGGTGAGCGTCAGCGCCTCGGAGTTTTCCGAGGACGTGGCGCGCACCAATGTCGATCTGGTGCGGGGCTACAAAGCCCTGCAAAACGAGTTCTGACCATGAGCAGCGTGCTGATTCGCAATGCCCGACTGGTCAATGAAGGTCGTGAGTTCGACGGTGATTTGCTGGTAAGCCACGGTCGCATCGTCAAGATCGCCAGCAGCATTGAAGGTGAAACGGCCACCGTGGAAATCGACGCCGATGGCCAATGGCTGCTGCCGGGCATGATCGATGACCAGGTGCATTTCCGCGATCCTGGAGCTCCAGACAAGGGCAGCTTCCATACCGAATCCAGAGCGGCAGTGGCTGGCGGCATCACCAGCTTTATGGACATGCCCAACACTTCACCGGCCACTTTGACCCTCGCCGCGCTGGCCAACAAGAAGCGTCGAGCGGCGACGAGTTCAGTGGCCAATTACGGTTTTCATTTCGGCGTGAGCAACGACAATCTCGACACGGTTGCCGCGCTCAATCCTTGCGAGGTGGCCGGGGTCAAAGTGTTCATGGGCGCCTCCACCGGCAATATGCTGGTGGACGATCCACGGATTCTCGAGCGGCTCTTCGCCGAGGTGCCGACCATTCTGTTGGCTCACTGCGAACACACGCCCAGCATCGAAGCCAATGCCGCGAATCTGCGAGAGCTGTTCGGCGAGCACCTTCCGCCCGCCGCTCACCCGCTGATCCGCAACGCCGAAGCGTGCTTTCGCTCCTCCTCAATGGCCGTTGATCTGGCCAGGCAACACGGCACCCGACTTCACGTTTTACACTTGAGCACGGCCCGCGAACTGGCGCTGTTCGAAGACCAGCCGCTGGCACAGAAACGCATCACCGCCGAAGTCTGTCTGCATCACTTGCTGTTCGATGATCGCGACTACCCGAGCCTTGGCAACCTGATCAAGTGCAACCCGGCGATCAAGACTCAGACCGACCGCGATGCCTTGCGCAAAGCATTGTTGAGCAATCGACTGGATGTGATCGGCAGTGATCACGCGCCTCATACCTGGGCCGAAAAACAGCGGCCCTACAGCCAGGCGCCGTCCGGTTTGCCGTTGGTGCAACACGCCCTGCCCGCGTTGCTGGAACTGGTGTCCGATGAGATATTGCCGATCACCACCCTCGTGGCCAAGACCAGTCACCGGGTCGCCGATCTGTTTGCCATCCCCGATCGCGGCTACCTGCGCGAAGGCTACTGGGCCGACCTGGTGTTGATCAAACACGAGCCCGACGGCCTTGCCGTTTCCCGGCAACCGATCCTCTCTCAATGCGGCTGGACGCCCTTCACCCACCATCGCTTTCGCCACAGCGTCAGCACTACGGTCGTGTCGGGGCAAATTGCCTGGCACGACGAACGTCTTAATGACACCTGCCAGGGTTTACCCCTACGGTTTATGCGCTAGCGCACGTTGTCGAAAACATTCGAGAACATCGATCATGATCCATATCACTCTGCCCGATGGTTCATTGCGTGAGTACGATCAGCCGCTGTCTGTGTATGAAGTTGCTGCAAGCATCAGTCTCGGGTTGGCTAACGCGGCAGTGGCCGGGCGGGTCGATGGCGTGTTGGTGGACTGTGGGTTCCTGATCGAGGGCGATGCCCGGGTCAGTATCGTCACGCCCCAGGAACCCGATGGCCTGGAGATCCTTCGCCGTTCCTGCGCGCTGATGCTGGCCATGGCCGTCAAACAGCTCCATCCGAATGCGCAGTTGCGAGCCGGATCGTCGCTGGGTGATGGTTTCTTTTATGAGTTTGCTTTCCAGCGCTCTTTAACTCTGGCCGAGCTGCCAGTTATCGAAGCGCGCATGCATGCACTGGCGGCGACCAACCATTCGATCCGACGGGAAACCGCTCCCCGGGCGACGCCAGCCGAACGGTTAACGCTGTATCGCTTGGGGGGTTTTGAAAGTTTCGCTGAAGGCCCGCATGTTCCCACCACCAAGGTATTGCAAGCATTCACTCTGGACCATATCAGCGGCACGTCGCAGCAACGGATCTACGGCACGTGCTGGTCCAGCCAACAGGAGCTGGACACCTGGCGAGCGCCGCCGCAGGTGATGGTCGTGAACATCGATGAACGTCAGACCGCTTATGCGCACTCGGTGACCCAGGCCCTGCGCCGCCGTGAACTGCGGGCCAACTCGGATCTGCGTAACGAGAAAATCAGCCACAAGATTCGCCAGCACAGCCAGAAAGTGCCGTATCTGTTGGTGGTGGGAGAGAAGGAAAAGGAAGGCGGGTTTGTCAGTATGCGCAGCAGCAGTGGAGAGAACTTCGGGGAGAAAGGGATTGAGGCGGTGTGTGAATTGTTGAATCCGCCCAAGATTCAAGGTGACTAAACGGACGTCATCGCGGGCAAGCCCGCTCCCACAGGGATCGCGTATGACTTTGTGGGAGCGGGCTTGCCCGCGATGCTTTTAGGCTCTTGGCTTCACTGTGCCGCAATCCTGGCCCAACCACACCGCGCGAGTATCGAGGCTACCCTTCTGCTGAATGCCGGTGGCGTTGAAAGTACCGTTGACCTTGGTGGTGAACTCACGATCGCTGAGGAATGTGGCGACACCAGCACCTTGCGCTTTCGGACAGCTGAAACGGAATTTCCATTGGTTGCCGGTACGCTCGGTGATTTCCTGCTTGCAGCCCGATTGTGGGTCCGTCAGTGGAATGTTGTCGGTCTTCACCTGCTCAGGCGTCAGGCACGCCCGAATCCCTTTGCCGCCCATGGTGATGCCCTGCTTCTCCAGCTGCGCGCGCTGTTCAGGGGTCATCTGACTCTGTATCTGGCCGAGAATCAGTTGAAGATCGGGCAGGTTCTGGTCATCGACCTTCATGTTGCTTGAAGTCATTTCCCACAAACCCGGTTGCAACATCTGCGCCTGAGCAGCCACAGGAAGTGCCAAACCAAACGCAATGGCCAAACCCAGCAGACGAACGTTCATCGAGTAACTCCTGATCATTAGTGGCCGTTAGACGTCAGCCACGGGCTTCGGTTCATGGGCCAATTAAATAGCGACATTCTGCCCGGAACATGGTCTGTTAAGCATTGAATCTTCAGGAGCAAGGCTGCCCCATGGATTATTTTGGACCGCATGTTTTCGGTTATCTGATCGCTCTGCTGCACGCGCTGGGCGCGATTGCCGCCATCCATGCCGTATTGACCGTTCGGACCGCTCAAGGCTCGATCGCCTGGGCTCTGTCACTGCTGTTCATTCCCTACCTCACGCTTATCCCTTATCTGGTCTTCGGCCGCAGCACCTTCGATGGCTACATCAAGGCCCGGCGGCAAGCCAACGAAGAAATGCGCAAGGCAATCTCCGAGTTGAACTGGCGCCCCTGGGTAGAAGAGGCACTGGCTGCTCGTGCCTCCAGCGCCTACGCGTCCTTGAGGGCCATGCCGAAACTGGGACGCATGCCGTGTCTGGCGAATAACGAAGTACACCTATTGATCGATGGCCAAGCCACCTTCGATGCGATTTTCGACGCCATCAGCAACGCCCGGCAAGCGGTGTTGATCCAGTTCTTCATCATTCACGATGACCGCCTCGGCCAACGCCTGCACACCTTGCTGACCAAGAAAGCTGCAGAGGGCGTGGCGATTTACCTGCTCTACGACCGTATCGGCAGCCACTCCCTGCCCCATGGTTATGTGCAACCGTTGCGCGATGCCGGTATCGAGGTCAAAGTCTTCGCCACCCGCAGCGGCTGGCTCAACCGCTTTCAGGTCAATTTCCGCAACCATCGCAAGATCGTAGTGGTCGACGGGATTGTCGGTTTTGTCGGCGGGCTCAACGTCGGCGACGAATACATGGGCGAGAAACCGCCCCTGGCGCCATGGCGTGACACCCATGTGCAAGTGCGCGGGCCAGTGGTGGCCTCCATGCAGGAGTCCTTCGCCGAAGACTGGTTCTGGGCGGCCCGTTCGCTTCCGCCACTGATCCTGCCGGAGGTTTATCCGGACGACGGCGTGCTCTGCCAATTGCTGGCAAGCGGCCCGGCGGATTCCTACGAAACCTGCTCGCTATTCTTCGTCGAAGCCATCCATGCGGCGACGGAACGGGTGTGGATCACCAGCCCATACTTTATCCCCGACGAAGCGGTATTCGCCGCGTTGCGACTGGCCGTGTTGCGCGGTGTGGATGTACGGATTTTGTTGCCGTCGCGGCCGGATCACCGGATCGTCTACGCCGCTTCCAGCCTTTACGCCTTCGAAGCGGTACGTGCTGGCGTGCGTGTGTTCCGTTACCAGCCGGGGTTCATGCATCAGAAAGTGGTGTTGATCGACAGCGAAATCAGCGCCATTGGCAGCGCCAATATGGACAACCGTTCGTTCCGGCTGAATTTCGAAGTGATGTTGCTGACGGTCGACAGTGCGTTTGCTGCCGAAGTGGAACAGATGCTCAACGATGACTTCGCCCAAGCTCACGAGATCGCCAAAGAAGAAGGCCGGGAGACCCACCGCCTGCAACAGATTGGCATGCGGGTCGCCCGGCTTATTTCACCGATTCTTTAAGGGTTGTAAATATCATCGCGGGTCCATGGCAGTTCATGGCTGCCATCGGGATGGGCTTTCACCGCGAGGATTTGGTGCAGGTTGATCCAGCCTCTGGCGAAGGCATAGGCGCACCCTGCCAGGTACAACCGCCAGATCCGTAAAGCCTGTTCTGGCACCAGTTTGCCGGCGGCTTCCAGATTGTCTTCCAGGCGTTCGCTCCAGTGGTCCAGGGTCCGCGCGTAATGCAGGCGCAGACTCTCGACATCGACGATCTCCAGCCCCGCGTCGCTGATCTCAGCCGATATCATCGACAGATGCGGCAGTTCGCCGTTGGGGAACACGTACTTCTCGATGAACTCACCCGCACCACGCCCGACCGGACGACCGTCGATGTGTTTGGCGGTGATCCCGTGGTTCATCACCAGGCCACCCTCTTTCACCGCGCCGAACAAGGTTTTGCAGTACTCGGCAAGATTCGCATGGCCAACGTGTTCGAACATGCCGACGCTGACCACCTTGTCGAAGCGTCCGTCCTGAGGCAAATCGCGGTAGTCGAGCAGTTGCAGTTCGATCTGATCCTCCAGGCCTTCGGCTTTCACCCGTTCGCGAGCCAGTTCCAATTGCTCCTTACTGAGCGTGATCCCGAACACCTTCGCGCCGAACTCACGAGCCGCATACCGCGCCAACCCGCCCCAGCCGCAACCGACATCCAGCAGATACTCGCCTGGCTGCAACCGCAGTTTGCGGCACAGGTGGCGAAACTTGGCTTGTTGAGCTTGCTCAAGGGTTTCGCTGCCGGTCTCGAAATAGGCGCAGGAATACGCCATGTCGCTGTCGAGCCACAGTTGGTAAAACGCGTTGGAGAGGTCGTAGTGGTAGGAGATGGCTTTGGCATCGGTTTCTTTGTCATGAACCGTGCGCACCGGTTGCGCGTCTTCGTCTTCGTTGATCAGCGCCTGACTCCATTCATCGCAGACACGAATCACGTCGCTGATGGAGCCTTCCAGTTCCAGCTTGCCTTCGACGAACGCCGCCCCCAACGCGTCGAGGCTAGGATGGGTGAACTGGCTAACCATGTGGGGATCCTTGACCACAATGGTGACGCTGGGCGTCGGCCCCAGATTGAACTCATGGCCGTCCCAGAGTCGCAAGCGAAGCGGTAATTGCAGATTCTGTAAGGCCGGTGGAAGTTGCGCGAGCATGAAAAGTCCCCCTTGTTTCAGACGTCAAATCTGAGGGTAGACCATCCTTGAAAAATAGCAGGCTATCGAATTAATAGCCTTTTTCTATTCCCGGTGTTGCCTGCAACACTGAAACCATCCAACGGGCGATCGTTGAAAATGACCGCCTTACCCTAGATGACTACAAACCCGGCACACAGTTCTGAAAAGTTGTAGACGCTCACACCTCATCCTTAAGCTTGAGTAGGGGTTCCTGAAAGCGTAGCAAACGCCCGGCATTACCGAGCACCAATAACGTGCTCAAATTGTGCAACAGCGCGGCAATCATCGCCCCTGCCGCCCCAAGCCAGCCGAATGCAGCAAACGCGACGATGGCCAAGGTCCAGCCCAAACCGATGATCACGTTGACCTGCAAGGTCTGGCGGCAGTGGCGACTCAAGCGTACGCAGGTTCCGAGCCGGCGCAGGTCGCTACCAATCAATACGATATCGGCCGAGGCCAGCGCGATGTCCGCACCGCCTGCGCCCATGGCCACGCCGACCACACCGGCCTTGAGCGCCAGGGAATCGTTGATGCCGTCTCCCACCACCATCGGCCGGAATCCGCTGCCGATCTCTTTCAGTACACGGTTGAGTTTGTCCTCGGGCAAGGCCTGGGCTTCAACATCGCTGATCCCCACATCCCGGGCCAGCGTATGCGCAACGCTTTGCCGATCCCCGGTGAGCAACAGCTGACGACCCAAACCCAATTCACGCAACTCACTCAGGGCAAACCGCGCCTCGGGTTTGACGCTGTCAGCGAGCAACAGCCAGGCGAGAAATTCACCGTTGAGTGCCAGCCCGGCGATAGGGCCGTCGTGTTCGGGCACAGCTGATGTGGCGACGCCCAATTGTGCGAACAGCTCCGGACGACCGAGGGCCGCCTCGCCTTGCTCGGTCATCGCCACTACACCCAGCCCCTGACGCTCGTGAATGTCGGAGAGCAACAGAAAGTGTTCCTGAGTGACCAACCCTGCCAAGGCGCGGCTGACCGGGTGGCTGCTGGCGGAACCGAGGCTGGCGGCGAGCTTCAGTACGTGACTGCGATCCTCCAGCGGACTGTCGATGGATTGCAGGCGCAAGGTGCCAAAGGTCAGGGTTCCGGTCTTGTCGACCACCAATGACGTCAGGTCAGCCAACTCTTCGAGGAATGCTGAACTGCGAATCAGAATCCCGTGCCGGGCCGCGACTGCCACCCCGGCAATCGCCGTGGCCGGAGCCGACAACACCAGCGCGCAAGGGCAAGCCGCTACCAACACTGCGAGCATCGCTTGCGCATCGTTGGTGACAAACCAGGTCACGGCGGCCAGCAGCAACACCAGCACCATGTAGCTGCCGGCGTAGCGTTCGAGCAAACGGGTGATCGGCGGCTTGGAACGTTCGGCGCTTTGCATCAGCGCGATGACTTTACCCAAGGTCGATTCGTGACCGGTGCGGGTCACTTCAATGCGCAGCAGACCATCAAGATTGATCGCCCCGCCGAACACCGGCATGCCCACACCGGCTTCTATTGGCACCGACTCTCCAGTGATCGAAGCGGTGTCGAGGCTTGCCTGACCGGACAGCACCCGGCCATCCGCCGGCACTCGATCGCCGGCCCGCACCTCCACGAGGTCACCGGCCTTGAGTGTTCCGTTGTCGACTTCAACGACGGACCCGTCAGCCTGAATCTTGCGCGCATGGCTGCGAGTCAGTTTGCCGAGGGCATGAATCGCTTCCTGGGAACCGATTACGCTGCGCTCTTCCAGCACGTGACCGAAGATCATGATGATCGGCAGCAACGCCGCCGTGAGCAGATCGCCTGTGGCCCAGGCGCCGAGCATGGCCAGGGCGATCAGTTGATCGGTGATCCCGTGCAAGCTCGGATAACGCAAGCTGTACCACGCCGAGCGCATGACCGGCACGGCCACCAGCAAGGAAGCGAAACCCAGCAGCAATTGGCTGACACCGGTCTGCTCCGGCGACAACCAGCGCCAGATCAGGCCCAGCGCAAGCAGCCCAAGCGCAAGCATGGCCAGGGTCAACTGGCGCGCGGCGCTACGTTGTTCAGCCGAGGACAACATGCTCGGCGCGGCGGCGGTTTGGGCAGTCATTGCGCAGCTCCCTGAATGATCAGGCGGGAATCGTCTTTCGGATCAACCGTGGTCACCGAGCCGGCCTGCCCGAGAATCTTCGGCATCCGTTCACGGTAAATACGCAGCAGCATTTGCGGGTCAGTGCCCTGCTGTTGCGCCTTGGCCAAACTCAGCACCGTGGCGGTGTCGGCAGAGGCTTTGGCCAGGCGTTCGCTGGCTTGGGCGTGAGCCACTTGCAGCGTGCGGTCGGCTTGTTCGTTGGCAGACTGAGTCAGCTTCTCGGCTTCAGTGCGCGCGTTGGCCACGGCTTTGTCAGCCTGCTGGCTGGCGGTTAATACTGCATTGAACGCGTTCACCGCCGGGCCGGGCAGACTCGATTGCACATCGACCCGCGCCACTTCGATGCCCATCCCCTGCCCGGTCGCCGTCAGTTCGGCCAAGCGCTGATTGATGCCTCGCACCAGATCGCCGCGTAGACGTTCGCGGCGCTCAGCGGCCTGGCTGTCGGCACCGATCAGTTCCGGTCGAGCTACCAGAATGGTGTCCAGATCTCGTGCTGCGGTGAGCGCCACAGCACTGCGCGTCACCAGCCGATCCAGCGCCGGTAGCACATGCTCACCCTGAAGGACGAAGGCATAGGGTTCGGTGACTTTATAGAACACCCGCACATCCAGTTGCACTACGCCCGCATCACCGGTCAATAAATAACCAGAGCCGGCGAGTGCATCGCTGATGGGCGTGGCGAAACTCGCGACTCGATCCGCCTGCAATGCAGCATCCGTGCGCAGCAGATTTTCCACCCGACGCTCGATCACCCGATCCGCCGCAGGCAACAAGATTACCTGCTCAAACGGGCGCGGCCATGCCAACAGTAAACCGGCATTTTGAATGCGATCCAGTGCGCCGAAGTGCAGCACCACGGCACGATTTTGCGGGTCGATTTGCCGCACATTTGAGAATGCCCACGCCAAAGCAGCCAGCACAGTCACGGCGTACAGCGCCAAAAAAGCCAAGCGCCCGGCCTGAATCCAGGGGCTACTCAACTCATGTGTTCCACGTGGAACCAAACTCATGGCTGCGACCCGGACTTGTTATCGAGCGTCGGCGGGCCATCAACCAACACCCGGAACGGTGCAGCATCAGTGCGCAAAATCAGTTTGGTGCCCGGCGTGACGATGGTGCCCAAGGTGTCGAGAGAGCGCAGCAAGTTGTAGAGCTGCGGCGAACCGGCGTAGGCACGGCCGTAAATCTGCGCGGCTTCGACGCGGGATTGGGCTTCGATGTCCGCAGCTTTCACTGTCGCATCGGCTTGCACGATTCGCGCATCACGCTCGGCCGCAGAGCGAATTTGCGCAGCTTCGCGCTTGCCGATGGCCGTGCGTTCAGTGGCGATGGTTTCACGCTCGGCGCGCATACGATCGACCGTCGCGGTGAGCGTCACCGACGGCAGGGTCAAACGCTCGATGCCGACTTGCAGCACGCGCACGCCATAAGTGGTGAGCAACTGCTGATCGATCTGCTGACGCAGCTGCGCTTCAAAATCGGCGATGCGTACTTGGTTGGCATCGGTGTTCACCAGGTTGGCCAGATCGAAACTGCTGGCAGTGGTTTCCAGCGCCGAGCCGACAAAGGTTCGGATCTGCCGCGCCGCTTCATCCGGCTGGTTCTGTACGGCGCGCATAAAACGTTGCACGTTGTCCGGATCACCCTGCACCTGCCAGGCCACGTAGGCTTGCACGATGATGCGCAGACCATCGCGCGTGCCCACATCCTGCAAACCACTGGAGGTGGTACGCAGCCGCAGATCCACCGGGATCGCCGCCTCGAACGGTGCAGGCCAACGCCAGCCAAGACCCGGTTCCAGCAATACCCGCGATGGATTACCGAAGCGAGTGATGACCGTGGCCTCTCCCGAACGCACTTGCACCAGGCTCGCCGCTGCAATGGCAAACGCCACCAGCAACGCCGCCCAACCCATTCGCCGCCACGGGAAAGGGCCAGCTTCGTGTGGATCGCCGTGGTGATGATGGTGATGACCGTGGTGATGCCCGCCATGGCCGTGATCGTGGCCGGCGTGGTCATCGTGATCGCGATTGTGTGTAGGCGTCGGCTGGCTCAATGGATGGCTCCTGGCTGAGCGGAATTACGCGGCGGCGCAGGGTCAGCCGGCAGCGTGAATGTACGTAGGTCGATGGTCGGCGCATTACCGCTGCCGCCCAGACGATGATCGAGAACCAGCAGCTTGGCGTTGGCCAAACCTTGGGTCAGTTGACTGAGGTATTGCTCCAGCACAAAGGCCTGGCCGGCGCTGGAAAAAGCCTTTCGCTCGGCGGCAAATTTCAGGTCGGCGGCCTGAGCGCTCGAGTTGATTTCATGCGCACTGGCCGTGGCTTGATCGCGAGCGATACTGGCCTGCAACTGCGCCTGGTTGGTCGCCTCCGCCGCTGCACCGCGCTCATGGGAAATCAATGCCTGAGCACCAATCTGCGCCGCTTGCACGCCGTGATAAGCGTTGGCCGCCCCCGCTGGCGGGTGGATGGCTTCGACCACCGTGGCGAGAATTTCCACGCCGCTGTCGAGTTTTTGCAGGTCAGCCTGCACGGCGCGACCGATCTCTTCAGCGAGCCCTACCCTATCCTCGCCGAGCAAACCATCCAGGGTTCTCGAAGCGAAATCGTGAACCAGAATCCGGCTGGCGGTGCTGCGGATTAGCGTTGGCACATCGGCGCTGTTGTACGTTGCTGCCAGCGCCGCCTGATCGCTCAGGCCGATGCGATAGACGAAGCGCACGTCCATGTTGACGATCTGGAAGCTTTGCTTGTCGGCGCGGCTGCTGGCGATGACTTGGGATTTGTCGTTCACGTGGCTGGCGTCCCACAAGCGATTGGCAATCGCTGGTGCCGGGCCTTCGGCTGGTTCGGCCTCGACCGGTGCCGACGTTTCGCCCACGCTGGTGGCCAACTCGTGGACCACACCGTTTTCGACGCTCAGCACGCGGCCCAGCGGCCACGGCAAACCGGCGTGCAAACCAGGACCGAAAACTTCCACCGGTTTGCCGAAACGCTCATAGATACCGCGTCCTTGCAGCGCAATTTCGTGAATGCCGGTGAGCGACCAACCGACGATAGCCACCACCGCCAGCACCGGCAAAAACGCCCGGCGCATGTAAGTGAAGGCCCAGATTTGTCGCAGGTCGATACCGAAGCGGTTGTGCAGTTCGTGCTGCAATGCGAGCAAAGGCTGCGGCGGCCAGCGCAGCATGTCGGCGACGAAGATTCGCGCCAGCAAGGCCGGTTCAAGTTGTTCACGACGGGGACTGAACAGCGACAACACGGCACGCAGCAGCAACTCGATGGCGACCAGCCCCGGCAGCAAGCCGATCAGCACCGCCAGACGCACCGGCCAGACCGATGATTCGCTGCCGAACAACAAACACAGGGCGCTGAGCACCAGGCAAATAATCGCGACCCGCGTCAACTGCGCCAACGGCCCTGCTTCGGGCCACTGGGCGACGTTTTCCTGCGCCAGTTGCCGTTCCAGCACCAGCAAACCGAAAGCCAGCAGCAACGACAGCGCGGCGCCGACACTGGCCGACAACCCCAGCGCAGCGGGCGGCAAGGTCAGATTCCAGACTTGCCCGACGCTGTACAACGTCAACAACGCCCAGCCGCCAAGCCAAAGCGTCGGTGCACCGATCTGCCCCAGCAAGCGCAACCAACGCTGACTGATCCGGTCCAGCAACCGCTCATACCAGCCTTCACCGGCAACGACTTCCTCAGCGACAACCATCGGCACCAACACGGCCGGATTCATCGCTCTTGCGCGCCATTGCGTCACCCACCATGCCGATTGCAGGCCAGCGACCAGCACCAGCAAACCAGCGCTCTGATTGACCAGCAACGCCGGCCAAAGCGATTGCGGCGCAAACAGACCGACAAAAAACGCCAACACCAACCCTGCGCCAGCCAAGGCACCCAAACCGATCGCGAATTGCCGCAATCGCCGTCCTTGAATGACCGCCTGCTGAAAGCGCGGCAGCCCTGCTATCTGTGCTCCATCGCCATCGAGATCGACTTGCATACCACCCCAGCCATCGCTCACATCACAATTCGTTACGATATAACGAAAGTGGTGAAATATTCGTCGTAAATCGCTCTATCTAAAAGCGCTGAACCTGTCGCCAAGCTGAAGCCTTGACCGAAATGGCTCGAAACGCACATATTACGTTCGTAATTTTTATCCAAGGCTACTTTTATCGATCCTGCCCCCTTTCACCAGGAGTACCACTATGAGCACCTATGACGTCGTGATTCTGGGCGCAGGCCCCGGCGGTTATAACGCAGCGATCCGCGCCGGCCAGCTGGGCCTGAAAGCGGCATGCGTGGAAGGCCGCGCCACCTTGGGCGGGACCTGCCTGAATGTCGGCTGCATGCCGTCCAAAGCCCTGCTGCATGCCTCCGAACTCTACGACGCGGCCATGGGGGCGGAATTCGCCAACCTGGGGATTGAGGTCAAACCCGTCCTCAACCTTGCTCAAATGATGAAACAGAAGGATGAAAGCGTTACCGGGCTGACCAAAGGCATCGAGTTTCTGTTTCGCAAAAACAAAGTCGACTGGATCAAGGGCTGGGGCCACATCGACGGGCCGGGCAAAGTCACGGTGACCGACAGCCAGGGCGTCAAGACCGAGCTGAGCGCCAAGGACATCGTTATCGCCACCGGTTCCGAACCCACTCCCCTGCCCGGCGTGGACATCGATAACAAACGCATCCTCGACTCCACAGGCGCCCTGTCGCTGAACGAAGTACCGAAGCACCTGGTGGTGATCGGTGCCGGGGTGATCGGCCTGGAGCTGGGCTCAGTATGGCGGCGCCTGGGTGCTAAGGTGACGGTGGTCGAATTTCTCGACCGTATCTGCCCCGGTGTAGATGGCGAAGCGGGCAAGACCCTTCAGCGCTCATTGAGCAAGCAAGGCATCAGCTTCAAGTTGAGTTCGAAAGTCACCAGCGCCACGACGTCGGCGAGCGGTGTACAGCTCAGCGTCGAACCGGCCGCGGGTGGCACCGCCGAGTTACTTGAAGCCGATTACGTGTTGGTGGCCATTGGTCGACGCCCTTATACCCAAGGCCTGGGGCTGGAAAACGTCGGTCTCGCCCCGGACAAACGCGGCATGCTCGCCAATAAGGGCCACCGCACCGAGGCCGCTGGCGTCTGGGTTATCGGTGATGTGACGTCGGGGCCCATGCTCGCCCACAAGGCCGAAGACGAAGCCATGGCCTGCATCGAGCAAATCGTCGGCAAGGCCGGCGAGGTCAATTACGACCTGATCCCCAGCGTGATCTACACCAAACCGGAGCTGGCCAGCGTCGGCAAGACCGAAGAACAGCTGAAGGCCGAAGGTCGCGCCTATAAGGTCGGCAAATTTCCCTTCACCGCCAACAGCCGGGCGAAGATCAATCACGAAACCGAAGGCTTCGCCAAAGTACTGGCCGATGAGCGCACCGACGAAATCCTCGGCGTGCACCTTGTGGGCCCGAGCGTCAGTGAAATGATTGGCGAATATTGCGTCGCCATGGAGTTCAGCGCCTCGGCCGAAGACATCGCCCTGACCTGTCATCCACACCCGACCCGCTCCGAAGCCTTGCGCCAGGCGGCAATGGATGTGGAGGGGATGGCGACGCAGATGTAGAAAGATCAAAAGATCGCAGCCTGCGGGCAGCTCCTACGCAGGCTGCGATCTTTCACTTTTCAGATGGGCAAATGCTCCAACGGCAATGCTCCCGGCGTCTTCACCGTGTGAATCGCAAAGTTGCTGCGGATGTCGCTCACACCCGGCAATTTCAGCAGTCGCCCGGTGAGAAAACGGTCATAGGCGCGCAAATCCGGCACCACCACTTGCAGCAGAAAATCTGATTCCCCTGACACCAGGAACGCCGAAATCACCTCAGGCAATGCCGTTACGGCCAAGCGAAACGCTTCGGCCTGTTCGTCGTTGTGTCGTTCGACTTTGACCCCGACAAACACCGTCAGCCCAAGGCCCACTTCATCTCGATCCAGATTGGCCTGATAGCCGCGAATCACTCCCGCTTCTTCCAGCATCCGTACCCGACGCAAACAGGGCGAGGCGGACAATCCGATTTCGTCAGCCAATTGCACGTTGCTCAGGCGACCGTCCCGTTGCAGCGCCGCGAGAATCTTGCGGTCGTAAGCGTCCAGTTTCATGGTTTGGCAGATCCAGATGGTTCGATCATCACAAAATGGCAGGTTATGCCAAATATGGAAGCTTTAGAAGCTGACTACGCAACCACCTGCCCTGCTCTTCAGCCATAGACTGATCCCACCAAATCGACAACGAATGGGGTGCAACATGGCAGGACTCTGGCTGTTTTTCATGGCTCTGGCGGTGGTGTACCTGTTGCCCGGCCCGGACATGATTCTGCTGTTGCAGACCGGCGCGCGTCAGGGCAAAGGCGCGGCGCTGGCCACGGCGTTGGGGCTGGGCGTGGCGCGTGGTTGTCATGTGGCCTTGGCGGCGTTGGGTTTGGCGGCGCTGTTCAAGACGGCGCCCTGGACCTTCGACGTGGTGCGCCTGATCGGGGCTGCGTACCTGCTGTGGATCGGCATTCAGTGCCTGCGCACCACGATGCTGCCGAGCTTGAACGGGACAGACGCAACCACCGAAAAACCGCATTGGCGCGAGGCGATCCAGCGCGGTTTGCTGACTAACCTGCTCAACCCCAAGGCGCTGCTGTTCTGCTCGGTGCTGTTGCCGCAGTTCATTGAGCCGCACGCCGGGCCAGTGCTCGCGCAATTTGCGACGCTGGGCGTAATGCTGGTCGGTATCGGATTGTTGTTCGACAGCGCCTACGCGTTGGTCGGCGCTGCACTGGGCCGCTGGCTGCAACGCAGTCCATCGGCCCAGCGGGTGCAGCAGTGGTTGTTCGGTAGCCTGCTGATCGGCTTCGCGGTGCGGCTGACCTTTGTGCAGCAGGCTTGAAGGTTGAGGGTTATCGCGCTCTTCGACGGCGGCGACTGATCAACAGCAAAGCCGCCGCCGTGATCGCCACAATAGCGCCTACCTGCACCGGTTTCTTGTAGGGCCGCAGCATCGAACGCGTAGCATCGGTGGCCTGGGTGACATAACGTTTGCTGGCGTTTTCAAAGTCGGGATAAGGGCATTGGTGACCGAAGTTCTCCGCCCAATCCACGTACGGGCCTTCTTTCACATACCGTTGATAGAAGGCACTTTCTTCTTCAAGGCTGGTGTTCCACCCCGCCGCTGCACACAACACCGCCGCAAAAGCCTGGCTGGTATGGGGCAGATTATCGGCAGCACGACTGGCCAAAGCCGTTGCGACATAACGATAGTGATAGCGCTCATCGGGTTGAGCGGCGCTGGCTTGCTGACGCAAGACTTCATCTTCAGCCACTAACGGGCCGACCTTTAGCTCACGGCTCTCAAGGCTGTAATTACCGCCGAACGTGGCGTAATCGGGCGCCATTTCGTAGCCGAGAAGCTCCATTCCCCATTGGCGTGCCGTCGAAGCGGCGTTGAACAACGCCGCGGCACGTTTGGTCGGCCACCAGGCAGCGTCTGCCTCCTGACGCAACTGCCCATACGCCTTAGCCTTGTTTTGCAGATCGACGTTGTCGAAGTAAGCCGGTGCTTCGTCGTAACGTTCTTCACGCAGCAAGCGCCGCCCGAGCAGATTGCGCAGGTTCGCAGCCACCGACAACGGCACATAATTGTCGCGATCCTGCTGGCTGAGCGGCGGCGGTGCGGGCACCTGAGTGTCGACGTACTGCTTGAGTTCATCGAGGGTCAGCACCCGCTCGGCAACGGTGGCCGCGTCGTACCAGTAAATGTTCTGGCTGCGATAGAGCTGATCAAAGGCTTGCAGATAATCGCCGCGTTGCAGGGCCAGGATCGCGCTTTCGCCGTCGACCCGGCACTTGGGCTGCACCGTTTCGTAATCCCAGTCCGGGGTCCGTCGTTCGCCCCAGGACTCGTTCTGTGGGAAGGCCTGGGCTGCTTTGGCATACGCCGCCGCGGCAGCGTTTTTGTCGCCATCACGTAATGCCAATTTCGCCCGCAGCCACCATGCGAGACCACCGTCACCGGCCTGTTCGAGGAAGGCTTTGGCACTGGCGTAATCGCCTTGCTGATAATTCATCGCCGCCAGGCGATCCGCGTTATCCAGGCTGCCGCGGGTGCTGTTTTGCAACAGTTTGATCAGTTTCTGTTCGTTCGGCGGTTGATCACCGAATGACCAGCCCAATCGACTGATCAACGACGCCGTCACCAGTTGCTGCACCGCTTTGCCCTTGAGCAACACGGCCAGTTGATCGTCGGGCATTGCCATCAGATCAGCCATCAACAACTTCAACGAGCTGTAACCCACCGCCGAACCGTGGAGGTTCTGCGTGGCGTAGAGTTCGATGGCGCTATCCCAGTCGCCAGCGGTGCGGGCCACTCGCGCTTCTTCGCCGAGGCTGGCAACACCCAGTTCCAGCGGGTCGCTGAAGCCGTCGATGCTCAATTGACGAGTCTGCTCGAAAGCCTTTCGAGATTGAGCCAACAGGTCGGGCCCCGCGCCCGCCTCTGAACTCATGGCAAACAGTGCCCGCCCCAACGAGTAAGCCGCCCAAGTACTGCGCAACGCACGTTGATCCGCCGGCAGCGCCAGCACCTTCTGGAAGTATTCGGTGGCCAAACCATGGTCACCGGCGTTGAACGCCACAGCGCCCGCCAGATAGAACATGTGCTCGGTCGGCAGGCTCGCGCCTTGCTCTTCAACCTGACGGGCATCGGTCAGGCTGCGCAGCTGTTGCACCAGCGCTTGCTGCTCAGGCGTCAGACCGGCCTGTTCGGCGGTGTTCCGCTGACCCGCGTAATCAGGCGCATCGCCGTAACCGTCCCCCGGAATGTTGGTGGCTGCGGTGACATTTTTCAGTCCAGCGATGGCATGCCCGAGGCGGTTGATCTCGACGTTGAAGTTGCCTTCCGGCAGTTCCGCCAGTGACTGGCCACGGTTGTCCAGCAGCCGCATGGGAAAGTCCGGCCCGCAGGCCAGCGCCGAACCCAACGGCAGGCTGAGGCTCAGGCAAAGCATATGGCGGGGCCAGTTACGGGTGAACATTCGAACCTCCTTGATCAATATTTGCGCAGCGTGCCCAACCGATGGCGCGCTGCCCGCCGGCGGGGATTCGACCCTCGCGCAGGCGGGTGAAGGTAAGCAGATCCGGGCGTTGTTGCAATGCATAACCAGCCAATGCATCGGCACCATCGCAGCCCTGCACCGCCAATGTCAGGCGTTCGGGCCAGGCGCTGTCGAGGTTGCCTTGGTTGCTGACGCTGATGTCATAGAGGCCGTCCTGCGCCGAGAGCTTCAGCCCCACGCGGCTGTCGAGCATATCGCCACGCGCCACAGCGATTAGCGTCGTCAGGCTCCAGGCCCTGCGATCATTGGCCAGCGGCAGGCGAAACCAGATCAGCCCGGCCAGATGAGCCGGTGGATCGGCGCGTAACTCGGCGCCGAGTTTGCTCAGTTGCAGCGGATCCGCCAGTAACTCCCGTCGATCGCCTCCCCGGTCGATAGACACTTCGCTTTCCACCACCGGCGCGCCACCGGTCCCCGACAACAACGCCACGCCATAAGCCGGCAGCGCCAAATAAAACGGTTTCGAGGTGATACGGCTCCAGGCCTTGGCCCACTGCCGTGCCTGATTCGGATCGAACAGCCCACGCAGTGGATCGCTCACCGCATGCACCTGCAATACGCTGCTGTCGACCGCCGCCAGCAGCGCCGGTAATTCGGGGCTGTCGAGCCAGGCCGGCAACGCGGTGATGCTCAGTGGCAAGGAGGCCGGCAGAACAGCGCGCAAATGCGTGAGGAATTCGCGGTAGGCCGGTAGCCGTGCGTTACCCGCATCGTGGTCGATTTCCACGCCGGAGAGGATCAGCCCCTGTCCTTGCCAATCGCTGAGCACCTGCTGGATTTGCGCCGTGACCTCGTCCTGATCCAGCCTCTTGAGCTGGCCATCCAGACGAATCACTGCAATCAGCGGCCGGCCATCACGCTTGAGCAGCACCGGATCAATCCGCGCCCGGCTCCAGCCAGCCTGCGGAAACGCCTGCAAGGCCAGTACGCGCAAGGTCGAGAAATCGGCGTGGCTGTCGCGCAACGCGGCCTCATGGGCGGGCGTCCATTGCCGTTGCCAGACATAGAATTGCTGATCGAGCGGCGGCGCATCCGGTCGCTCGCAACCGTTGAGCAACACCGCTGCCAGCAAAACGATCAAGCGTGTGAAAAAAACCATGAAAAACCTTATCCCTGAAATACAAAAAGGGCCTCTCAAGGCCCTTTGTCGCTCTGCTCGTTACCCTACTCAGCCATTGGCTTGCGGGCAATCATCACCTGAATTTTCGGTACCAAGAACTACTGGAAGAGAAATCCCTCGCCACAGTTCGCTCCTACAGGGGATTAGCTGTGTGGCGCAGGTTTTGGTATGGCAACGTTATCCAGCATCCGGTTCACCGCCAGTTCAGCCAGCATGACGATCTGTTGAATCGCCATCGCGGTGTGCCGGTGCGGCCCTTCCAGATACCCCGCAAAATCACTCGCCATCACACTGGCCTGGGCCAACGATTCACAGGTGTGGGCCAACAGGTCTTCGTCTTTGATATCCGGCGCAACCATATACATCGTGCTCGGCTTGCGGGCCACGGGGAATTTGAGGGCGGAGGGGTTGAGGTAGTGATCGAGCGCGCGTTCGGCGGCTTCGTTGAGTTTTTTTGAATCGAGGGATTCGTAAGGGGAAACGTCATCGGTTTCCGGGGGATTCGGTGTTGCTTTGAACATGGTGAAACTCCATTCGAGGATTGGAGTTCGCCAACACTGCGACCAAGCAGAAGGGTGGCGAACCGTACGCGGGTTGGTCGACCAGGGAATGGAACCCGGCAGGGCCTAAGCCCTCCCACGCACAGCTCGCCATGAAGCAAGCATAAAAGTGCGCCATTCTAAACCTGGGCGACCAAACCCGATCACTGAATTTGCAGCGACTCCCAAAGCCTATCCCCCCGACTTCTGACACGACAACCGCTAGAACATGTCGGAATCGTCCTTCAGAACAGCCAAATCTGTAGGATATTCGCAAATGTTTTCAGGCCAGCCGCTCCCACAGGGGATTTTCTGTGTTGTCTGGTTCAGTTACAGATCCAACACCAAAGGCTGCGAACCCTGCGCCGGCACCGCACAACAAATCAGCACCTCTCCAGCGCCGGGAACCTCCGCAGGGGGCTGTGGATAATTCACCTCTCCGCTGATCAGGCGGGTCTTGCAGGTCCCGCACGAACCGCCGCGGCAACTGAATTCCGGGCGCAGGCCGCGACTCTCCGCCAGCTCCAGCAAACTGCCGCCGTCCGGCTGCCAACGTGCTTCTTTGGCCGAGCGCTGGAACACGACTGGCACCGAAACGGTGGCGGCCGGTGGTTGCTCGATGACTACGGCGTCCGGATCAGGCTTGCGACGCAGCGTCGACGGCCCAAAGGTTTCGGCATGAATCCTTGAGTCGCGGATGTCCAGATCCCGCAGACTGTCGTACAGCCCCTGGGTAAAACTTCCCGGGCCACACAGGACAAAATCCACTTGGTCGTAGTCTTCCACCTCGAGAATCGTCTTGAGCAAATCGGCGTCTATGCGCCCGGTCAGGTCGTAATCTTCACCTTCGCGGGCGTCGGGCTCCGGCTGGCTGAGCAAACGCAGCACGCGCACCACGTCACCGAGGCCGTCGAGCAAGCGATCCAGCTCAGGACGAAACGTCTGATCCGCCAAAGTCCGCGAGCTCTGAAAGAACCAAGTAGGACGGATGCGCCGCGTGCGCAGGCCTTGATAAACAACCTCACGCACCATCGACAGCAGCGGCGTGATGCCAACGCCGGCGGCCAATAGCACCAGAGGCCGACGCTCATTGGGTGCCACGGTGAAATGCCCCTGAGGTGCACGGGCTTCCAGCAGATCTCCCACACGGATCAGTTCATGCAGATGCGATGACACCAACCCGTCACGCTTAACACTAATGCGAAAAAAATCGTCGGACGGTGCACTCGACAGGCTGTAAGTCCGGATATGTACTTCGCCGCCAATATTGAACCGCAAGGGTAAATGTTGCCCGGCCTGAAACACCGGCAACCCGGCGCCATCGGCAGGCTCCAGATAAATCGAACGGATGTTGTGGCTTTCCTGTTCGATGCGCGTCACGCGCAGCGGCCGCCAGCGATCCCCCAGGGCCTGGGCTTGCAGGCGTGCGTTCGCCTGCGCCCAGGTGCCGGTCAGCAAACTGGTGGGTGACACGCCGTCAAAGCGCCAGCGCAAGGCCAGTGCTGCGGGCCGTCGCACCACGCGCTCCACCTCGAATGTCCACAGCCGCTCGGCCCCTTGAAAGGCTTCGACCTGCGGGCCTTCGAGGATGACTTGGGTGCGACCGCTGAGGTGCAGCAGGTCGCTCGAATCGAAATCGATGAACAGCAAACCGGCTCGAGGATTGATCAGCAGGTTGCCCAGGGTATTGAAGAACAGGTTGCCGGCGAAGTCCGGGATGGTCAGGCGATTGCCTTCTACCTGGACGAAACCGGCCTGGCCACCCCGGTGAGAAACGTCCACCGAGCGCTGGCCATCGACGTCCACATAACTGGCGACAAAGAAGGTATCGGCGCCGGCGATCATGGCTTTGGCCGCGTCATCCAGCCCGTGGAGGTGCTGCGCGATACGGGTCGCCGGATCCGCCAATGGCACCGAGCGAAACTGGCGCAATTGAATGTATTGCGGGCAATTGCCGAAAGACTGCTCCACCTTCACCTCGAAGCCGCCCGCCGTCACAGCGCCGACTCGACCATTGAGGCGGTTGCGACGTCGGGTGTGCAATTCGATACCGAGCAGACCGATCGCCGCTCCCTCTTGCAATTGCGCAGGGTCGTCGCTGCCAGGCAGGCTGCCGAACTGCAACAGCGTGGGCTCTGGAGAATGGGCAAAGCCCGGCGCTCCTTCAAGGATGCTGGCCCAAGGGTTGCCGTCAGCATCCACCGCGCCGTACAGCATGAACGGCAGTTGCTGATAGAACGCGCGGTGCTGATCCGGCATCTCGCTGCGAATCACCCTACGACCTAATACGTCCATTCGTTCGACGACACCCACGTGAGCCTGCAACTGTTTCTCGCCTGCGTGCCAAGGTGAACGTTCCATAACGGCTTCTCCCCTGCGCTCCTCGCGCAATAAGAACGGCCCGACTGAATCGGGCCGTGAGCATCAGGCAGTTTTTTGCAAACCGGCGACGGTGCGCGGCATGCCGACAAATCCTGGCAAGGCTTCAATCCGCGCCAGCCAGGCACGGATGTTGGCGTAGTCATCCAGCGACACATTGCCTTCGGGTGCATGGGCGATGTAGCTGTACGCGGCGATGTCGGCGATGGTCGGCTTGTTACCGACCAGATAGGGCGTTGCGCCCAATTCCTGATCAATCACTTTGAGACAGGTGTGGGAATAAGCGATCACCTCTTGCGCGTTGTAAGGCGCACCAAACACAGTGATCAGCCTTGCCCTGCCAGGGCCAAAGGCAATCGGCCCGGCGGCGACCGACAACCAGCGCTGAACCTTGGCTGCCCCGACCGGATCGGTTGGCAGCCAACGACCGTTACCGTATTTCAACGCAAGGTAGACCAGGATCGCGTTGGAGTCGGCCAGCACCACGCCTTGATCATCAATCACCGGAACCTGACCAAATGGGTTGAGTGCCAGGAAGTCCGGTTGCTTGTGCGCGCCCTTGGCCAGATCGACGAAGATCAGCTCGGTCGGCAGTTGCAACAGCGACAGCATCAGCTCCACACGGTGAGCATGGCCAGAACGTGGGAAGTTGTAGAGTTTGATGGCTTGCATGGTCGACTCCGCTGGGTGGTGGCGCCATTCAGGAAAGATCAGCGCCGATAGGGGGCTATCTTCCATCCGCAACCAAAACAACAGAATAACCAGCAAACGCAATCCATTATTTCACCCAGTGCAATAACCCTCAGTCGTGCAGGGCTGGGTGTTCGCGCAGTACCTTCACCGCGAAGTCCACAAAACTACGGACCCGCACCGGGGCCTTGCGCCCACCCTGGTAGACCACATGAATGGGCAATGGCGGCAGTTCGAAGTCAGCCAGAACGATTTCCAGCTCACCGGCGGCGACCTTGCTCGCCACTTGATACGACAGCACTCGGGTCAGTCCCAGTCCCATGGCGGCAGCAGTAATAGCCGCCTGATTGGCGGTGACCACCAGACGCGGTTCCGGACGAACGCTGATCGGCTCTCCCCCGTCAAGGAACGGCCAGCTTCTGTGCTGACCGATGGACGAGGTAGCGATGATCGGGGCTGCGCTCAAATCTGCAGGATGGCGAGGCCGACCATGGTCGGTCAGGAATCCAGGGGAAGCGCAGATCACCCGCCGCACTTCGCCCACACGAATTGCATGCTGATTGCTGTCCGGCAACTCACCGATGCGCACAGCAACATCGATGCCCTCCTCGACCATGCTCACCACCCGGTCGACCAGTAGAGCGTTGATGCTGACTTCAGGGAATTGAGTCAGGTAACCGACCATGACCGGCGTAACGAACAAATCACCGAACAATACCGGCGCCGTGATCGTCAGTTGCCCACGAGGTTGGGCGTGGCTCCCGGCTGCCGAATCCTCGGCTTCCTGCACCTCGGTGAGAATTCTCCGACAGTCCTCCAGATAACGCTGACCCGCCTCGCTCAAATGCACGCTGCGGGTGGTACGTGTCAGCAATAGCGTGCCAATGCGTTTCTCCAACGCCGCCACGGCGCGGGTGACGCTGGCCGCCGACATCCCCAAACGCCGCGCCGCCGCCGAGAAGCCTTGCTCCTGGGCGACGGTGGCGAAGACCTGCATTTCCTGGAAGCGGTCCATGGATTAACTCCTGAGCACTGAAAAACGCGAGGCCGACAGTTCCCGATTGGACCTGGATATCGCTGGAAGAGGATGAGCCGTGCAGTTTTACTGGCATTCTGATTATTGTGACGTATAACCCTGAACGTTCACGCTTTCAATTGCTGAGACCGTATCCAGATGCCCTCCATCTACCAACTTAAGCCCGCCTTCCAGAATCTGTTGCGACCGCTGGTTCAGCGACTGTTCGATAACGGCACCACCGCCAATCAAATCACCGTGCTGGCCGGCGTCATTTCGGTCGTGACGGGCGTCGGGATTGCCTGTTTCGCCAATCACCTGTGGGTATTTCTGCTGATTCCCGTGTGGATGATCCTGCGGATGGCGCTGAACGCTATCGATGGCATGCTGGCCCGGGAATTCGGCCAGCAGTCGCGCCTCGGCGCCTACCTTAATGAACTGTGCGATATCGTTGCCGACAGCGCGCTGATCCTGCCTTTTGCCCTGATTCCCGATGTGAGTGTGTTGATTGTGCTGTTGGTCACGCTGCTGGCATTGTTCAGCGAGTACAGTGGCGTCCTCGGGCCGATGGTCGGCGCATCGCGGCGTTATGACGGCCCGATGGGCAAGAGCGATCGCGCGTTTGTACTGGGCGTCTTGGCCACCGGCATTGCCATCGGCTGGATCAGCGCGTTGTGGATTAACGTTGTGTTTGCGGTGGTCGCCGTCCTGCTGGCTTACACCTTGGTCAACCGGGTCCGTCTGGGCCTGAAAGAAGTGCAGGAAAACGCCCCCTCGGCATAAGGCCTCAGCGTAAGGCTCCCCAAGCATAAGGAAAGTGCAATGCGTGAAACTCAGAATCAGACCTTCACTACCCACGACGGCGTTGAACTGTTCTACCGTCATTGGCCGGCCACGGCGGGTAATCCGGGTGAACCGCGCAAGGCTGTGCTGCTGTTTCATCGCGGCCATGAACACTCGGGGCGCATCGCCCACCTGGTGGATGAACTGGACCTGCCAGCGTTCGACTTCTTTGCCTGGGACGCGCGCGGCCATGGTCAGTCGCCGGGCGCTCGCGGTGACAGCCCGAGTTTCGCCACCAGCGTGCGTGACGTGCAGACCTTTTGCGATCACCTGAACGCGACTCACCAGATCGACGAAGAGAACATGGCCGTGATCGCCCAGAGCGTCGGCGCGGTGATTGCCTCGACCTGGGTCCACGACTATGCACCGCGCATCCGCTCGCTGGTGCTCGCGTCGCCCGCATTCAAGGTCAAGCTCTACGTACCTTTCGCCCGTCCGGGCCTGGCGCTGATGCGCAAGTTTCGCGGCAACTTTTTCGTCAACAGCTACGTCAAGGCCAAGTTCCTCAGCCACGACCCGGAACGCGTCGCCTCCTACGACAGCGATCCGCTGATCACCAAGGCGATTTCGGTGAATGTGCTGCTCGGCTTGTATGAAGCCGCCGACCGTGTGGTGGCCGATGCGCAGGCGATTCAAGTGCCGACCCAGCTGCTGATTTCCGGCTCGGATTTTGTGGTCCACCGCAAACCCCAGGAACAGTTTTTCGAACGCCTGGGCAGCCTGAAAAAGGAAAAACACATCCTCCCGGGCTTCTTCCACGACACGCTTGGGGAACGTGATCGCGCCGTGGCCGTAGCCAGCGCCAAACGCTTTATCCTGCAAAACTTTGAATACCCGCTGGACCGGGCCTCGTTGCTCGATGCCGACAAGATCGGCCTGACCTGCGCCGAATCCGAATCCCTCGCCGCCCCGCTGCCGCACAACTCGTTGCGTGACCTGTACTGGCGCATGACCCGCGCCAGCATGCGCTTGGGCAGCCGGCTGTCTGACGGGGTGAAGCTGGGCTTCGACACCGGTTTCGACTCCGGCAGCACCCTGGACTACGTGTACCGCAACCAGCCCACCGGCAAGGGCGGGCTCGGGCGGATGATTGATCAGAACTACCTGAATTCCATCGGCTGGCGCGGCATTCGCCAGCGCAAACTCAATGTCGAAGAGTTGCTGCGCCTGACCATGGCCAAGCTGCGCGAAGAAGGCCGACCGGTGCGCATCGTCGACATCGCCGCCGGTCACGGCCGCTATATTCTCGAAGCCTTGCAAGGCGTCAGCCCGCTACCGGAATCGATACTGTTGCGCGATTACAGCGACATCAATGTACGTGACGGTGGTGCGCTGATTCGCGATAAAGGCCTTGGAGACATCGCGCAGTTCGTGAAAGGCGACGCGTTCGACCGCGCCGACCTGGCGGCACTGGACCCAAAACCGACACTGGCGGTGGTGTCCGGTTTGTATGAACTGTTTGCCGACAATGCACTGGTCGGCGGCTCTCTGGCGGGCTTGGCCGAGGCCGTGGAGCCCGGTGGCTATCTGGTCTACACCGGTCAACCCTGGCACCCGCAGCTGGAACTGATCGCCCGCGCTCTCACCAGTCACCGTCAAGGCCAGGCGTGGGTGATGCGTCGGCGCAGCCAGGCGGAAATGGATCAACTGGTGGAAGCAGCGGGTTTTCGTAAAATCACCCAGCGAGTGGATGAATGGGGGATCTTCACCGTGTCCCTCGCGCAACGGGTGCAATGATGGGGGCTGCCCCGAGAGAGCCGGGTTTGCTGAAACCCGCCGTGCTCTGGTTGCTGGTGCTGGCGCCGCTGTTTTTCGCCAGCTACGGCTTTGCCACGTGGGTCACGGCCCAGCGCAGCGATGTCGACACCGTCGTTTTCGATTGGGAAACCGCCATGCCCTTCTGGGCCTGGACCATCGTCCCCTACTGGACGATTGATCTGCTGTACGGTTTTTCGCTGCTGCTGTCCGACAGTCGCCATGAACTCAAGCGCCACGCCTTGCGCCTGCTGAGTGCTCAAATGATCTCAGTCAGTTGTTTCCTGTTATGGCCGCTGCGCTTCACCTTCGAACGGCCTGAACTGGATGGAGTGTTCGGTTGGCTGTTCGCGGTGCTGGCCGGGTTCGACAAGCCATTCAATCAGGCACCGTCGCTGCACATCGCCCTGCTGGTGATTTTGTGGGTGATGTACCAACGGCACACGCAAGGCCTGTGGCGCTGGCTGGTGCACGGCTGGTTCGCATTGATCGGGATTTCGGTGCTGACCACTTATCAACATCACTTTATCGACTTACCCACAGGCGCCCTCGCAGGCTGGCTGTGCGTGTGGTTGTGGCCGCTGGATCGGCCCAGCCCCTTGAGTAGCCTGCGGTTGGCCAAGGATCCGAAACGCTGGCGCCTGGCCCTGCGTTATGGCATCGGTGCGGCGATATTCGCCATTCCAGCCTTTGGCCTGGGCGGCGGATGGCTGTGGCTGATCTGGCCCGCCGTGGCGTTGCTGTTGGTGGCGCTCAACTACACGCTGCTGGACGCCGCCGGTTTTCAGAAACGTGCCGACGGCCGCCTTAGCCCGGCCGCCCGTTGGTTATTTGCACCTTACGTGGCAGCGGCGTGGATCAACTCACGGCTTTGGACCCGCAAGCATCCGCAGCCCAATGAGGTTGTGGATAACGTTTGGCTCGGCAGGCTTCCCGACGCTGAGCAGTTGGCGCCGTTCAAAGCGGTGGTTGATCTATGCGCTGAGCTGCCGCTCAACCCGAGAGGCCGCGCCTATCAAAACGTTCCGATACTCGACCTGACCACGCCCAGCGCTGAGCAATGCCTCGCCGCCGCCCAGGCCATTGAACATCTGCGCCAGCAAGGCCCATTGCTGGTCTGCTGCGCTTTGGGCTATTCACGCAGCGCCACCGCTATCGCGGCCTGGTTGCTGCACAGCGGTCGAGCGGCCACCGTCGATGCCGCCGTGGCGATGATCCAGGCCGCGCGTCCGCAAGTGGTGCTGCATCCGGCCCATCGTCAAGCCCTGGAGAGCGCCTATGCCGGTTGACATGGAACTGCACGTGGTCGCCAGCCTGCTGCGCCGGGGCCGCACTCTCGATCAGTTATCCACAGGGCTGACCTTGCTGGGTGTGTTGTTCGGCCTGCTGCAACTGCTGCTGATCACCCCGACTGCGCCGTTCTTGATCCTCAGCGCATGGCTGATCATCCTCGGGCTATGGCAAAAATACTGGGCGCTGCGGGTGGCCTTCGACGCTGACCTGTTTACCCTGATGGCCCGCGACGCTGACGCTTTGTCAGACCGCACTCAAGCCCTCGATCAAGCCCTGCAAAACCTCGGCCTGCAACCGGCCAACCGTGCCGGCCGGCCTTGGGCCGAACGTCAGCGCGGGGGGCTTAAACTGCTGCGCAAACAGGCTGTCCTGCTGGTCGCCCAAGTGCTGCCACCATTGGCTGTCATTCTGGCCAGCCCTTGGCTGCCCTTCGCTGGATAAGGAAATCGTTAATGTTCGAACCTGTGGTCGCCACCCTCATCACCTCTATGGCCCGAACCGTTACTGGCGCCCGCAGCCTGTGGATGGGTTGCGCGCCGGAACCCGTGCAGCGCATCTATTTTGCCAATCACAGCAGCCACGGCGACTTCGTGCTCCTCTGGGCCTCGCTCCCTTCCACCCTGCGCAAACTTACGCGACCGGTGGCCGGCAGCGACTACTGGAACAAGAGCGCCTTACGCCGTTACATCATCAGCCGGGTGTTCAACGGCGTGCTGATCGACCGCGAGCGCAAGGACCCTGTGGATAACCCGTTGCAGCCCATGCTCGACGCCCTCCAGAAGGGTGATTCGTTAATCATCTTTCCCGAAGGCACGCGCAATCTGGAAGAGGGTCTGCTGCCGTTCAAAAGCGGCCTGTACCACTTGGCAAAAAGTTACCCACAGGCCCAGGTGATTCCGGTGTGGATCGCCAACCTCAACCGGGTCATGCCCAAGGGCCGAGTGCTGCCACTGCCGCTGCTGTGTACCACCAGTTTCGGCGCGCCCCTGCAAGTGACTGAAGACGAGAGCAAAGAGCAGTTCCTTTCACGCAGCCGCGACGCACTGCTGGCCCTCGCCCCGGAGCATTCCTGACATGGATAGACAAACCCTGATGCTGTTCGGCGGGATCGGCATGATCCTGGTGCTGGCCTCACTGATTGGCCTGATCCTCAAACTGCGCACCCGGGGCACGCCCAATGCAGTCATCGAAAACCTCAACGCCCGCATCAATGCCTGGTGGGTGATGGTGGTGGTGATCGGTGTCGCCTTTTGGCTAGGCACCGGCGCGGTGATTCTGTTGTTTTACGCGGTATCGTTCTATGCGCTACGCGAATTCCTCACCCTCATGCCCACCCGACGCAGCGACTACCCGGCGCTGGTGGCAGCGTTTTACCTGGCATTGCCGCTGCAATATCTGCTGATCTATTCCGATTGGTACGGACTGTTCTCGATCTTTATTCCGGTGTACGTGTTTTTGCTGCTGCCGATCCTTGCGTCTCTCGGCGGCGACAGCACGCACTTCCTCGAGCGGGCGTCGAAAGTGCAATGGGGCTTGATGATCGCGGTGTTCTGCGTGTCGTTCGTGCCCGCCCTGCTGACCTTGGACATCGTCGGTTATGAAGGCCGCAACCTGCTGCTGATCGCGTATCTGGTGATCGTGGTGCAGCTGTCGGACGTGCTGCAGTACGTATGCGGCAAGTTGTTCGGCAAACACAAAATCGCGCCCACTCTGTCACCGTCGAAAACCGTTGAAGGTTTTGTCGGCGGCGTTTTGCTGTCCTCGCTGATTGGTGCAGCCTTGTGGTGGACCACACCGTTCAGCCCGTGGCAGTCGTTCTTGATTGCGCTGCTGATCAACCTGCTGGGGTTTGCCGGCGGCATCGTGATGTCGGCAATCAAGCGTGATCGCGGCGTGAAGGATTGGGGGCACATGATCGAAGGCCACGGCGGGATGCTGGATCGACTGGATTCAGTGTGTTTTGCGGCACCGATCTTCTTTCATCTTGTGCGGTATTGGTGGACTTGAAATAGCTGGCCTTTTTCAAAAAAAAAGACCGCAGCCAAAGCTGCGGTCTTTTCATTTCATTGCTTGTGGATAACTTATTCCACAGTCACCGACTTCGCCAAGTTACGCGGCTGGTCAACGTCAGTACCTTTCAATACAGCGACGTAGTACGAGAGCAGCTGCAGCGGGATGGTGTAGAGGATCGGCGACAGGATGTCGTGGATGTGCGGCATCTGGACGACATGAGTGCCTTCGCCATTGGTCATGCCGGCCTGCTCGTCGGCGAAGACGATCAGTTCACCGCCACGGGCGCGGACTTCCTGTAGGTTGGACTTCAGCTTCTCCAGCAACTCGTTGTTCGGCGCCACGGTGACCACCGGCATGTCGTTATCCACAAGCGCCAACGGGCCATGTTTCAGTTCGCCCGCCGGGTAGGCTTCCGCGTGGATGTAAGAGATTTCCTTGAGCTTGAGGGCCCCTTCCATCGCCACCGGGAATTGCGCGCCGCGACCGAGGAACAGCGTGTGGTTCTTCTCGGCGAACAGCTCGGCGATTTTCTCCACGGTGCTGTCCATGGCCAGGGCTTCGCCCAAACGGGTCGGCAGGCGACGCAGTTCTTCAACCAGTGTGGCTTCGACACCTTCAGCCAACGTACCGCGAACCTGACCCAGAGACAGAGTCAGCAACAGCAGGCCAACCAGTTGAGTGGTGAAGGCTTTGGTCGAGGCTACGCCGATTTCGCGACCGGCCTGGGTCAGCAGCGTCAGGTCCGATTCACGCACCAGAGAGCTGATGCCGACGTTGCAGATTGCCAGGCTGGCGAGGAATCCCAGCTCCTTGGCATTGCGCAGCGCGGCCAAAGTGTCGGCGGTTTCACCTGACTGGGAGATGCTCACGAACAGGGTGTCCGGCTGCACCACTACCTTGCGATAACGGAATTCACTGGCGACTTCGACCTGACACGGGATGCCAGCCAGTTCTTCGAGCCAGTAACGGGCAACCATGCCGGCGTGATAGCTGGTGCCGCAGGCGACGATCTGTACATTGCGCACCTTGGCGAACAGCTCGGCAGCTTGGGGACCGAACGCCTCGACCAGCACCTGGTTCTGACTCAGGCGACCTTCAAGGGTGCGCTGCACCACGGCCGGTTGCTCGTGAATTTCCTTGAGCATGTAATGGCGGAATTCGCCCTTGTCAGCCGCTTCGGCCCCGTCACGGTACTGAACGCTTTCACGCTCGACGAGTGCGCCGTTGATGTCCCAGATCTGCACGCTGTCGCGGCGAATTTCGGCGATATCGCCTTCTTCCAGGTACATGAACCGGTCAGTGACCTGGCGCAGTGCCAATTGATCGGAGGCCAGGAAGTTTTCACCCAGGCCCAGACCGATCACCAGTGGGCTGCCACTGCGGGCCGCCACCAGGCGATCCGGTTGCCGGGCACTGATCACCGCCAAGCCATAAGCACCGTGCAGTTCTTTGACGGTCGCTTTCAGGGCCGCAGCCAGGTCGGGCTGATCATTGAGTTTTTCGTTCAGCAAATGCGCGATGACTTCAGTGTCAGTGTCCGACGTGAACACGTGACCCAGAGCCTTGAGTTGCTCGCGCAGGGCTTCATGGTTCTCGATGATGCCGTTGTGCACCACCGCCAGATCGCCCGAAAAATGCGGGTGAGCATTGCGTTCGCAAGGCGCGCCGTGGGTCGCCCAGCGGGTATGGGCAATGCCCAGACGGCCGACCAGAGGCTCTTCGATCAGCGCCTGTTCCAGTTCGCTGACCTTGCCCGGACGACGCGTGCGCAAGAGTTTTTCATCGTTGGTGTACACCGCCACACCGGCGCTGTCATAGCCACGGTATTCCAGACGTTTGAGGCCTTCGAGCAAGATGGCAGTAATGTTACGTTCTGCGACTGCACCGACAATTCCACACATGCTAGCTCTCCTGACTGACGGCGGCGCAAATCAAATTAATGCCGCGGGCCTGAATCTGATCGCGTGCCTCCAGTGGCAGGCGATCATCGGTGATGAGGGTATGGACGCTGCTCCATGGCAGTTCCAGATTGGGAATTTTGCGACCGATCTTATCGGCTTCGACCATCACAATCACTTCGCGGGCAACCTCGGCCATGACACGGCTCAAGCCCAGCAATTCATTGAAGGTGGTGGTCCCGCGTACCAGATCAATGCCATCGGCACCGATAAATAGCTGATCAAAGTCATATGAGCGTAGTACTTGCTCGGCCACCTGACCCTGGAAGGACTCAGAATGCGGATCCCAGGTCCCCCCGGTCATCAGCAGCACCGGCTCGTGCTCGAGTTCGCTCAAAGCGTTGGCGACATACAGGGAGTTAGTCATCACCACCAGACCCGGTTGCTGACCGAGTTCCGGGATCATCGCGGCGGTGGTACTGCCGCTGTCGATGATGATTCGCGCATGCTCGCGGATTCGCGTGACGGCGGCGCGGGCAATGGCCTGCTTGTATTTGGAAACCGGTTGGCCGAGGTCGGCGACCAGCTCCTGAGGCATCGTGACCGCCCCGCCATAACGACGCAGCAACAAACCGTTGCTTTCAAGCGCCGCCAAGTCCTTGCGAATCGTAACTTCCGAGGTTTCGAAGCGCTTGGCCAGCTCATCCACACTGACTTCCCCCTGCTCATTGAGCAAGGCGAGGATGTTGTGGCGGCGTTGGGGCGTGTTGCGCTTCGACATGGCTTGGTAAGTTTCGATTCGAAAGATAACGTAAGCAATCAAAACCTATTAGCGAAACTTCGTCAAGTCAGCGTTAGAAAAAAGATGTGTGGATAACCCATAAAAAAGATCGCAGCCTTCGGCAGCTCCTACAGGATGAACACGAATTCCCTGTAGGAGCTGCCGAAGGCTGCGATCTTTTGATCTTGCTGTGGATAACTCAGCTCTTCTTGATCTTCTCCGGCCGTTTCCAGCCATCGATGTTCTTCTGCCGAGCCCGACCCACAGCCAACTGCGCCTTATCCACATTCTGGGTAATGGTCGAACCAGCCGCCGTCGTCGCACCCGCGGAGATATCCACAGGCGCCACCAACGAGTTGTTGGAACCGATGAACACATCTTCGCCCAACACGGTTTTCCACTTGTTCGCGCCATCGTAGTTACAGGTGATGGTGCCTGCGCCGATGTTGGTACGCGCACCGATCTCGGCGTCGCCCAAATACGTCAAATGACCGGCCTTGGCGCCCTCGCCCATATGCGCGTTCTTCAGTTCTACGAAGTTACCCACATGCGCGCGAGCTTCCAGCACCGTGCCGGGACGCAAACGAGCAAACGGGCCGGCATCGCTGCCTTCACCGAGTATCGCGCCTTCGATATGGCTGTTGGCCTTGATCACCACGCCTTTGCGCAGGGTGCTGTCCTTGATCACGCAGTTCGGGCCGATCACTACATCGTCCTCGATGACCACTTTGCCCTCGAGGATCACGTTGATGTCGATCAGCACATCGCGGCCGATGGTGACCTCACCACGCACATCGAAACGTGCCGGGTCGCGCAGGGTCACGCCCTGAGCCATCAAACGACGAGCAGCGCGCAGCTGATAGTGACGCTCAAGCTCAGCCAGTTGCTTGCGATCGTTGGCGCCCTGCACTTCCATGGTGTCATGGGGGTGTTCGGTAGCCACCACCAGACCATCACTGACCGCCATGGCGATCACGTCGGTCAGGTAGTACTCGCCTTGGGAATTGTTATTGGAGAGACGACTCACCCAATCGCCCAGACGTTCGAAAGGTAGCGCCAGAATGCCGGTATTGCCCTCAGTGATCGCACGCTCGACGTCGTTGGTGTCTTTATGCTCGACGATGGCGGTAACTTTGCCGGCGGCATCGCGGACGATACGGCCGTAACCCGTCGGGTCATCCAGCTCAACGGTCAACAGGCCCAGTTGCTGCGGTGCAGCCAGCTTGAGCAAGCGTTGCAGGGTTTCGACTTCGATCAACGGTACGTCGCCGTACAGAATCAGCACGGTGTCGGACTTAATGAACGGCACAGCCTGGGCCACCGCATGTCCGGTACCCAGCTGTTGATCCTGCAGGACGAAATTCAGGTCATCGGCCGCCAGACGCTCGCGCACCGCTTCGGCACCATGGCCGATCACCACATGGATACGTTGCGGATCAAGTTGCCGCGCCGTGTGGATAACATGGCCAAGCATTGAATTACCGGCAACCGGGTGCAGAACTTTCGGCAAAGCCGAACGCATGCGCGTGCCTTGGCCGGCAGCGAGGATAACGATTTCAAGAGACATGACAGGCTACTAATCCTGGGAGGTCAGCGGCTGCGACCGGGTGATGAAAGTCGGAAAAGAAAAAAGGGTAGCCGAGGCTACCCTTTTTAATCAATCACACAATAAGTCGACGGCCGAATTAATGGCCGAACTTCTTGCGGATCTGCTGGACGGTGCGCAGCTGAGCTGCAGCCTCGGCCAGACGTGCGGCAGCAGAACCGTAATCGAATTCCGCGCCTCGCTCATGCAAGGCCTTCTCGGCAGCCTTAACGGCTTCCTGAGCGGAGGCTTCGTCCAGGTCGGCAGCACGTTGCACGGTGTCGGCAAGAACCTTGACCATGTTCGGCTGAACCTCGAGGAAACCGCCGGAGATGTAATACACCTCCTCTTCCCCGCCCTGCTTGATCAAGCGGATAGGACCCGGCTTGAGATTAGTGATCAGCGGCGCGTGACCCAAGGCGATACCAAGATCACCCAGTGCACCGTGCGCAACCACCATCTCGACCAGGCCGGAAAAGATTTCCCCTTCCGCGCTGACGATATCGCAATGGACTGTCATAGCCATCTGATTGCCTCAACCTAAATTAGCGCCCGTTGCCGGGCGCCGGGATTACAGTTTCTTGGCTTTCTCGATCGCTTCTTCGATGCCGCCGACCATGTAGAACGCTTGTTCTGGCAGGTGGTCGTAGTCACCGTTGAGGATGCCTTTGAAGCCAGCAATGGTGTCTTTCAGGGAAACGTATTTACCCGAAGCACCGGTGAAGACTTCAGCCACGAAGAACGGCTGCGACAAGAAACGCTGGATCTTACGAGCACGGTTTACCAACTGCTTGTCGGCTTCCGACAGCTCGTCCATACCCAGGATCGCAATGATGTCCTTCAGTTCTTTGTAACGCTGCAGAACATACTGTACGCCGCGAGCGGTGTCGTAGTGGTCCTGGCCGATTACGTTCGGGTCCAGCTGGCGCGAAGTCGAGTCGAGTGGATCGACCGCTGGGTAGATACCCAGGGAAGCGATGTCACGGGACAGAACGACGGTGGCGTCCAAGTGGGCGAAGGTGGTCGCTGGCGACGGGTCAGTCAAGTCATCCGCCGGTACGTATACCGCCTGGATCGAGGTGATCGAACCGTTTTTGGTCGAAGTGATACGCTCTTGCAGAGTACCCATCTCTTCGGCCAGGGTCGGCTGGTAACCTACTGCAGAAGGCATACGGCCCAGCAGTGCGGATACTTCAGTACCGGCCAGGGTGTAACGATAGATGTTGTCGACGAACAGCAGAACGTCGTTACCTTCGTCACGGAACTTCTCGGCCATGGTCAGGCCGGTCAGTGCTACGCGCAGACGGTTACCCGGCGGCTCGTTCATCTGACCGTAAACCAGTGCCACTTTGTCCAGAACGTTGGAATCCTTCATCTCGTGGTAGAAGTCGTTACCCTCACGAGTACGCTCACCCACACCGGCGAACACGGAATAACCGCTGTGCTCGATGGCGATGTTACGGATCAGTTCCATCATGTTTACGGTTTTGCCTACACCGGCACCACCGAACAGACCGACTTTACCACCCTTGGCGAACGGGCAAACCAGGTCGATAACCTTGATACCGGTTTCCAGCAGGTCGTTGCCGCCCGCTTGTTCAGCGAAGGTTGGCGCAGGACGGTGAATGCCCCAGCGCTCTTCGGTGTCGATCGGGCCAGCTTCGTCGATCGGGTTACCCAGAACGTCCATGATCCGGCCCAGGGTCGCTTTACCGACTGGTACGGAGATGGCTGCGCCAGAGTCATTGACTTCCAGACCGCGCTTCAAGCCCTCGGTGGAACCCATCGCAATGGTACGAACCACACCGTCGCCCAGCTGCTGCTGAACTTCCAGGGTGGTTTCGGCCGCGCTCACTACTTTCAGCGCGTTGTAGATGCTCGGTACGCTGTCGCGTGGAAATTCCACGTCGATAACGGCGCCGATGATTTGAACGATACGTCCGCTACTCATAGCTGGATCCTCTGAATATTTGAACCGTTAAACCGCGGCAGCGCCGCCGACGATTTCCGAGATCTCTTGGGTGATCGCAGCCTGACGCGCCTTGTTGTAGACCAGCTGCAAATCGCTGATCAAATCACCGGCGTTGTCGGTAGCGTTCTTCATCGCGATCATCCGCGCAGCTTGTTCAGCCGCGTTGTTCTCGACCACCGCCTGGTAGACCTGCGACTCCACGTAACGGACCATCAAGCCGTCAAGCAGCTCTTTGGCGTCCGGTTCGTACAGATAATCCCAGTGGTGCTTGAGTTCTTGATCCGGGGTTGCCACCAGTGGAATCAACTGCTCCACGGTAGGCGATTGCGTCATGGTGTTGATGAACTTGTTGGACACCACGGACAGGCGGTCAATACGGCCGTCCAGGTAAGCATCCAGCATCACCTTGACGCTGCCGATCAGATCATTGATCGACGGCTCTTCACCCAGGTGGCTGATAGCTGCAACGACGTTACCGCCGAAGTTGCGGAAGAAAGCCGCACCCTTGCTACCAACTACACACAGATCAATCTCGACGCCGTTTTCGCGGTTTACCGCCATGTCCTTGACCAGGGCCTTGAACAGGTTGGTGTTCAAGCCACCACACAGACCACGGTCACTGCTCACCACAACGTAACCGACGCGCTTTACTTCACGGTCGATCATGAATGGGTGGCGATATTCCGGGTTGGCGTTGGCCAGATGGCCAATAACCTGGCGGATGCGCTCCGCGTAAGGACGGCTAGCAGCCATGCGCATTTGTGCCTTGCGCATTTTACTGACCGCCACTTTTTCCATGGCGCTGGTAATCTTTTGCGTGCTTTTGATGCTCGCAATCTTACTGCGAATCTCTTTTGCGCCTGCCATGTAACACCTATCAGGTTAGCAAGCGGGAGCCTTGCGGCTCCCGCTGCGGCTTACCAGGTTTGGGTGGCCTTGAACTTCTCGATACCGGCTTTCATGCCAGCGTCGATTTCGTCATTGAAGTCACCCTTCACGTTGATCTTCGCCATCAATTCGGCGTGATCGCGGTTGAAGAAAGCAATCAGCGCTTGTTCAAAGCTGCCGATCTTGGCGATTTCGACGTCAGTCAGGAACCCACGCTCAGCGGCATACAGCGACAGCGCCATGTCAGCGATCGACATTGGTGCGTATTGCTTCTGCTTCATCAGCTCGGTAACGCGCTGACCATGCTCAAGTTGCTTACGGGTCGCTTCGTCCAGGTCAGAAGCGAACTGGGCGAATGCCGCCAGTTCACGGTACTGAGCCAGAGCGGTACGGATACCACCGGAGAGCTTCTTGATGATCTTGGTCTGAGCGGCACCACCCACACGGGATACCGAAACACCGGCGTTCACAGCAGGACGGATCCCGGAGTTGAACATGGCCGATTCCAGGAAGATCTGACCGTCGGTGATGGAAATCACGTTGGTCGGAACGAACGCGGAAACGTCGCCAGCCTGGGTTTCGATGATCGGCAGTGCGGTCAGGGAACCGGTTTTGCCGGTCACTGCGCCGTTGGTGAACTTCTCTACGTATTCTTCCGAAACGCGGGATGCGCGCTCCAGCAGACGGGAGTGGAGATAGAACACGTCGCCTGGGTAAGCTTCACGGCCTGGTGGACGGCGCAGCAGCAGGGAAATCTGGCGGTAAGCCACTGCTTGCTTGGACAGATCGTCATAAACGATCAGCGCGTCTTCACCGCGGTCGCGGAAGAATTCACCCATGGTGCAACCGGAGTACGGAGCCAGGAACTGCAGTGCTGCAGATTCCGAAGCGCTCGCCGCCACGACGATGGTGTTAGCCAGTGCGCCGTTTTCTTCCAGCTTGCGAACAACGTTGGCGATGGTCGATTGCTTCTGACCGATTGCTACGTAGACGCAGAAAATGCCGCTGTCTTTCTGGTTGATGATCGCGTCGATCGCCAGAGCGGTTTTACCGATCTGACGGTCACCGATGATCAGCTCACGCTGGCCACGGCCGACAGGGATCATGGCATCGACAGCCTTGTAGCCAGTCTGTACAGGCTGGTCTACCGACTTACGCCAGATCACGCCTGGAGCAACTTTCTCGACCGCATCGGTCTCGGTGTTGTTCAGCGGACCTTTGCCGTCAACTGGGTTACCCAGTGCGTCGACTACGCGACCCAGCAGTTCCTTACCAACCGGAACTTCGAGGATGCGGCCGGTGCACTTGGCGCTCATGCCTTCAGCCAGAGACTGGTAGGAGCCCAATACAACGGCACCTACAGAGTCTTGCTCGAGGTTGAGAGCCATACCGAAGACGCCGCCCGGAAACTCGATCATCTCGCCGTACATAACGTCGGCCAGACCGTGAATCCGCACGATACCGTCAGATACGCTGACGACAGTGCCTTCGTTACGGGCTTGGGAGGTCACATCGAGCTTGTCGATGCGGCCCTTGATAATTTCACTTATTTCGGAAGGATTGAGTTGCTGCATTGCTCTGCTGCCCCTTCAAACTCAAGATTTCAATGCTTCGGCAAGGTTCGCGAGTTTGCCGCGAACCGAGCCATCGATAACCAGGTCGCCGGCGCGGATGACAATGCCCCCAATCAGGGATTTGTCTTCCTCGACTTGCAGGCGCACTTCCCGGTTGAGTCGTGCACTGAGAACCTTGGCGAGTTTGTCTTGCTGTTCTTGGTTCAATGCAAAAGCACTGGTCACTTCAACGTCTACCGACTTCTCTTGTTCAGCCTTGTACAGGTCGAACAGAGCGGATATCTCCGGCAAAAGCGGGAGACGGTCGTTTTCGGCAACGACGTTAATGAAGTTCTGTGCCTTGGCATCAAACTTGTCGCCGCACACGTCAATAAACGTGGCGGCCTTGTTTGCGCTCGTCAGTCGCGGGGCCTTGAGCACGCGCTGCATGGTGTCGTCTTGCGACACTGCTGCAGCCAGGCCGAGCATGGCTGACCAAGAGGCCAGTTGCTGGTGGGCCTGGGCGTGCTCGAAGGCTGCCTTAGCGTAAGGTCGGGCCAACGTGGTCAATTCTGCCATGATCGCCCTCGCTTAAATTTCAGCAGCCAGTTTGTTTACCAGCTCCGCGTGCGCGTTTTGATCGATTGTGGCACCCAGGATCTTCTCGGCGCCGCCGACAGCCAGTGCACCCAATTGGGCACGCAGCGCGTCTTTGACACTGTTCAGTTCCTGCTCGATCTCGGCCTGAGCCTGAACCTTCACACGGTCAGCGTCGATACGGGCTTTTTCAACAGCCTCTTCAACGATCTGGTTACCGCGTTTCTTGGCTTGCTCAATGATTTCGGCTGCCTGAGCTTTCGCTTCGCGCAGTTGTTGACCCGCTTTATCTTGGGCCAACTCCAGGTCGCGAGCTGCTCGGGCGGCAGCGTCCAGTCCATCCGCGATCTTCTTCTGACGTTCGTGCAAAGCCGCGATGACCGGAGGCCATACGAACTTCATGCAAAAAAGTACAAAAATTAAGAACGCAACGGACTGGCCAATCAGGGTTGCATTAATGTTCACGCCAACACCTCGCTCGTTCGTTGCACAACACACTAATCACTCGACGATTCGAGTGATTAGCCAGCGAGTTGACCAACGAATGGGTTCGCGAAGGTGAAGAACAGAGCGATACCAACACCGATCATGGTTACGGCGTCGAGCAGACCGGCAACGATGAACATTTTAACTTGCAGCATTGGAACCATTTCTGGTTGACGCGCGGCGCCTTCCAGGAACTTGCCGCCCAACAGGCCGAAACCAATTGCGGTACCCAGTGCGCCCAGGCCGATCAACAGTGCAACAGCGATAGCGGTTAGACCAACTACAGTTTCCATCTTTCCTCCCGACTTTTACGTCGTATGGTTTAGGTTTTTTAGATTTTAAAGCGGTAAAACAAATCGTTTCATAGCCCTGTTCGGGCACCCACCCGTGTTACCGGGTGGGACATCAGACTAGTCGAGACTGGTCTTAATGGTTCTCTTCGTGCGCCATCGACAGGTAAACGATGGTCAGCATCATGAAGATAAACGCCTGCAGGGTGATGATCAGGATGTGGAACACAGCCCACGCCCACTGCAGAACTACGCCCAGGCCGCTAAGCCAGAGCAGACCGCTGCCGAACATCACAGCAATCAGAATGAAGACCAGTTCGCCGGCATACATGTTGCCGAACAGACGCAGTGCCAACGAGATCGGCTTGGCAATCAGGGTCACGAACTCAAGCAGGAAGTTCACCGGAATCAGCAGGGCTTGAACGAAGATGTTCTTGCTGCCGAACGGGTGCAGGGTCAGTTCGCCGATGAAACCGCCGATACCCTTGACCTTGATGCTGTAGAAAATGATCAACGCGAATACCGACAGGGCCATGCCCAGGGTAGCGTTCGGGTCAGTAGTCGATACGGCGCGGAACGGGATGTGCGCGTCGCCGGAGATCAACATGGCCACTTGAGGAATCCAGTCAACCGGAATCAGGTCGACGGCGTTCATCAGGAAGACCCAGACGAAGATGGTCAGCGCCAGCGGTGCAATCACCGGGCTACGGCCATGGAAGCTGTCTTTCACGCTGCCATCGACGAATTCGACCAATACTTCAACGAAGTTCTGCAAAGCACCAGGCTGACCGGAAGTCGCCTTCTTTGCCGCCATGCGGAAAAGAAGAACGAAGATCAGACCCAACGCGACCGACCAGCCGAGAGTATCGACGTGGAAAGCCCAGAAGCCCATTTCTTTGGCTTCTGCTGCGGTGTGGGCAAAACCCCACCCGCCAGTTGGGTGCTGACCGAAGGTCAGGTTCTGCAAGTGGTGCTGGATATAGCCCGAAGCGGTTGTCTCTGCCATGGTTGCCTCAAACGCCCTAAGGTCTCGAAAGTCTTGTTCTCATTAGCAGGGGAGCGAACCAGCTAACCAGTTGGGTCAGCACGAAGACGCCGAATACTGCTAACGGCGTCAATGGCTTCACACCTGCAAACGTCAATGCAAACAGCACTGCCGTCAAAATCAGTTTGCCCGCCTCGCCGGCATAAAAAGACCGGACGATGGCTTGAGCTGCTCGGGCGCCGGAAAACCGAAATGCCCTGTGAGCGAAATAAATATTGGGAAGCAAGGCTATCAGGCCTCCGCAGAGTCCTGAGTACCCGGCAACGACTCCATGCCATTGCCAGAGCGCCAAAGCGGCAATCAGCAAAACGACAAATTGAGCCATTAACACCGGAAAAACTGCCAGGCGATGGAACGGCAAGCGGTCTGGCGTGCGGTTTTCCATCTCTTTTGCTCCCCAATGGTCGGCTGCCAGAATTCAATAACTTGGCATAATTTGTGCCGACAAAATGCGCGCAGAGTATAGGGGCGGTTCTGCCCCTATTCAACTGTCAGGTAGTGATTTCCGACTTCACGCTACATGAGGAATTGTTTCAGCGGATGTGTGCAAGCACACCTTGAAGCTCATCAAGAGAGTTGTAGCCGATCACTAGCTGCCCCTTACCCTTCTTTCCGTGGCGGATCTGCACCGCAGAGCCTAGGCGCTCGGCCAGACGCTGCTCGAGTCGGGCGATATCCGGGTCCGGTTTTGCAGGTTCCACAGGCTCCGGTTTGCCACTCAACCACTGGCGAACCAGTGCTTCAGTCTGGCGCACAGTCAGCCCCCGTGCGACAACGTGTCGCGCCCCTTCAACTTGTTGATTTTCCGGCAATCCGAGCAAGGCGCGGGCATGACCCATTTCCAGGTCGCCGTGAGACAGCATGGTTTTGATGACTTCCGGCAGCGCAATCAGACGCAACAGGTTGGCGACGGTGACGCGGGACTTACCCACAGCCTCGGCCACTTGTTGCTGAGTCAGCTGGAATTCCTGCTGCAAACGCTGCAAGGCCACTGCTTCTTCGATCGGATTGAGGTCTTCGCGCTGGATGTTCTCGATCAGCGCCATGGCGATGGCGGTTTCATCCGGCACATCGCGAACCATCGCCGGGATGGTTTCCTGGCCAGCCTGCTGGCTGGCGCGCCAGCGGCGTTCGCCGGCGATGATTTCGAAGCGCCCGCTGCCGATCGGGCGAACCACGATCGGCTGCATCACGCCCTGGGCCTTGATCGACTGCGCCAGCTCCTCCAGCGCTTGAGGATCCATGTCCCGACGCGGCTGGTACTTGCCACGCTGGATCAGGTCCAGGGGCAGGTGCTGCAGCTCACGCTGATCGGCTTGTACCGCTTGCTCTTCCAGCGAGCTGACAGTCGGACCACTCAGCAGTGCATCCAGTCCACGTCCGAGACCTCGTTTCTTGACGGCCATGGGGATTCCTTAAGTTGCCTGAGCAGCGGCGGTGCGTGAGTTTTTGCGCTGACGGCGAACCATCTCGCCAGCCAATGCCAGATAGGCAATCGCGCCCCGCGATGATTTGTCGTACGCCAGCGCCGGCATGCCATAGCTTGGCGCTTCGGCCAGGCGGATGTTGCGTGGAATCACAGTGTCGTAGAGCTGATCGCCGAAGTGTTCCTTGAGCTGCGCCGATACGTCGTTCATCAGGCTCAGGCGCGGGTCGTACATGGTCCGCAACAGGCCTTCGACTTTCAGGTTCGGGTTCAGCAATTCAGCGATGCGCTTGATGTTATCCACAAGGTCGCTCAGCCCTTCGAGCGCGAAGTACTCGCACTGCATGGGGATAATCACCCCGTCGGCGGCAACCAGCGCGTTGAGCGTCAACATCGACAGCGACGGCGGGCAGTCGATCAAAATGTAATCGTAGTTTTCACGGATCGGCGCCAACGCACTGCGCAGACGACTTTCCTTCATCTGCATTTCCAGCAGAACGACTTCGGCCGCGGTCAGGTCGCGGTTGGCCGGCAGCAATTGATAACCGCCGTGCTCGGAATAGTGCATGGCCTGGGCCAGATCGCATTCACCGATCAGCAGGTCGTAGACCGAGTTTTCCAGGCCATGTTTATCCACACCGCTACCCATGGTGGCGTTGCCCTGTGGATCGAGATCGATCAACAGCACCCGACGCTTGGTAGCGACCAGGGAAGCTGCGAGGTTGATGCAGGTGGTGGTCTTGCCCACACCACCCTTTTGGTTCGCTATCGCGAATACCTTAGCCATTCTTGCTTGTGTTCCCAATCATGCCGTGCGGCGCAGTATCAGCAGATGGCGTTGGCCTTGGCAACCGGGTACGGCCAGGGCGTGTTCGCTATCGAGGTGGAAGTCTGCGGGCAATGCTACCAGCTCATCGGCGGGATGAACGCCCTTCATTGCCAGCCAACGTGTTTCGGCGTCGCCCAAATGGCGAGTCCAGTTGCTGAAGTTCTCCATGCTGCTGAACGCGCGGGAAATGATCCCGTTGAATGGCCGTTCAGGCTGGAAGGCTTCGACGCGACTGTGGATAACTTGCAGGTTATCCAGTTTGAGTTCGAGTTTGACCTGGGTCAGGAAGCGGGTTTTCTTGCCGTTGCTGTCCAGGCAGGTCACTTGCGACTCGGGAAACAGGATCGCCAAGGGAATCCCTGGCATGCCGCCGCCACTGCCCACATCCAGCCAACGGCCGTTTTCGATGAAGGACATGACGCTCAGGCTATCGAGCAAATGCCGTGAAACCATTTCGTCCGGATCGCGCACTGCTGTGAGGTTGTAGGCCTTGTTCCATTTTATCAACAGGGCCAGATAACCCAGCAGCTGTGCATGCTGGGCTTCCGTCAGGTTGACACCGAGCTGGCGAGCACCTGTGGATAACTCTTCGGCGTGTTGCGAGGTGACCAACGAACTCAAGCGCTTTGCTCCAACTGACGGCCCGCGCCGCGTTTTTTCAAATGAATCATCAACAGCGAAATCGCTGCCGGGGTCACGCCCGGAATACGCGACGCCTGGCCCAGGGTCTCTGGACGGGTCGCGCCGAGCTTGCTCTGGATCTCTTTCGAGAGACCGGAGATGTTCGTGTAATCGATATCCACAGGCAGTTTGGTGTCTTCGCTGGCCCGCAGACGCGCGATTTCATCCTGTTGACGATCGATGTAACCAGCGTATTTGGTCTTGATTTCGACCTGTTCGGCGACCTGTGGATCTTCTGCGCCCCCACCGGTCACAGCGATCAGACCAGCGTAGTCGATTTCTGGACGGCTCAGCAGGTTAAGCAAATTGTATTCGTGGGTCAGTGGCGTACCGAATTTCTCGGAAATCGCATCGCCCTGCTCGGTGCCCGGGCGAACCCAGGTACTTTTCAGGCGTTGCTCTTCCAGATCGATACTTTCGCGTTTCTTGCAGAACGCCGCCCAACGCACGTCATCCACCAGACCCAGTTCGCGACCTTTTTCGGTCAAGCGCAGGTCGGCGTTGTCTTCGCGCAGGATCAAACGGTATTCGGCGCGGGACGTGAACATCCGATACGGTTCCTGGGTACCCAGGGTAATCAGGTCGTCGACCAAAACGCCGATGTACGCCTCGTCGCGACGCGGGCACCAGGCATCTTTGCCCTGAGCACGCAGTGCGGCGTTGGCTCCGGCCAGCAAACCTTGGGCGCCGGCTTCTTCGTAACCGGTGGTGCCGTTGATTTGCCCGGCGAAGAACAAACCACCGATCACTTTGGTTTCCAGGCTGTATTTCAGGTCACGCGGGTCGAAGTAGTCGTACTCGATGGCGTAGCCAGGGCGAACAATGTGCGCGTTTTCCATGCCGCGGATCGATTGCACGATCTGCAGTTGCACGTCGAACGGCAGGGAAGTGGATATCCCGTTCGGGTACAGCTCGTGAGTGGTCAGACCTTCCGGCTCGATGAAGACCTGGTGGCTTTCCTTGTCGGCAAAGCGGTGGATCTTGTCTTCGATCGATGGGCAATAACGTGGGCCGATACCTTCGATCACACCGGAATACATCGGCGAACGATCAAGGTTCGAAGCAATGATTTCGTGGGTACGGGCGTTGGTGTGGGTAATCCAGCAGCTGACCTGTTTCGGATGCTGCTCTTTGGAGCCCATGAACGACATCACCGGAATCGGCGTATCCCCTGCCTGCTCGGTCATCACCGAGAAATCCACAGTGCGACCGTCGATACGCGGCGGTGTACCGGTTTTCAGGCGACCGACACGCAATGGCAGTTCACGCAGACGATGAGCTAGCGCAATCGACGGCGGATCACCGGCGCGCCCGCCGGAATAATTCTGCATGCCGATGTGGATAAGTCCACCGAGGAAGGTGCCAGTGGTCAACACCACGGAATCTGCGAAGAAACGCAGGCCCATTTGGGTGACAACACCGCGCACTTGTTCCTGCTCGACGATCAGGTCGTCAGCAGCCTGTTGAAATATCCACAGGTTCGGCTGGTTTTCCAAAGCTTCGCGAACAGCGGCCTTGTACAGAACCCGATCTGCCTGAGCGCGGGTTGCACGCACGGCTGGGCCTTTGCGGCTGTTCAATACGCGAAACTGAATACCGCCTTTATCGGTAGCCATGGCCATCGCGCCGCCCAGGGCATCGATTTCTTTAACCAAATGGCTTTTGCCGATCCCGCCAATGGCCGGGTTGCAACTCATGGCACCGAGGGTTTCCACGTTATGCGTCAGCAATAGGGTTTTTGCCCCCATACGTGCTGACGCCAGTGCTGCCTCGGTACCGGCATGACCGCCGCCGATGACGATCACTTCAAAACGGGAAGGGAAATCCACCACGCACCTCGTGCCTGCTTCAGTCAGGTAATCCGGAAATAGTTTGAGCTCAGGTTTTTGGACCTGGTCGGCAAGTATAGGGACTTCGCCCTTCCTAAAGAACCCTTTGCACAAAATTTAACCAGCTGTGGAGAAGTCGAGGTTATAGAAATTAAAAAGAGAGAAATTTATTAAATCTTTGTTTTTATGTTTATTTCTACTGAGCCACCTTTCTGTGGATAGATTGATACAGCCCTTTATTTTCAATATGTACAGAGATTCAAAACCCTGTGGTCATGTACCAAGGAGGCCCTTGGATAACCGGTGTAAGCCTGTGGATGAAAGGGGTTGTTATCCACAGAGGTGGTTATCTTCAGTTTTGAGGCCTTGTTATCAACTGCCCTTAGCGGCACTTATTCACAGGGCTTAATCCACAGAAAAGCCCCCGAATGAGCAAATCCCGGGCAAGGGAAATCCGCTCAAGCGAAGAATCTGCTCGGCACTGGGGAAAAAATTCAGAAAAGGAGAGAACAGACAGGCCTGAATGGCCTGTCTGTGAATTGCAGAAGGGACTATTTACCGATGCAGAAGCTAGAAAAGATCCTTCCCAGCAGATCATCGGAGCTGAATGCGCCGGTGATTTCGCCCAAAGACTGCTGCGCCTGCCGCAAATCTTCGGCCAGCAGTTCACCAGCACCCGCTAACGTCAGCTGCGCACGGCCATGCTCTAGGGATGCACTCGCATGACGCAGTGCCTCCAGGTGACGCCTGCGAGCACTGAAGCTGCTTTCGGAGGTCTGCTCGTAACCCATGCAGGCCTTGAGGTGCTCACGCAGCAATTCCAGGCCTTCCCCGGCAGACCTTGCGCTGAGGCTGATAGTAACGTGGCCATCGTTGCTGACTTCCAGGGCAATCGCTTCGCCCGTCAGGTCAGCCTTGTTACGAATCAGCGTAACTTTTGCCGGATCCGGACGGGTTTCGAGGAATTCAGGCCACAAGGCAAATGGATCAAGGGCCTCGGGAGCTGTGGCATCAACCACCAGCAATACCCGATCTGCCTCGCCAATGGCTTTCAATGCCCGTTCGACGCCAATTTTCTCCACCTGATCATCGGTATCTCGCAGGCCGGCAGTGTCGACCACGTGCAACGGCATGCCATCGATGTGGATATGTTCGCGAAGAATGTCTCGGGTAGTGCCGGCAATCTCGGTCACGATCGCAGCTTCACGTCCAGCCAAGGCATTCAGAAGGCTGGACTTGCCGGCATTCGGCCGGCCGGCGATTACCACGGTCATGCCGTCGCGGAGCAAGGCCCCTTGCCCGGCTTCACGCAGCACTGTGGATAATTCATCGCGCACTTTGTCGAGCATGCTCAGGACATGGCCATCGGCGAGGAAGTCGATTTCTTCTTCGGGGAAGTCGATGGCTGCTTCGACGTAAATACGCAGGCCTATCAATTGCTCGGTGAGGTTATGCACACGCTGGGAAAACGCCCCCTGCAACGAACGCAGGGCATTTCGTGCCGCCTGTGCAGAACTTGCCTCGATCAAGTCGGCAATGGCTTCGGCCTGAGCCAGATCAAGCTTGTCGTTGAGGAAGGCACGCTCGCTGAATTCACCCGGCCGGGCCAGACGACAGCCCAGTTCCAGGCAACGCTTGAGCAGCATATCCAGGACGATCGGCCCGCCGTGGCCCTGCAGTTCAAGCACATCTTCGCCGGTGAACGAGTTCGGTCCCGGGAAATATAGCGCGATGCCTTCGTCCAGCACCTCTTCGTTTGCACTGAGGAACGGGCCGTAATGGGCAAACCGCGGTTTCAGTTCGCGACCGCTGATGGCTTTGGCCGCCAGACTCGCCAGCGGCCCGGAAATACGGACGATTCCCACACCGCCGCGACCTTGAGCGGTGGCGACGGCAGCGATGGTTTCACGAGGAACGCTCATAAACCGGTATCCAGACAAAAGTGACAGATAGCAAAACGCCCCACTAGGGGGCGTTTTGAGTGGTTATCCACAGAGTAAGTTACGCCTCGGCTTTTTTGGTAGCCGCTTCGATCTTACGCGTGATGTACCACTGTTGGGCGATGGACAACACGTTGTTCACAACCCAGTACAGAACCAGACCTGCAGGGAACCACAAGAAGAAGAAGGTGAAGATGATTGGCATCATTTTCATGACCTTCGCCTGCATCGGATCCGGAGGAGTCGGGTTCAACTGCTGCTGGATGAACATGGTTACGCCCATGATGATCGGCAGAATGAAGAACGGATCCTTGATCGACAGGTCAGTAATCCACAGCATGAACGGCGCCTGGCGCATTTCCACGCTTTCCAGCAGAACCCAGTACAGCGAAAGGAAAACCGGCATCTGCACCAGGATTGGCAAGCAGCCACCCAGTGGATTGATCTTCTCTTTCTTGTACAGCTCCATCATGGCTTGCGACATTTTCTGCCGGTCGTCGCCATGTTGCTCTTTCAGCGCGGCCAGTTTCGGTGCCACTGCACGCATGCGCGCCATGGATTTGTAGCTGGCAGCCGACAGCGGGAAGAAAATCCCCTTGATCAGCATGGTCAGGAAGATGATCGACCAGCCCCAGTTACCGACCAGTGCGTGGATATGTTGCAGCAACCAGAAGATTGGCTGGGCAATGAACCACAGAATGCCGTAGTCGACGGTCAATTCCAGACCTGGGGACAACTCTTTCAGCACAGCCTGGCTTTTCGGGCCTGCGTACAGAACGGCGCTGGTTTCAGCTTTCGCACCTGGCGCAACAGTCATTGCCGGGGCGGTGTAGCCGATGATGTAGTTGCCTTTGCTGTCTTTACGGGTCTGGACGGTGTTGTTTTCGCCCTTGACCGGAATCCACGCAGTCACGAAGTAGTGTTGCAACCAGGCAACCCAACCACCGGTGACGGTTTCTTTCAGCTGAGCCTTGTCCATGTCGCTCATCGACACTTTCTTGTACGGCTCGTTACTTGTCCACAGGGCGGCGCCCAGGTAAGTCGCGGTGCCGGTGGCGGTGCTGGAAGAAGGATCGGAGCTGGCGTCACGCTTCAGTTGCGCGAACATTGCACCGGACCAGGGCTGAGCGCTCTGGTTGTCGATCAGGTAGGAAACGGTTACGTCATACAGGCCACGTTTCAGTGTGAAACGCTTGATGTAGTTGACGCCGTCCTTGCTGAACTTCAGGTCCGCGACCAATTGGTCTTGACCGTCAGCCAGTTGATAAATCTTCTTCTCGGAGGAGTAAACCGGACGACCGGCAGGACTTGCGTCCGGACCGTTGGTGCCGATCAGGCCACTCTGAGCCAGATAAGTCCGCTCGTTGCCGTTATCAAACAGCTGGAATGGAATTTCCGGATGGTCCTGGCGACGTGGATACAGCGGCAACGTCAACTGGGCAACATCGCCACCTTGTGGATCGATTGCCAGGTTGAGCACATCCGTTTTGATCTGGATGAGGTCTTTGCTTGCAGCTACTGGTGTTTCAGCAGGTGCAGTTGCACTGGTATCGCTTGCGGCGCGTGGAATGTCGTCACTGACAGAAGCATTATTGCCAGTCGCCGTATCCGGTAGGCCCGGTGCGGTAGTACTGGAAGCAACATTCTGAGTCGGCAGGGCAGCCTGGCCATAGTCCTGGTTCCATTTAAGGACCATAACGTAGGACACGATTGCCAGGGCGACGATCAGGATCGTGCGTTTGATATCCATGATTACTCGGCCATCGAAGAAGAACGGGAGGTAGGGATAGATGGAACCGGGTCATAACCACCGGGATTCCACGGATGACAGCGACCTAAACGACGAAAGGTCAGCCAGCCACCGCGCAGAAGGCCATGATTTTCTATGGCTTCATACGCGTAGCAGGAACAACTGGGGTAGAAACGACAGTGACTGGCCATCAGGGGACTGATGGCATAGCGATAAAACTGGATCGGAACGAGTGCCAGTTTACGCATCGGGACTGTCTACCCCTACAGTTTCGGTTTTGACTGCTGGTACCGGCTTGCTGCGCGCCAGACGTTTCCAGAGTTTGTCGAAATGCTGAATCAATTCGGGGCTTTCTACGTCACCCAAACCTTTGCGCGCGACGATAACAATGTCCCAACCGACCAGTAAATCCTGGTTCAGGCGAAACGATTCGCGCATCAGACGTTTGAGGCGATTGCGCTCGACGGAGAGCTTTACGCTCTTTTTCCCGATAACCAGCCCGAGACGGGGGTGATCAAGGTCGTTGTTGCGCGCAAGGAGCAGGAGATTTTTCCCCGGAACCTTGCCGGTAGGGGAGTCAAAGACTGCCTTGAAATGCCGGGGAGTAAGCAGACGCTTTTCCCGACTGAAGTCCTGACTCACCTCCAGTGCCGGATTATCAAACTGCCAGACGCGCACGACCTTTGGCGCGACGACGCGACAGGACGGCACGACCGTTTTTGGTAGCCATGCGAGCACGGAAACCGTGGGTACGAGCGCGTTTGATAGTGCTTGGTTGGAAAGTACGTTTCATTGTCGTGTTACCTGGTTCGTCCACAACGGGCCGGAATGGCCCCCGTTTTAAGAGACCGGGGATTCTAGAGAAAGCAAGCCTCTAGGTCAATTTCCAACCAGCGTTTCCTTATAAATAGATCTCCAGACGATTTGCTCGCCGAAGGTCGTTCGCTAGATATAGAAATAAAGAAGGGAATTATTTAAAGCTTTTCTGTAAAGCTTATAAAAGCTAGGGCCACGTTCATCTGTGGATAACTACCTTTAGCCCTTCTAAACCGTGATGTACAGAGAATGACAACTACGGTGGAAAACGGTGGTCAGCCTGTGCTGCGCTGTCGGATAAGCTGTGTGTGGAAAGGCTAGTTATCCACAGGCAGGTTATCCACCGAGTTTCGCCCCCACTTGTCCAGTGCCCTCATGGGCGGTTATCCACAGAGCTTATGCACATACCGTTGGTCTTCTTTTCAAGGGTTAACGCATTGATAAATCATGCCCTGTGCGCAACCTGCATGTGGATAAGTGGACGTCTGGTCGCTACAATGACCGCTTGTTTTTGCCTCACCGGCTTTCAACTTAGGGGATATCCGTGTCAGTGGAACTTTGGCAGCAGTGCGTAGAGCTTTTGCGCGATGAGCTGCCTGCCCAACAATTCAACACTTGGATCCGTCCACTACAGGTCGAAGCCGAAGGCGACGAGCTGCGTGTCTACGCGCCGAATCGTTTTGTTCTCGACTGGGTCAACGAAAAGTACCTGGGCCGCGTCCTTGAACTGCTGGATGAGCATGGCAATGGCCTGGCGCCGGCGCTTTCCTTATTAATAGGCAGCAAACGCAGTTCGGCACCGCGTGCGGCACCCAATGCTCCGTTGGCCGCTGCGGCGTCCCAGGCTCAGGCTGCTCAAGCGCCTGTCAGCGCTCCGGCGCCAGCCCCGGTAGCTGCCTTGACCAAGCGTGCTACCCAAAAAGTAGCAGAGGTCAGTGAAGAGCCGTCCCGCGACAGTTTCGATCCAATGGCCGGCGCCAGTTCGCAACAGGCCCCGGTTCGCGCCGAACAGCGTACGGTGCAGGTCGAAGGCGCGCTCAAGCACACCAGCTACCTGAACCGCACCTTTACCTTCGAGAACTTCGTCGAAGGCAAGTCCAACCAACTGGCCCGGGCTGCGGCCTGGCAGGTGGCGGACAACCCCAAGCACGGCTACAACCCGCTCTTCCTTTATGGCGGTGTCGGCTTGGGTAAAACCCACTTGATGCACGCTGTGGGTAACCACCTATTAAAGAAGAATCCGAATGCCAAGGTTGTGTACCTGCATTCCGAGCGTTTCGTTGCGGACATGGTCAAGGCCTTGCAGCTGAATGCGATCAACGAGTTCAAGCGCTTCTACCGCTCGGTGGATGCGTTGCTGATCGATGACATTCAGTTCTTCGCCCGCAAGGAACGCTCTCAGGAAGAATTTTTCCACACCTTCAACGCCCTGCTTGAAGGTGGACAGCAGGTCATTCTTACCAGTGACCGCTATCCGAAAGAAATCGAAGGCCTTGAAGAACGCCTGAAGTCACGTTTCGGCTGGGGCCTGACGGTTGCCGTCGAGCCGCCGGAGCTGGAAACCCGCGTGGCGATCCTGATGAAAAAGGCCGACCAGGCCAAAGTCGATCTGCCACACGACGCAGCGTTCTTCATTGCCCAGCGTATTCGCTCCAACGTCCGTGAGCTGGAAGGCGCGCTCAAACGCGTGATCGCCCACTCGCACTTCATGGGCCGCGATATCACCATCGAGCTGATTCGCGAATCCCTGAAAGACTTGTTGGCGCTGCAAGACAAACTGGTGTCTGTGGATAACATTCAGCGCACCGTCGCCGAGTATTACAAGATCAAGATCTCCGACTTGCTGTCCAAGCGTCGTTCACGCTCGGTAGCACGTCCGCGTCAGGTCGCCATGGCGTTGTCCAAGGAACTGACCAACCACAGCCTGCCGGAAATTGGCGATGTGTTTGGCGGCCGCGACCACACGACTGTTTTGCACGCCTGCCGCAAGATCAACGAGCTTAAGGAATCCGACGCGGACATCCGCGAGGACTATAAGAACCTGCTGCGTACACTGACTACTTGATGAACACCAGCGCAGCTTATTAAGGCAAGGGACTAGACCATGCATTTCACCATTCAACGCGAAGCCCTGTTGAAACCCCTGCAACTGGTCGCAGGCGTCGTCGAGCGCCGACAGACCTTGCCGGTGCTCTCCAACGTGCTGCTGGTTGTCGAAGGCCAGCAATTGTCGCTGACCGGTACCGACCTGGAAGTCGAGCTGGTCGGTCGTGTGCAACTCGAAGAGCCTGCGGACCCGGGTTCCATCACTGTGCCTGCGCGCAAGCTGATGGACATCTGCAAGAGCTTGCCGAACGATGCGCTGATCGACATCAAGGTCGATGAGCAGAAGCTCGTGGTGAAGGCCGGCCGTAGCCGCTTCACCCTGTCGACCCTGCCAGCCAATGACTTCCCGACGGTGGAAGAAGGCCCAGGCTCGCTGACCTGCAGCCTTGAGCAAAGCAAACTGCGTCGTCTGATTGAACGCACCAGCTTCGCCATGGCGCAGCAGGACGTACGTTACTACCTCAACGGCATGCTGCTGGAAGTCTCGGCCGGGATCATCCGCGCCGTGGCAACTGACGGTCACCGTCTGGCCATGTGTTCGATGCAGGCCGATATCGGTCAGCCGGATCGTCATCAGGTGATCGTGCCGCGCAAAGGTATTCTGGAACTGGCGCGTCTGCTGACCGAACCGGACGGCAACGTCAGCATCGTGCTGGGCCAGCACCACATTCGTGCCACCACCGGCGAGTTCACTTTCACCTCGAAACTGGTCGACGGTAAATTCCCTGACTACGAGCGTGTTCTGCCTAAAGGCGGCGACAAGCTGGTACTCGGCGATCGCCAGGCGTTGCGTGAAGCGTTCAGCCGTACCGCGATTCTGTCCAACGAGAAATACCGTGGCATCCGTCTGCAACTGGCCAATGGTCAGCTGAAGATTCAGGCGAACAACCCGGAGCAGGAAGAAGCGGAAGAAGAAGTGGGCGTTGAGTACAACGGCGGCTCTCTGGAAATCGGCTTCAACGTTAGCTATCTGCTTGACGTACTGGGCGTGATGACCACCGAGCAGGTTCGCTTGATCCTGTCCGACTCCAATAGCAGTGCGCTGGTGCAAGAGTCCGACAACGACGACTCGGCCTACGTTGTCATGCCGATGCGTCTGTAATCATGCTCAGCAGAACCTAGATGTCCTTAAGTCGCGTCTCGGTCACCGCGGTGCGCAATCTGCACCCGGTGACCTTCTCCCCCTCCCCCCGAATAAACATTCTTTACGGCGCCAACGGCAGCGGCAAAACCAGTGTTCTGGAAGCCATTCATCTGCTGGGGCTTGCCCGTTCGTTTCGTAGCAGCCGTCTGTTACCCGTCATTCAATACGAGCAATTGGCATGTACGGTGTTTGGCCAGGTCGAATTGGCCGAGGGTGGACACAGCGCGCTGGGGATATCTCGCGACCGCCAAGGTGAGTTCCAGATCCGCATTGACGGGCAGAACGCCCGAAGTGCTGCGCAGCTTGCAGAGATCCTGCCGTTGCAGTTGATCAACCCGGATAGCTTCCGCCTGCTGGAAGGTGCGCCGAAGATTCGCCGGCAGTTTCTCGACTGGGGTGTGTTCCACGTGGAACCCCGATTCATGTCCACGTGGCAGCGCTTGCAGAAGGCCTTGCGCCAGAGAAACTCTTGGCTGCGACATGGTACACTTGACGCCGTTTCGCAAGCGGTTTGGGACAGGGAACTGTGCCAGGCCAGCGCTGAAATAGATGAATACCGCCGTGCTTACATCAAAGCCTTGAAACCAGTCTTTGAACAGACCTTGAGCGAACTGGTTGAGCTTGAGGGCTTAACGCTCAGCTATTACCGAGGTTGGGACAAAGACCGTGAGTTGAGTGCAGTGCTCGCCGGGTCCCTTCAGCGGGATCAGCAAATGGGTCATACCCAAGCCGGACCACAACGAGCTGATTTGCGTCTTAGATTGGGTGCACATAATGCCGCGGACATCTTGTCTCGTGGCCAGCAGAAGTTGGTGGTCTGTGCATTGCGGATCGCCCAAGGGCACTTGGTTAGCCAGGCCCGTCGCGGCCAGTGTATTTATCTGGTGGATGACCTGCCGTCCGAACTGGACGAGCACCACCGTCGCGCGCTTTGCCGCTTGCTGGAAGACTTACGCTGCCAGGTCTTTATCACCTGTGTAGATCACGAATTATTGAGGGAAGGCTGGCAGACGGAAACGCCAGTCGCCCTGTTCCACGTGGAACAGGGCCGTATCACCCAGACCCACGACCATCGGGAGTGAAGGCATTGAGCGAAGAAAATACGTACGACTCAACGAGCATTAAAGTGCTGAAAGGCCTGGATGCCGTACGCAAACGTCCCGGTATGTACATTGGTGACACTGACGATGGCAGTGGTCTGCACCACATGGTGTTCGAGGTGGTCGATAACTCGATCGACGAAGCTTTGGCCGGCCATTGCGACGACATCAGCATTATCATCCACCCAGACGAATCCATCACCGTTCGCGACAACGGTCGTGGCATCCCGGTAGACGTACACAAAGAAGAAGGCGTCTCGGCGGCCGAGGTCATCATGACCGTGCTGCACGCCGGCGGTAAGTTCGACGACAACTCCTACAAAGTATCCGGCGGTCTGCACGGTGTGGGTGTTTCGGTTGTGAACGCACTGTCCAAGGAACTGGTCCTGACCGTTCGCCGCAGCGGCAAGATCTGGGAACAAACTTACGTCCACGGTGTTCCGCAAGAGCCGATGAAGATCGTTGGCGAGAGCGAAACCACTGGCACACAGATTCATTTCAAGCCATCTGCTGAAACCTTCAAGAACATCCACTTCAGCTGGGACATCCTGGCCAAGCGGATTCGCGAACTGTCCTTCCTCAACTCCGGTGTCGGCATCGTCCTCAAGGACGAGCGCAGCGGCAAGGAAGAGCTGTTCAAGTACGAAGGTGGTCTACGTGCGTTCGTTGAATACCTGAACACCAACAAGACTCCGGTCAACCAGGTGTTCCACTTCAACATCCAGCGTGAAGACGGCATTGGCGTCGAAATCGCCCTGCAGTGGAACGACAGCTTCAACGAGAACCTGTTGTGCTTCACCAACAACATTCCTCAGCGCGATGGCGGTACTCACCTGGTGGGTTTCCGTTCCGCATTGACGCGTAACCTGAACACCTACATCGAAGCTGAAGGTCTGGCGAAGAAGCACAAAGTTGCCACCACCGGTGACGATGCCCGCGAAGGCCTGACAGCAATTATTTCGGTGAAGGTGCCGGATCCGAAGTTCAGCTCCCAGACCAAAGACAAGCTGGTGTCTTCCGAAGTGAAGACCGCGGTTGAACAGGAAATGGGCAAGTACTTCTCTGACTTCCTGCTAGAGAACCCGAACGAAGCCAAACTGGTCGTCGGCAAGATGATCGACGCGGCGCGTGCGCGTGAAGCGGCACGTAAGGCTCGTGAGATGACCCGCCGTAAAGGCGCGCTGGACATCGCCGGCCTGCCGGGCAAACTGGCTGACTGCCAGGAAAAAGACCCTGCCCTCTCCGAACTGTACCTCGTGGAAGGTGACTCTGCTGGCGGCTCCGCCAAGCAGGGACGCAACCGTCGCACCCAGGCCATCCTGCCGCTCAAGGGCAAGATCCTGAACGTCGAGAAGGCACGCTTCGACAAGATGATCTCTTCGCAAGAAGTGGGCACCTTGATCACCGCGCTGGGCTGCGGCATTGGCCGCGACGAGTACAACATCGACAAGCTGCGTTATCACAACATCATCATCATGACCGATGCTGACGTCGACGGTTCGCACATCCGTACCCTGTTGCTGACCTTCTTCTTCCGTCAGTTGCCGGAGTTGATTGAGCGCGGTTACATCTACATCGCTCAGCCGCCGCTGTACAAGGTCAAGAAAGGCAAGCAAGAGCAATACATCAAAGACGACGACGCCATGGAAGAGTACATGACGCAGTCGGCCCTGGAAGATGCGAGCCTGCACCTGAACGAGGAAGCCCCGGGTATCTCCGGCGAAGCCCTCGAGCGTCTGGTGAATGATTTCCGTCTGGTGATGAAGACCCTCAAGCGCCTGTCGCGCCTGTACCCACAGGAGCTGACCGAGCACTTCATCTACCTGCCAGCGGTGAGCATGGAGCAACTGTCGGATCACGCAGCGATGCAGGACTGGATGGCTCAGTTCGAAGTTCGCCTGCGCACCGTCGAGAAATCCGGCCTGGTTTACAAAGCCAGCCTGCGTGAAGACCGTGAACGTAACGTCTGGCTGCCAGAGGTCGAGCTGATCTCCCACGGCCTGTCGAACTACATCACCTTCAACCGCGATTTCTTCGGCAGTAACGATTACAAGACTGTTGTGTCGTTGGGCGCTCAATTGAGCACCTTGCTGGACGAGGGCGCGTACATCCAGCGCGGCGAGCGCAAGAAGCCGGTCACTGAATTCAAGGAAGCACTTGAATGGCTGATGGCTGAAAGCACCAAGCGTCACACCATCCAGCGATACAAAGGTCTGGGCGAAATGAACCCGGATCAGCTGTGGGAAACCACCATGGACCCAAGCCAGCGCCGGATGCTCAAAGTGACCATCGAAGACGCCATTGGCGCAGACCAGATCTTCAACACCCTGATGGGTGATGCGGTCGAACCTCGCCGTGACTTCATCGAAAGCAACGCCTTGGCGGTTTCCAACCTGGACTTCTGATCCGGCAGGATCGCTAGAACGAAAAAGGCCAACGCTTAGCGTTGGCCTTTTTTATTGATCGTCGAAACGTCGTCATTCGCTAGCAGTGGCCACGCTCTCAAGCCGATACCCATACCCGTAAATCGTCAGCAGTTGCCAACCGCGATCGGCCGTCAGGCCCAGCTTGTTGCGCAGGCGATAAATATGAGTGTCCAGCGGGCGGGAGGAGACTACTTCTTCATGGGTCCAAAAGCGCTCATACAAGTATTCACGGGACAAAGGTCGGCCCAGATTGGCGAACAGGCAACGGGCGAGACGGTATTCCCGTTCGGTCAGGCTGATGGGGGTTGAGGCGCGGGTGACGGTGAGTTCGGCGTCGTCGAATTCGAGGTCATTGAAGGTCAGTATTTCGGTGGTTGCCGCGCGTTGCAGCCCATGCCGACGAAGCACCGCGCTGACCCGGGCCATCAGCTCGTTGGGACGAAACGGTTTGCTCACGTAATCGTCGGCCCCGGCATTCAACGCCTGGACGATATCGCTTTCGGTATCGCGACTGGTGAGCATGATGGCGGCTGGTGGCATGTCCATGTGTTCACGGGTCCAGCGCAACAACGCCAGGCCGCTGATATCGGGTAGCTGCCAATCGAGGATCAGCAGATCGAAGGTCTCCCGCCGGAGTTGCCGTAGTAAGTCCTCTCCCCGCTCGAAGCAATGCAGCGTCCACGCCTGCTCTCCCGTGACGGGGATCTGTCGCAGTGTCTGTTCCACCCGGCGGAGTTCGGCGGGTTCGTCATCCAGTATTGCGACACGCATGCCGAGTGTTTCCTTCATCTCGTAAGTGCAAAGTGAAAATTCCTGCGGGAGTTTAGGCTGATTGATCGAATCTGAACAATTGTGGCGAATTGCTGCGATGTTCCCAAGTATGGCTACGCTGATGGCACTTCGCCGATGGCATGTTTTAGTCTTCGACCAATTCTGAACAAATATTGAGAATCGGCTCGCAAGGTCACTTATGCCGGTAAATTCGTCGTCGCTGAGCGGCACAGGGGCATTGGGATGTGCTCCGACGCAGGGAGCGTCAACGCCAACCTGGCAGGACTGTCGATTGCCGGTTTTCGACAGTCTGCAGTTCAGGGGAAAACACATGGAGTGCCTGCTCGGTTTTGACACAGGGATGTGTCTTCTCAATATCCTTTGCTCCTATGGCTATCTGCCAGAGCGTCCGGTCAGGTATCGTGCGTCAAGCGCGTGCATTTCCCGGCATGATTTCTACAAGAGCATAAAAAGCAGTCCATGAACCCCATGACCTTATTGCTTCCACGCCGTTCGGGTGTCTGTTTTTTACTGGTTGCCGGCCTGATGGGATTGCTCACCCAAAGTGCATTAGCAGCTGGCGCCTCGGCAAAACGTCTGCCGTATATCGATGAAAACCAACAATGCCGTGGTCAACCGCTGCCGGCGACTGTCGAGCATCTGACCGGCGAAGCCTGGAAGCTGGACGCCAAAGGCAAGCAGACGCCATTGCAGGAAGGCATGTCGATCGACGAAAAGGAAGGCGTCAAAACCTCGCCCTCGGCGTTTGTCAGCCTGTCCCTGGGTGATGGCTCGCGGGTGGTGTTGCCCTCCAGTTCCCATATCACCCTGCACCTCAATGAAGAACATTCGATCCCTCAGGTCATTCTTGAGCAGGGGCAGGTTGAGTCGTATGTGATCAAACGTGCCAGCGACCATGATCGTTTTCAGATCGTCACGCCGGTCGGTGTACTGGGCGTACGGGGCACGCACTTTCGGGTGCGCAACGATGACGGTGGCGAGGCGCTGCTGGAAGTGTTGAACGGGCAAGTGGCGGTCGATCGTGACGAGCAAACGTCGGGCACCCGCCCTGCCCGCTCGGCTGCCAAACGGACTCAGAGCTCTGAAGCTGACGAGGTCCAGGTTATGGCCCGCCAAGGTTTGCGTATTCAGAAACAAGGCACGTTGACGCCAATCGACTTGTTACCTGCCCCACGTTTGTTGGGGCAAGCCGGTCAGACGGGTAATGTGCCTGTCTGGCAATTGATCATGAAACCCATCGAAGGGGCCACGCGTTATCGGGCGCAAGTGGCCACCGACGCAGCCTTTCTGGACATCAAGCAAGAGCAGTTTTCCAGCACGCCAGAGGTCAAATTCAGCGGGCTGAAAGCGTTTTTCTACCATGTTCGCCTGTCGGCCTATGATGCTCAGGGGTTAGAGGGAGAGACCGGGGTGTATGACATTCTCTATTACCCCAGGACTACCCGTGTCCAATAGCGCCCTGGCCGACGACCGATGAAGAGACGGCCAAGGAAGGATGAACGCGAGCCGACCCAGGCTCAGCGGTTGATTCAGCGGATGGTCCGCGAGTGGCTGTGGGTCTGTCTGATCCTGTTGCCGCTGACTGCGATGCTGTCCATGACTCAGGGTCTGGCCCTGAGCAATCTGCTGTATGACAACCTGCGCCGGCTGAGCCCTCTGCCAGTGGACCCGCGAATACTCATCGTCACGATCGATGACTACAGCTTGCAGCAGCTTGGCCAATGGCCGTGGTCGCGGGCCATGCACGCGCAACTGCTTGATCGGCTCAGCGTCGCGAAGGTTAAAGGCGTTCTGTTCGACGTTATCTTCAGCGAGCCCGATAGCCAACACGAGAACGATCAGCTTTTGGCCCAGGCGGCCTGTCGAGCCGGGAATGTTTTCGTGCCGCTGCTGCGCGAAGGCGTCGCGCGTTATGGGCAGCCCTTGGGGGAAATTGAACCGGTGGATCCGCTGAACCATTGTGCCACAGGCGTCGGGCACATCAATGCCGAAGCGGACGCTGATGGGATCGTGCGCAGCGTGTATTTAAGCGAAGGACCGTCGCAAAAAACACGCCCGCAACTGGCTTGGCTGCTGTACGAAGAAACCCTTGCCGACAAGGGAAATGCATCGATGCCAGGTACCCCGGCCCTGCCATCGGCGCAAGGTTGGCAGCGAGCCCACGAAATACGGATTCCTTTCATCCATTCCGACGCGGGCTTTCCCACTGTGCCCTACGTCAGCGTATTGCGCGGCGAAGTCCCGCCCGAGTTGCTGCGCGATCGCTTGATCCTGATCGGCTCGACCGCTCCTGGCCTGGGCGACCGCTACGTGACACCGCAATCGGCCAGCATCGGCACCACACCGGGCATCGAGATCCAGGCGAATATCCTCAACGGGCTGCTGCAACAGCGCAACATCGTGGTTCTCGATCGGCGCTTGGCGGCATTGTTATCGGTGATGATTGTCGGTGAGTTGCTGGGCCTGCTGTTGGTACGTCCGCGCCGCGCCCTATGGCTGACTCTGGGCGCAATGACGGCCGCTCTACTGGGTTCGGGTGTACTGATGCGGCTTGGCTGGTGGTGGTCACCGGCCGCGAGCCTGCTGGGTATGTTGCTGGGCTACCTGATCTGGAATTGGCGAAGGCTGAACGCGGTGCTCGCCTATTTCGGCTGGGAACTGGCGCGCCTGGACAGCGAGCCAAAAGTTTTTCCCGAACGTCGTCGTACCCAAGCCCCGGCCGGTGATGTGCTGCAAGGGCAAATCGTCGCGCTGGAGCAGGCCATGAGCCGGACCCGCGACACCCGACGTTTCATTGCCGATGGGCTTGAATACCTGCCGGTGGCGACGCTGATCAGCGATCCGCAAGGGCGCATTCTACTGGCCAACCGCAAGGCTCGAGAGGTGTTTTGTCGTGGCCTGGTGGGCGAGGACATGCTCGAGCAACTGAACGATCTGGGTTACCCGGTGCCGTCCAATGGAATGCCATCTGCGTTGTCGACTCTGGAGCCGCTGGAGTTTCGTGACACCCAGGCACGCAGCCTGCGTCTGGACCTGGCACCGCTGTTACCAGCCGAGGGCGACTCCGTGATTGGCTGGCTACTGAGCCTCACCGACTTGAGCGTCGAGCGGGACGCCGAAGAACAGCGAGCCGTGTTGCTGCGCTTTTTGTCTCATGACCTCAGAGCTCCCCACTCTGCGATTCTGGCCTTGCTCGACGTTCAGCGGCATCAGGTGTCCGGCGACACTCAAGTGTTCAGCCAGATCGAGTTACAAGTGCGCAAGGCGCTGAAACTGACCGAGGCTTTTGTGCAGTTGGCAAAAGCCGAGTCCGAGGCCTATCAGTTTCAGCCGAGTATGTTCGCGATGTTGTTACTCGATACCTTCGACCAGGCCTCGAGCATCGCTCATCTGAAGAACATTCAGTTGCTGCATGACCTCGACGAAGACGCTGAAGTGTTGGTCCTGGCCGATCAATCGCTACTGACACGGGCACTGTTCAACCTGCTGGAAAACGCCATCAAGTACAGTCCGGCGGGGTCGCGGATCTCAGTGCGAGTGAGTTGTGCCGAGGGCTGGCTGCTGTGCGAAATCGCCGATCAAGGCCGAGGAATTGCTGTCGATGAACTTCCCGAGTTGTTCAGTCAGTATCGGCGTTTTACCTCGGCTCACGGCAGCGATGGCCTGGGGCTGGGTTTGTCCATGGTCAAGGCGGTGGTGGATCGTCATGGCGGGAGGATTTCCTGTCATAGCGTGGTGGGGCAAGGCACGACGTTCAGTGTCCAGTTACCGCTATTGAGTGAGTGAGCCAGACGCTTTCGACGGGCATAAAAAAACCGGCTATATCAGCCGGTTTTTTTTAGTCCGAAATAAACTTATGCACCTTTTTCGACGTTTTATTTGCTTAAGAAATATGTATGTAAATCATAGGTTTAAAAACTAAAAACGACGCTTTTCAACAAAACGGTACACAGGTTATCCACAGAATCTCAGACAGTCACTTGATCAGTAGCGTTGGGTGCCGCCGGGGTTGCTGGCAGCGAACCCATCTCGCGCTGCATCTGTTCGTTCCAGGCCTGCACCCGATCATTCAGATCGGCAATGGCTCGCGGCCCACTACCCTCGGCGTACATCGGCGCGCCAATGATGACGGTGATCACGCCCTGCTTCTTTGCCCAACCGGTTTTTGGCCAGAACTTGCCGGCATTGTGCGCAATCGGCAGTACCGGTAATGACGCATTGACGGCCAACGCGGTGCCACCGCGGGAGAACTTGCCGATGGTGCCGTAAGGAACGCGAGTCCCTTCAGGGAAGATCAGGACCCAGACATTGTCCTTGAGCAGTTCATCGCCCTTCTTCGCCACATGCTTGAGCGCAGCTTTCGGGTTGCCACGGTCGATGGCGATCGGCCGCAGCATCGCCATGGCCCAGCCGAAGAACGGAACGTAGAGCAGTTCGCGCTTGAGCACCTGGCTCAGCGGCTCGAAGTAGGCCGAGAGAAAGAATGTCTCCCAAGTGCTCTGGTGGTTCGACTGAATCACGCAGGGCTGGTCAGGAACGTTCTCGGCACCTTTCACTTCGTAACGGATACCCAGAAAGACTTTGCTCAGCCATAAAGCGCAGCGGCACCAGTACACGTTGATAAAGCGATAGCGCGCCTTGAATGGCAGAAACGGCGCGATAAAAAAGCTCAGGGTGCACCAGAGCAAAGAGCTGGTGCCCAGCAGCAGGTAAAAGAGAAAAGTTCTGATGGCCTGCAGTATCGACATGGCGACATTTACCGTTGCGGGCATTGCCCGCCTATTCAAGCGCACTCCCGATCAGTCCTTGGCCAGGATGTCAGAAGAGCCTTAGTTGTGGATAAGTTCCGCGGCAATCGCCGCCAGATCGTCAAAAATCAAGGTGCCCGCCGGTAGGGTCAAGCCCTGCGTCTTTTCGCCTTTCCCGGTCTTTACCAAAACTGGCTGAGAGTCGACGGCTCTGGCGGCTTCCAGGTCACCGAGAGTATCGCCGACGAACCATAGATTCGTCAGCGAAACGTTGTAATGCGCGGCGATGGTTTTCAACATCCCGGGTCTTGGCTTGCGGCAATCGCAGCCATCGTCTGGCCCATGCGGGCAATAGACGATCAGCCCGACTTCGCCGCCCTGTTCCGTCACCAGCTCGCGCAAGCGAGCGTGCATGGCATCCAGGGTGGCGATGTCGTAATAACCGCGAGCGATGCCCGACTGGTTGGTAGCGACCGCCACCGTCCAGCCGGCCTTGCTCAACTGCGCGATCGCTTCGATCGAACCGGGGAGCGGAATCCACTCCTCCACCGACTTGATGTACGCATCGGAGTCGTAATTGATCACTCCGTCCCGATCGAGAATCAGCAGTTTCAACAGCAAACCCCTTAGCCCAGCAGCGAAATGTCGGCGACGCCGAGGAACAAACCACGCAGACGCGCCAGCAGTGCGTAGCGGTTGGCTCGCACCTTGGCATCTTCGGCATTGACCATCACCGCTTCGAAGAACGCATCCACCGGCTCGCGCAAGGCGGCCAGACGCGCCAACGATTCGCTGTACTGACGAGCAGCGGCCATTGGCTGAACAGCCTGGTCAGCCTGCTGGATCGCCGAATACAGGGAGAACTCGTTGGCGTTGTCGAAGTACTTGGCTTCAACGACCGAAGGAACAGAGCCTTCGACCTTGCTCAGCAAGTTCGAAACACGCTTGTTCACGGCGGCCAGGGCAGCAGCTTCCGGCAATTTGCGGAACGCTTCTACGGCTTGTACACGCTGATCGAAGTCCAGCGCCGAACCCGGCTTCAGGGCACGAACCGACAGGTAAGTCCCGACATCAACGCCTTCGTCTTCATAACGGGCACGCAGACGATCGAAGATGAATTCCAGCACCGAGTCATTCAGGCCGGCAGCCTTGACCTTGGTACCGAACGCATTCACGGCAAACGCCACGGCGTCGTTCAGGTCGAGGTCGAGCTTCTTGTCGATCAGGATGCGCAATACACCCAGCGCAGCACGGCGCAGGGCATACGGGTCTTTGCTCCCGGTTGGCAGCATGCCGATACCGAAAATACCCACCAGTGTGTCGAGCTTGTCGGCGATGGCCACAGCCGCACCGGTCAGCGTGGTCGGCAGTTCAGCGCCGGCACCGCGCGGCATGTACTGCTCGTTCAGCGCCAGTGCGACTTCTTCCGGCTCGCCGTCGTTGAGGGCGTAGTAGTAACCGGCGACACCTTGCATCTCCGGGAACTCGCCGACCATTTCGGTCGCCAGGTCGCACTTGGACAGCAGGCCGGCACGGGAAGCCCATGCGGCGTTACCGCCAATGCGTTGAGCGATGAACGCAGCAAGTTTGGAAACGCGTTCGGCCTTGTCGTAGACGCTGCCGAGTTTTTCCTGGAACACCACGTTCTGCAGACGCAGATTGAAGTCTTCGAGTTTTTGCTTCTTGTCTTGCTTGAAGAAGAACTCGGCGTCGGTCAGGCGTGGGCGAACCACTTTCTCGTTACCGGCGATGATCTGCTGCGGATCCTTGCTTTCGATGTTGGCCACGGTAATGAAACGAGGCAGCAACTTGCCGTCGGCATCCAGCAGGCAGAAATACTTCTGGTTGTCCTGCATGGTGGTGATCAGCGCTTCTTGCGGCACGTCGAGGAAGCGTTCTTCGAACGAGCACACCAGCGGCACCGGCCATTCAACCAGCGCGGTCACCTCATCGAGCAGGCTCGGCGGCACGATGGCCGTCCCTTCCTGCAGCGTCGCCAGTTCTTCGGTGCGCTTGCTGATCAGCTCGCGACGCTCGTTGGCATCGGCCAGCACATAGGCAGCACGCAGATCGCTCAGGTAGTTGGCCGGCGAGGTGATGCGCACGCTTTCAGGATGGTGGAAACGATGACCACGGGAATCGCGGCCGGACTTTTGCGCGAGGATGGTGCAGTCGATGACGTGGTCACCGAGCAGCATCACCAACCATTGAGTCGGGCGAACGAATTCTTCCTTGCGAGCACCCCAGCGCATGCGCTTGGGAATAGGCAGGTCGTTCAGGGAATCTTCGACGATAGTCGGCATCAGGCTCGCGGTCGGCTTGCCGGCGATGCTTTGGCTGTAGCGCAGTTTCGGACCGCTCTGATCGATTTCGCTCAGGTCGACGCCGCACTTCTTGGCGAAGCCCAGGGCTGCTTGAGTCGGGTTGCCTTCGGCATCGAACGCGGCCTGACGCGGCGGGCCGTCGAGGTTGATGCTGCGATCCGGCTGCTGGGTCGCCAGCGCGGTGATCAGCACAGCCAGACGACGTGGCGCAGCGTAGACGGTTTTGGTTTCGTAGTTCAGGCCGGCAGCTTGCAGGCCTTTGTCGATACCGGCCAGAAACGCATCGGCCAGGGTGTTCAGGGCTTTGGGTGGCAGTTCTTCGGTGCCCAATTCAACCAGAAAATCTTGAGCACTCATTGTGCAGCCTCCAGCTTGGCCAGTACTTCATCACGCAGGTCCGGGGTCGCCATCGGGAAGCCCAGCTTGGCGCGAGCCAGCAGATAGGCTTGCGCAACGGAACGCGCCAGGGTGCGTACACGCAGAATGTATTGCTGACGCGCGGTCACCGAGATCGCCCGGCGCGCATCCAGCAGGTTGAAGGTGTGGGACGCCTTCAACACCATTTCGTAGCTCGGCAACGGCAATGGCTGATCGAGTTCGATCAGGCGCTTGGCTTCGCTTTCATAGAAGTCGAACAACTCGAACAGCTTCTCGACGTTGGCGTGTTCGAAGTTGTAGGTCGACTGCTCCACTTCGTTCTGGTGGAACACGTCGCCGTAGGTCACCTTGCCGAACGGACCGTCAGCCCAGACCAGGTCGTAGACCGAGTCCACGCCTTGCAGGTACATGGCCAGACGCTCCAGACCGTAAGTGATCTCGCCGGTCACCGGGTAGCACTCGATGCCGCCCGCTTGCTGGAAGTAAGTGAACTGCGTCACTTCCATGCCGTTGAGCCAGACTTCCCAGCCCAGACCCCAGGCGCCCAGCGTTGGCGACTCCCAGTTGTCTTCGACGAAACGGATGTCGTGCACCAGCGGGTCGAGGCCCACGTGCTTGAGGGAGCCCAGGTACAGTTCCTGGAAGTTGTCCGGGTTCGGCTTCAGGACTACCTGGAACTGGTAGTAGTGCTGCAGACGGTTCGGGTTTTCGCCGTAGCGGCCGTCAGTCGGGCGACGACTGGGCTGCACATAAGCGGCGTTCCAGGTTTCCGGGCCAATGGCGCGCAGGAACGTGGCAGTGTGGAAAGTGCCGGCGCCTACTTCCATATCGTAGGGCTGAAGTACCACACAACCTTGCTCGGCCCAGTATTGCTGGAGGGCGAGGATCAAGTCTTGGAAGGTACGCACGGCTGGCGTAGGCTGGCTCACGAAATTCACCTGTTTCTTGGGCTGCGATTTAAAGAGCGGGAGTATACCCGATTCGGTCCTGCGCACGCCCCCTGGAGCCTTATGCCACGCTGCTTTTGGTGTACCGAAGATCCGCTGTACATGGCTTATCACGATCAGGAGTGGGGCACGCCGCTACGCGATGCGCAGGGTTTGTTCGAGTTGCTTTTGCTCGAAGGGTTCCAGGCCGGGCTTTCCTGGATCACCGTGTTGCGCAAACGAGAGCGTTATCGCGAGGTGTTGTTTGGCTTCGACGTACAGCGCGTGGCACAGATGAGCGATGCGGAAATCGATGAATTGATGCTCGATCCGGGGATCATCCGCAATCGCCTCAAACTCAATGCGGCCCGGCGCAATGCCCAAGCCTGGCTGGCGCTGGAGGACCCGGTGGCGTTTCTCTGGTCGTTCGTCGGCGGAACGCCTGTGATCAATCATTTCAAGGATCGCAGTGAAGTGCCGGCCGTGACACCGGTCGCCGTCGAGATGAGCAAAGGTCTGAAAAAAGCTGGATTCACGTTCGTCGGCCCGACCATTTGTTACGCGTTGATGCAGGCTTCGGGCATGGTCATGGACCACACTCGGGATTGCGATCGCTACGCCACCTTGGCGAACGGCGGTTAGAATAGCCGCCTCGCGCACAGCACAAGATCAGGAGTGACCTGTGGATAAGTTGAAAGGCGCCTTGCTGGTAGGCGCTCTGCGTCTGTTTGCCCTGCTTCCTTGGCGGGCAGTGCAGGCGGTGGGTTCGGCGATTGGCTGGATCATGTGGAAAACCCCCAACCGTTCCCGCGACGTGGTACGGATCAACCTCGCCAAGTGCTTTCCGCAGATGGACCCGGCCGAACGCGAGCGTCTGGTGGGCCAGAGTCTGAAAGACATTGGCAAGTCCCTGACCGAGAGCGCTTGCGCGTGGATCTGGCCGGCTCAGCGTTCCATTGATCTGGTGCGTGAAGTCGAAGGTCTCGACGTGCTCAAGGACGCCCTCGCCTCCGGCAAAGGCGTGGTCGGCATCACCAGCCACTTGGGCAACTGGGAAGTGTTGAACCACTTCTATTGCAACCAGTGCAAACCGATCATTTTCTACCGTCCACCCAAGCTCAAGGCGGTGGATGACTTGCTGCGCAAGCAGCGGGTGCAATTGGGTAACCGGGTGGCCGCTTCCACCAAGGAAGGCATCCTCAGCGTGATCAAGGAAGTGCGCAAAGGTGGTGCAGTGGGTATTCCGGCAGACCCGGAACCGGCCGAATCCGCCGGGATCTTCGTGCCGTTCTTTGCCACTCAAGCCCTGACCAGTAAATTCGTCCCGAACATGCTGGCCGGCGGCAAAGCGGTCGGTGTGTTCCTGCATGCCCTGCGGTTGCCGGACGGTTCTGGTTACAAAGTGATCCTCGAAGCAGCGCCAGAGGCCATGTACAGCACCGATACCGAAACCTCCTGCGCGGCGATGAGCCAGGTGGTCGAGCGCTATGTTCGGGCTTATCCGAGCCAGTACATGTGGAGCATGAAGCGCTTCAAGAAGCGTCCGCCGGGCGAAGAACGCTGGTACTGATGCTGCTGTGGATAACCCCCGGTAAAATCAAAAGATCGCTGGCTTCGCCAGCTCCTACAAAGGCTTGGCGGTTACCTTGTAGGAGCCTGCGATCTTTTGATCTTGATCAGTGCGCCTGACGCTCAAGCTTTTTCAGAAACACCGTCATCTCCTTCTCGGCCTGCTTGTCGCCATGGTTGCGGGCGGCTTCCAGGCCCTGTTCCCAGGCCTGACGCGCCGCCGCGTAATCCGCCAGCGCCAGATGGGCCTTGCCCAATAGCTTCCAGGCCGCCGAATACTTCGGATCGAACTCGACGCAGCGCTGGAAATGCTCTGCGGCTTTGGCGTTTTCACCAAGATCCAGATAACCCTTGCCCAGGCCGAAGCGCAGCAGCGAGTTATCCACACCCTTGGCGAGCATTTTTTCCAGGGATTCGATCATGGTGGATTCCTTATTGAGGTTCTTCAGGGATGCCTGTTTGTTCTTGAGATTGCTTTCGCGGGCAAGCCCGCTCCCACAGGAATCTCGGTCGTACACAAGATATGTGTTCACTGCAAAACACTGTGGGAGCGGGCTTGCCCGCGAAGAGGCCCGTCCAGCCACTGCAAATGCCGGATCAGAAGAAGCTCAACCCCACATGGAACAGCTTTTCCACATCCCGAATGTGCTTTTTATCCACAAGGAACAGAATCACATGGTCGCCGGCTTCGATCACTGTGTTGTCGTGGGCGATGATCACTTCTTCGTCGCGGATGATCGCGCCGATGGTGGTCCCCGGCGGCAGGCCGATGTTTTCGATGGCCTTGCCGATCACCTTGCTCGACTTCGCATCACCGTGGGCGATGGCCTCAATGGCTTCCGCCGCACCTCGACGCAATGAGTGCACGCTGACGATATCGCCGCGCCGCACGTGGGCCAGCAAGGTACCGATGGTCGCCAATTGCGGGCTTATGGCGATGTCGATGTCGCCGCCCTGGATCAGGTCGACGTAGGCCGGGTTGTTGATGATTGTCATCACCTTCTTCGCGCCCAGACGCTTGGCGAGCAGCGATGACATGATGTTGGCTTCGTCGTCGTTGGTCAGCGCCAGGAAGATGTCGGCGTCGGCTATGTTCTCTTCCATCAGCAAGTCGCGGTCGGAGGCACTGCCCTGCAACACCACGGTGCTGTCGAGGGTGTCCGAGAGATGGCGGCAGCGGGCCGGGTTCATCTCGATGATCTTCACCTGATAGCGGCTTTCGATGGCTTCGGCCAAGCGCTCGCCGATCTGCCCGCCGCCGGCGATGACGATGCGTTTGTAGCTCTCATCGAGGCGGCGCATTTCGCTCATCACCGCACGAATATTCGCTTTGGCGGCGATGAAGAACACTTCGTCGTCGGCCTCGATCACGGTATCGCCCTGGGGCAGGATCGGCCGGTCACGACGGAAAATCGCCGCAACGCGGGTTTCGACATTCGGCATGTGTTCGCGCAGCTGCCGCAGTTGCTGACCCACCAGCGGACCGCCGTAATAGGCTTTCACTGCCACCAGCTGTGCTTTGCCTTCGGCGAAGTCGATTACCTGCAACGCACCCGGATGCTGGATCAGGCGCTTGATGTAGTTGGTAACGACTTGCTCCGGACTGATCAGCACGTCGACCGGAATCGCTTCGTTATCGAACAGTTCGGCGCGGGTCAGGTACGCGGCTTCGCGGACCCGGGCGATCTTGGTTGGCGTGTGGAACAAGGTGTGAGCGACCTGACAGGCCACCATGTTGGTTTCGTCACTGTTGGTCACTGCAACCAACATGTCGGCGTCGTCGGCACCGGCCTGACGCAATACGGTCGGCAGCGAACCGCGACCCTGCACGGTACGGATGTCCAGCCGATCGCCGAGGTCACGCAGGCGTTCGCCATCGGTGTCGACCACGGTGATGTCGTTGGCTTCGCTGGCCAGGTGTTCTGCCAGCGAACCGCCGACCTGCCCTGCGCCGAGGATGATGATTTTCATCCAGTCACTCCTTTAAAACCGGTTAACCGCGCGCGGCGGCAATCTTGATCAGCTTGGCGTAGTAGAACCCGTCATGGCCACCTTCCTGGGCCAGCAATTGGCGGCCATGGGGCTGCTTGATGCCGGCCGCTGTGGCGAGGTCCAGTTCACGGGCACCCGGCGTGCGAGCGAGGAACGCTTCGATGACTTCGGTGTTTTCGGTCGGCAGCGTGGAGCAGGTGGCGTAAAGCAGAATGCCGCCCACCTCCAGCGTTATCCACATGGCGTCGAGCAGCTCGCCCTGAAGCACCGCCAGCGCGGCGATGTCATCGGGTTGGCGGGTCAGTTTGATGTCCGGGTGACGACGAATCACGCCGGTGGCCGAGCACGGCGCGTCCAGCAAAATGCGCTGGAACGGTTTGCCGTCCCACCAGGTCGCGGTGTCGCGGCCGTCGGCGGCGATCAGTTCGGCGCTCAGGCCCAGGCGTGCAAGGTTTTCCCGTACTCGCACCAGACGTTTGGCTTCCAGATCCACAGCCACCACGCCGGCCAGTTTGGGCTCGGCCTCAAGGATGTGGCAGGTTTTGCCGCCCGGTGCGCAGCAGGCGTCCAGCACCCGTTGGCCTGGCGCGAGGTCCAGCAGATCAGCGGCCAGTTGCGCGGCTTCGTCCTGCACGCTGATCCAGCCTTCGGCGAAACCCGGGAGGCTGCGTACGTCGGCCGCTGCGTCGAGGATGATGCCGTCCTGACTGTAAACGCAGGGCTTGGCAGCGATGCCGGCATCACTCAGCAACCGGAGATAAGCATCACGGGAGTGATGACGGCGGTTGACCCGCAAAATCATCGGCGGATGCGCGTTGTTCGCTGCGCAAATGGCTTCCCACTGCTCAGGCCAGAAGGCTTTGAGGGATTTTTGCAGCCAGCGCGGGTGAGCGGTGCGCACCACCGGGTCGTGCTCCAGCTCGGCCAGCAGCGCTTCGCTTTCACGTTGGGCGCGGCGCAGCACGGCATTGAGCAGGGCTTTGGCCCACGGCTTTTTCAGTTTGTCGGCGCAACCGACGGTTTCGCCGATGGCCGCGTGGGCCGGAACCCGGGTGTAGAGCAGTTGGTAGAGGCCGACCAACAACAGCGCCTCGACATCGGCATCGGCTGCTTTGAACGGCTTTTGCAGCAACTTGGCCGCCAACGCCGACAAACGTGGCTGCCAGCGAGCCGTGCCGAACGCCAGGTCCTGGGTGAAGCCGCGATCACGGTCTTCGACCTTGTCCATTTGCGTCGGCAGAGAACTGTTGAGTGAGGCTTTTCCGTTAAGAACAGCAGCAAGTGCCTTGGCGGCAGCCAGACGTGGATTCATTGAGCGTCCGCCGCTTGACCGAGAACGGTGCCGACGGCGAATTTCTCACGACGGCTGTTGAACAAGTCGCTGAAGTTCAGCGCCTTGCCGCCGGGCAATTGCAGACGGGTCAGGCACAGCGCCTGTTCACCGCAGGCGACGACCAAGCCGTCCTTGCTGGCACTGAGGATTTCACCCGGCGCGCCCTGCCCTTGGGCCAGGCTCGCAGCCAGCACTTTCAGCGCTTCACCGTTCAGCGTGCTGTGGGTGATCGGCCATGGGTTGAAGGCGCGAACCAGACGCTCCAGTTCAACCGCCGGGCGACTCCAGTCGATGCGCGCTTCGTCCTTGTTCAATTTGTGTGCGTAGGTGGCGAGGCTGTCGTCCTGCACTTCGCCTTCCAGAGTGCCTGCGGCCAGGCCGGCAATCGCCTGAACCACGGCCGGTGGGCCCATTTCTGCGAGGCGATCATGGAGGCTGCCGCCGGTGTCTTCGGCGCTGATCGGCGTGGTGACCTTGAGCAGCATCGGCCCGGTGTCGAGGCCCAGTTCCATGCGCATTACGGTCACGCCGCTTTCGCTGTCGCCCGCTTCGACGGCGCGCTGGATCGGTGCTGCACCGCGCCAGCGTGGCAGCAAGGAAGCGTGACTGTTGATGCAGCCCAGACGCGGAATATCCAGCACCACTTGCGGCAGGATCAGCCCGTAAGCGACCACCACCAGCAAATCCGGTTTCAGTGCGGCGAGTTCAGCCTGAGCGTCTTCGTTGCGCAGGGTCGGCGGTTGCAACACCTGGATGTTGTTTTCCAACGCCAACTGCTTGACCGGGCTCGGCATCAGCTTCTGCCCACGGCCCGCCGGACGGTCCGGTTGGGTGTAGACCGCAACGATCTCGTAAGGACTGTCGAGCAGGGCCTTGAGGTGTTCGGCGGCGAATTCCGGGGTACCGGCAAAGACAATGCGCAGTGGCTCAGTCATGAAAGCTCTCAATTACAAAGCGTCTTGAAAAGAAAAAGGCTTGCCGCAGCAAGCCTTTGAAAGAAGGGCATCAAGCGTTCTGGCGATGGAGCTTTTCCAGTTTCTTCTTGATCCGGTCGCGTTTGAGCGTAGACAGGTAATCAACGAACAATTTGCCGTTGAGGTGGTCGCATTCATGCTGGATGCATACCGCGAGCAGGCCTTCGGCAATCAGTTCGTACGGTTGGCCGTCGCGGTTCAGGGCCTTGATCTTGACCTTTTGCGGGCGGTCGACGTTTTCGTAGAAACCCGGCACCGAGAGGCAGCCTTCCTGGTACTGGTCCACCTCGTCGGTCAGGACTTCGAACTCGGGGTTGATGAACACCCGCGGTTCGCTGCGGTCTTCGGAGAGGTCCATCACGACGATACGTTTATGCACGTTGACCTGGGTCGCGGCGAGGCCGATGCCTGGCGCTTCATACATTGTTTCAAACATGTCATCGACCAACTGACGCACTTCGTCGTCCACTACAGCCACTGGTTTGGCGATAGTACGCAGGCGCGAGTCGGGGAATTCGAGGATGTCTAAAATGGCCATAAGCTCAATTGCTGCACGTGTGAGGTAAAGTCGGGTCGATGGCCTGGCGAGTCCGAGGATGCAGGCTACCGTTGTGAACGTAGCTTCCGGCTTTTCAATAATGAGCAGGAAGCGAGCCACGAGGGCTCTGGCGTTTCACGCGAACGTACATAATAAAGGGATTCACCGCATGAGGAAATCACTACTCGCCTTGCTCCTTCTGGCCTCGGCCGGTTTTGCGCATGGGCAAGTGCAACTCAGGGAAGGTTTTCCACAGCAATACACCGTGGTGGCAGGGGACACACTCTGGGACATTTCCGCCAAATACCTGCGTGAACCGTGGGAATGGCCGCAGCTTTGGCAGGCCAATCCACAAATCGAAAACCCCAATCTCATCTATCCGGGCGATACGCTGTCGCTGGTTTACGTCAACGGTCAGCCACGCCTGACCCTCAATCGGGGCGCTTCCCGGGGCACTATCAAGCTTTCGCCACGAATCCGCAGCTCGCCGGTGGCCGATGCCATTCCGAGCATTCCGCTGAAATCGATCAACAGCTTTCTGCTGAGCAATCGCATCGTCGACAAGGCAGAGGATTTCGACAAGGCGCCCTACATCGTCGCCGGCGATGCCGAACGGGTGCTCAGCGGCACCGGTGATCGAATATTCGCGCGTGGCCATTTCGACCCGACACAACCGGTGTACGGCATCTTCCGTCAGGGCAAGGTCTACACCGATCCGCAGAGCAAGGAGTTTCTGGGGATCAACGCCGACGACATCGGTGGCGGCGAGATCATTGCCACTGAAGGCGACGTCGCCACCCTGGCCCTGCAACGCACCACTCAGGAAGTACGACTCGGCGACCGGCTGTTCGGCGGTGAAGAGCGCTCGATCAATTCGACCTTCATGCCCAGTGCGCCAACTGCCGAAATCGACGGCTTGATTATCGATGTCCCGCGTGGGGTCACCCAGATCGGCGCGCTGGATGTCGTCACGTTGAACAAGGGGCAGCGCGATGGCCTGGCCGAAGGCAATGTGCTGGCGGTGATGAAAACCGGTGAAACCGTGCGTGACCGAATCACCGGCCAGCCATTGAAAATTCCCGACGAGCGGGCCGGTTTGCTGATGGTCTTCCGCACTTACGACAAGCTCAGCTACGGGCTTGTCCTTAACGCATCGCGCTCTTTGGCGGTGATGGACAAGGTGCGAAATCCTTAAGCCTGCTCACAAGTTACCAACAGAGTTATCCACAGCTTATTCCCGATTCGATGGGACTCTATAACGATCAAGGATGATCCATGTCGCTGTCTGCCTGTACGTCCGTTTCCCCTGCGGAACTGGAAGCCCGTTTACGCCTGCACCGTTTGCCGGAACTCGGCCCTGCACGTTTCAAGAAATTGCTTGAGGCCTTCGGCTCTGCCTCCAAAGCCATCAGCGCACCGGCTAGTGCCTGGCGTGCGTTGGGCCTGCCACTCGCTTGTGCGGAGGGTCGGCGCTCCAGTGAAATTCGTGACGGCGCCAGTCACGCATTGGCCTGGTTAGAGCGCCCGGGCCAGCATTTACTGATGTGGGACCAACCGGACTACCCCGCATTGCTGGCGCAAATCAGTGATGCGCCGCCGCTGTTATTCGTCGCGGGCGATCCGGGAATTCTGGAAAAACCACAGCTGGCGATGGTCGGCAGCCGTCGTGCTTCGCGACCGGGAATGGACACTGCCACCGCGTTTTCCCGCAGTCTGGCCGGCGCCGGTTTTGTCATCACCAGCGGTCTGGCCCTGGGCATTGATGCCGCCGCGCATCAGGCGGCTCTGGACGTTGGCGGGCAAACGGTTGGCGTACTTGGCACGGGGCTGGAAAATTTTTATCCACAGCGCAATCGAAGGCTGGCGGACGCCATGATCGCTTCGGGAAGCGCGGTACTTTCGGAGTTCCCGCTGGACGCCGGCCCTTCCCCCAGCAATTTCCCCCGGCGCAATCGAATCATCAGCGGTTTGTCCCTCGGCGTGCTCGTGGTCGAGGCGAGTGTTGCCAGTGGTTCGTTGATCACCGCGAGGCTGGCGGCGGAACAGGGGCGTGAGGTGTATGCGATTCCAGGGTCGATCCATCACCCTGGTGCAAAGGGTTGTCATCAGCTGATCCGCGACGGTGCGGTGCTGGTGGAAACCATCGAGCACATCCTCGAAGCCTTGCGCGGCTGGCAACGGCTGCCGTTATCCACAGAACCCCCGCAGACAACAGAGACTCATCCGCTGCTCATATTGCTCCACGCGGCGCCCCATACCAGCGAAGCCCTGGCGATCACCAGCGGCTGGGCGTTGTCGAAAGTATTGGCAGCGCTGACGGAACTGGAAATGGACGGCCGTGCGGTCTGTGAAAGCGGCCGCTGGCTTGCGCGGGGACGCTAGGTTTTACAAGGAAGATCGGTAAACTGCGCAGAGCCTTATTCCGGAGAGTCGTTCATGGTCAACAGTTGGCGTGTGCAACAAGCCGCACGAGAAATTCGCGCTGGGGCGGTCATTGCCTATCCAACCGAAGCTGTCTGGGGATTGGGTTGCGACCCGTGGGACGAGGAGGCGGTGGATCGTCTGCTGCTGATCAAGGGACGGTCTGTGGATAAGGGTCTGATTCTGGTGGCTGACAATATTCGCCAGTTCGATTTCCTCTTCGAAGACTTCCCTGAATTGTGGATGGACCGCATGGCCAGCACTTGGCCGGGCCCCAACACCTGGCTGGTGCCGCATCAGAATATGTTGCCGCAGTGGATTACCGGTGTGCATGAAACGGTGGCGTTGCGGGTTAGCGATCACCCACTGGTGCGGGATTTGTGTGCGTTGGTCGGGCCGTTGGTTTCAACCTCGGCCAACCCTCAGGGACGGCCGGCGGCGCGGACGCGGCTTCGCGTGGAGCAGTATTTCCGTGGGCAGGTTGATTGGGTGCTGGGCGGCAATCTGGGTGGGCGGAAGAATCCGAGCGTGATTCGCGATCTGGCCACCGGCCACGTTGTGCGCCCGGATTAATGTGGCGAGGGGGCTTGCCCCCGTTCGGGTGCGAAGCGCCCGCCAATGAGCGATGCGTTCTAACTGACAGACCGCATCTTCAGGTTGGGGACTGCTGCGCAGTCCAACGGTGGCAAGCCCCCTCGCCACAGTCTGGTGTCAAGGCAACAAAACAGTCGAGCCCGTCGTGCGCCGTGCCGACAATTCGGTCTGCGCTTTGGCCGCTTCAGCCAATGGATAGCGCTGGCTGATGTCCACCTTCAACTTGCCGCTGATGATCATCTCGAACAGCTCATCGGCCATGTTTTGCAGGTTTTCAGCGTTGTTGGCGTAGGTCGCCAGGGTCGGCCGGGTCACGTACAGCGAACCCTTCCCCGCGAGAATCCCCAGGTTCACTCCATCTACAGCGCCTGAAGCATTACCGAAACTCACCACCAGCCCCCGAGGCGCGACGCTGTCGAGCGACGTCAGCCAGGTATCTTTGCCGACACCGTCGTACACCACCGGCACTTTTTTACCGTCAGTCAGTTCCAGCACGCGTTGCGCGACGTTTTCATGGCTGTAATCGATGGTCGCCCAGGCACCATTGGCTTTCGCCAGTGCGGCTTTCTCTGGTGAGCTAACCGTGCCAATCAGCTTCACGTCCAAGGCCTTGGCCCATTGGCAGGCCAGGGAACCGACCCCTCCGGCTGCTGCGTGGAACAGAATGGTTTCGCCACCCTTGAGTTCATACGTCTGACGCAGCAAGTACTGCACGGTCAGGCCTTTGAGCATCACGCCGGCGGCCTGTTCGAAGCTGATGGCGTCCGGCAGATGCACCAGATTAGCTTCCGGCAATACATGAACGTCGCTATAAGCGCCCAATGGGCCGCTGCCGTACGCCACGCGATCGCCGATCTTGAAGCGGGTGACTTCGCTGCCGACTGCTTCGACCACACCCGCGCCTTCAGCCCCCAGGCCCGACGGCAAGGCGGGTGGCGCATAGAGGCCGCCGCGGTAATAGGTGTCAATGAAGTTCAGGCCGATGGCCTTGTTGGTCACGCGCACCTGCAGCGGGCCGGGTTCGGCGGGCTGGTAATCGACATGCTCGAGTACTTCGGGGCCGCCATGGGCGCGGAACTGGATACGCTTTGCCATCTGCACTTTCCTTAAGTATTAGCTTCTAGAGTTGTAGCGCCAAGCGCCCTATCGGACTCTTAAAGCTTGACCTTCGTCAACTGCGACGGCACAAGGTGCAGTGTTATCCTACGCAGCAATTTGCCGCCGGCCTGTATGAGCGCCGCGTAGCTTTGCCCGATTCAAGGTGATGCCATGACTACCCGCACCGAGGCCGTAAAAGCCTACCTGCTCGACCTGCAAGACCGCATTTGCGCTGCCCTGGAAGCTGAAGACGGCGGCGCGCGCTTCGTCGAAGACGCCTGGACCCGGCCTGCCGGCGGTGGTGGTCGCACCCGGGTGATTGAAAACGGCGCGGTCATCGAAAAGGGCGGCGTTAACTTTTCCCACGTCTTTGGCAGCGGACTCCCACCCTCCGCCAGCGCTCATCGGCCAGAACTGGCCGGCCGAGGTTTCGAAGCCTTGGGCGTGTCTTTGGTGATTCACCCGCACAACCCCCATGTACCGACATCCCACGCCAACGTACGCTTTTTTATCGCCGAAAAAGAAGGTGAAGAGCCGGTCTGGTGGTTCGGTGGCGGCTTCGACCTGACCCCTTATTACGGTAATGAAGAAGACTGCGTGCACTGGCACCGCGTCGCCGAACAGGCCTGCGCGCCGTTCGGCCCGGACGTCTATCCGCGCTACAAAGCCTGGTGCGACAGTTACTTCCACATCAAGCATCGCCACGAGCCGCGTGGCATCGGCGGTTTGTTTTTCGATGACTTGAACGAGTGGGACTTCGATACCAGCTTCGCCTTCATGCGCGCCATCGGCGATGCGTTTATCGACGCTTACCTGCCGATCGTGCAGCGCCGCAAGAGTGATGCGTTCACGGCCAAACAGCGTGAATTCCAGGAGTTTCGCCGTGGTCGTTACGTCGAGTTCAACCTGGTCTATGACCGTGGCACGCTGTTCGGCCTGCAATCGGGCGGACGTACCGAATCGATCCTGATGTCTCTGCCACCGCAAGTACGCTGGGCCTACGACTGGAAAGCCGAGCCGGGCAGTGAAGAAGCGCGCCTGACCGAGTACTTCCTGCAAGACCGCGATTGGTTGGCCAAGGCCTGATTCCAGGGTTTGAGTTTTTGCATCGTCGGGGCTGCAGTCAAGATCGCAGCCTTCGGCAGCTCCTACGGTTGAGGAATGTAGATGGATCGTTACGTCGTATTCGGTAACCCGATTGGCCACAGCAAGTCGCCGCTGATTCACCGTTTGTTCGCCGAGCAGACGGGGCAAAAACTGGACTACAGCACTTTGCTGGCGCCCCTCGATGATTTTTCCGGCTGTGCCCAGGCATTTTTCCGCGAAGGGCGTGGGGCGAATGTGACGGTGCCGTTCAAGGAAGACGCCTATCGTTTGGCGAACAGCTTGACCAAGCGAGCGCAGCGGGCCGGCGCGGTGAATACCCTGAGCAAACTGGCCGATGGCAGTTTGCTGGGTGACAACACCGATGGCGCCGGGCTGGTACGGGATCTGACGGTCAACGCCGGATTCAGCCTTGCGGGCAAACGCATCCTGCTGCTCGGGGCCGGCGGTGCGGTGCGTGGTGCGTTGGAGCCGCTGCTGGCGGAGCAACCGGCGTCGGTGATCATCGCCAACCGCACGGTGGAAAAAGCCGAATTGCTGGCGGAATTGTTCGCGGATCTGGGGCCGGTGTCGGCCAGTGGCTTCGATTGGTTGCGGGAGCCGGTGGACCTGATTATCAACGCTACGTCCGCCAGTCTGTCAGGCGATGTACCGCCGATTGCCAGCAGTTTGATCGAGCCGGGCAAGACGGTTTGCTACGACATGATGTACGGCAAGGAGCCGACCTCGTTCTGCCGCTGGGCCAGCGAGCACGGCGCGGCAGTGGCGATGGATGGCTTGGGAATGCTGGCCGAGCAGGCGGCGGAAGCTTTCTATCTTTGGCGCGGTGTGCGGCCGGATACGGCGCCGGTGCTGGCCGAACTCCGCCGGCAATTGGCGCTTTAAGATCAAAAGATCGCAGCCTTCGGCAGCTCCTACGCGTATTTTCGTACCCCTGTAGGAGCTGCCGAAGGCTGCGATCTTTTCAATCTTCGAAGCGAATCGGGCATTTCTCCGCGCCTTCGAGCTTTCTCAATTCCTCCACCACCTGCGGCCGTGCCCGCCGCAGGGTCAGGCTGCGATCCTGGCGCAGCAGCCGTCGCGCTTCCTGGTGCAGCATTTCCACGCCCGAATAGTCGATGAAGTTGATCTGCTGCGCCTCGATCACTACCCGCGCGCCGTGCATCCGTTGCAGGCGCACTTGCAGGTAATGGCTGGCGCCGAAAAAGATTGAACCGCCGACTCGCAGAATGTCTTCGTCGCCCTCACGCCAATGCTGAACCCGTGGTTGCGAGGTGCGTTTGAGGTAGAAGAACAGCGAGGCCAGCACGCCGGCGTAGATCGCCGTTTGCAACTCCAGCAACAGCGTCGCGACACAGGTCAGCGCCATGACCAGAAACTCGGCACGGCTGACCCGCAACAAGGCGCGAATGCCGCGATGGTCGACCAATCCCCAGGCGATCAACAAAATACTGCCGGCCATGGCCGGGATCGGAATGTGGGCGATCAATACCGCACCGAAGATAGCGAACAACGCCACCCATACTGCTGAAAAAACGCCCGCCAACGGTGAGCAGGCACCGGCGTCATAGCTCAGGGCCGAGCGGGTGAAGGAACCGGCTGACAGCGACCCGGAAAAAAACGCACCGACTATGTTCGAGAAACCCTGGGCGCGGACTTCTTGATTGGCGTCGAGCAACTGCTGCGAGCGCGCCGACAAGGAGCGGGCAATCGACAGGCTCGTCACCAGCCCGAGCATCCCGACCGCCACCGCGCTAGGCAGCAGGCGCAACACCAGGTCCAGATCCAGCGGCAACGGGCTGAAGGGTGGCAGTCGCCCGACAAAGGCGCTGACCAACTGCACATGACCGAACATCGCTGGCCACAGCCATACCAGCAACCCGCTCAAGGCCAGAGCGATCAACAGCGTCGGCCAGCGCGGCACCAGCAGTTTTAGCACGATGCCTATCACCACCGTGGCCAGGCCCAGTACCAGCGAGGGTTTGTCCACCTCACTGAGATGACTGAACAGCAGCACCAGGCTGTTCAGCGCCGTGGCCTGGTTGGGCACATCCAGCCCCAGCAAGTTCGGCAGTTGCCCAATTGCAATTACCACCGCTGCGCCAAGTGTGAAGCCCAGCACCACCGAGTGAGAGACGAAATTCACCAGGGCGCCGAAACGCAGCAAACCCAGCAGCCACTGGAAAATGCCCGCAAGGAGTGTCAGAAGCAGGATCAGCGTGACGTAGTCTTGCGACGCGGGGACGGCCAGAGGACTGACGCTGGCGTACAGGACGATGGAAATGGCCGCCGTAGGACCGCAGATCAAATGCCACGATGAACCCCAGAGGCAGGCGATCAGTACCGGGATGATGGCGGCGTACAACCCGTATTCCGGTGGGAGACCGGCGATCAGGGCGTAGGCAATGGATTGTGGCAACGCGAGAATCGCACCGCTCAGGCCGACAATCAGGTCACGACCGACGCTGGCACGGGTTTGCCGGGGCAACCAGGTCAGGAAGGGAAAGAGTGAATGGCGGCTGGGGAAGGCCATGGGTCCTCTCGGGCGGGATTTTACGAAAGAGTATCAGGACCGACGCTGATCGTTCCCACGCTCTGCGTGGGAACGATCAAGTGGTAGCAGTTAAAGCTTGGCTTTCACGACCGGCAACGCATCTTTGCCGTCCACGGTCTTCACACCGTCCAGCCACTTATCCAGCACCGCCGGGTTGGCCTTGATCCACGCCTTGGCCGCCTCGGCATTACTGACCTTTTTGTTTACCACCTCGGCCATGATGCTGTTCTCCATTTCCTGGGTAAAACTCAGGTTGGTGAGCAGCTTGCCGACGTTCGGGCAGGCCTGTGCATAACCTTTGCGGGTCAGTGTATAAACGCTGCCGGTGTCGCCGAAGTACTTCTCGCCGCCTTTCAGGTAATGCATTTTCAGCTGCACATTCATCGGGTGGGGCGTCCAGCCGAGGAAGGTCACGAATTTCTGTTTCTTCACCGCGCGAGACACTTCGGCCAGCATCGCCTGCTCACTGGATTCGACCAGCTTCCACTGACCCATGTCGAAGTCGTTCTTCTTGATGATCTCTTGCAGCGAAATGTTCGCCGGGGCGCCGGAGCCGATGCCATAGATCTTCTTGTCGACTTCTTTTGGGTGTAGTTCGGCGTACTTGTTCAGGTCATTAAAGTTATGCACACCCGCGTTCCAAACGTAATCCGGGACCGCCAGTGTGAACTCGGTGCCGTCGAGGTTCTTCGCCAGTTGAGTAACGTCGCCATTAGCCACGAACTTGTCGTAGAAGCCTTGCTGCGCCGGCATCCAGTTACCGAGGAATACGTCCACCTGGCCATCCTTCAGACCGCCAAAGGTGATCGGTACTGCCAGCGTGTCGACCTTGGCCTTGTAGCCCATGCCGTCCAGCAGAAACCCGGTGATGGCGTTGGTTGCAGCAATGTCGCTCCAGCCAGGATCGGCCATTTTCACCGTCTCGCAGCTTTGCTCGGCATAGGCCGAGGCACTGCCCAGAGCCAGAAGCCCGACCGTCAGTACTGTGGATAACCTTTGCATGGACTTCCCCTTAACATTATTGGTTTTGGCAGGGTTGTGGATAACGTGCTTTACGCTCCAGATCGTCGAGGTCGATGTGGTTGCGCATGTACTGCTGACTGGCGTCCACCAGAGGCTGGTGATCCCAGCTCTTCAGTTTGCCGATGGTCAGGGCGCCGGCGACGAAACGCCGGCGTCGCTGACTGGCAAGCACCTGTTGGTGGATCGCCGGGATATTCCATTTGGCCCGCGCTTCGGCGAGAAAATCCTCGAAAAGCTGCCAATGTTGCGGCGATTGGCTGAGTTCTTCCTGTTCCTTCGGATCGTTATGTACATCGAAGAGTAGGCAAGGGTCGTCGTCGCTGTAGATGAATTTGTAGGCGCCACGGCGAATCATCATCAGCGGGCTGATGGTGCCTTCAGCCATGTACTCACCGAAAACTTCATCGTGACCGCCCTGCCCTTGCAGATGCGAAACCAGCGAGCGGCCATCCAGCGGCAGACCCGGTTCCAGCGAGCCACCGGCCAGTTCGACAAAGGTCGGTAGCAGGTCGGCAGTGGACACCGCCGCGCTGACTCGCCCAGCCCCGAATTGCCCTGGTGCACTGATCAGCAGCGGTACCCGGGCAGCCATTTCGTACCAGTGCATTTTGTACCAGAGGCCGCGCTCGCCGAGCATGTCGCCGTGGTCACCGGAGAATACGATGATGGTGTCATCGATCAGCCCTGTTTCCTCGAGTGTTTGCAGAAGTTTGCCGACGTTGCTGTCGATATAGCTGCACGCACCGAAATATGCACGGCGCGCGTCGCGAATCTTATCCACAGGCAGCGGCTTGTCCCAAAGGTCATAGACCTTAAGTAAACGCTGGGAATGAGGATCAAGTTGATCCTGTGCCGGCGTTTCGGGCAAAGGGATGTCGGCATCGTCGTACATATCCCAGAAAGCTTTGGGAATCGTGTACGGATCGTGTGGGTGAGTCATCGACACGGTCAGGCAGAACGGCTGATCGCCATCCTCGCGGATGTGGTCGAACAAATATTGCTGAGCCTTGAACACCACCTCCTCGTCGAAATCCAGCTGATTGGTGCGTACACACGGCCCGGCTTGCAGCACCGACGACATGTTGTGGTACCAGGTTGGGCGTACGTCCGGCTCATCCCAGTTCACCGACCAACCGTAATCGGCCGGATAAATGTCGCTGGTCAGGCGTTCTTCATAGCCGTGCAACTGGTCCGGGCCGCAGAAGTGCATCTTGCCCGACAGCGCGGTGCGGTAGCCGAGGCGACGCAGGTAATGGGCATAGGTTGGAACGTCGGCGGGGAAATCGGCCGCGTTGTCGTAGGCGCCGATCTTGCTCGGCAACTGACCGCTAACCAGGGTGAAACGCGACGGCGCGCAAAGGGGGCTATTGCAATAAGCGGCGTCGAACACCACGCCTTCGGCGGCGAGGCGGCTGAGGTTCGGCAGTTTGATAGGCGAAGGGCCGTAGAACGGCAACATTGGCGCGGCCATTTGATCGGCCATGATGAAAAGAATATTTTTGCGCTTCATGTGATCGCGGCATTCCATAGTGGATATTTATGCGAGAGTGCTGTGATCGAGCATGGAGTCCATAATCTTTGTGGTAAAGCCCATGCCAGGCAATGACTAGGATAAGCCCAGCTTATGTATGACGCCCTCGGTGATTTGTCCCTGGACCTGCTGCGTGCTTTTGAAGCCGCGGCCCGGCAACGCAGCTTCACCGCCGCCGCGGTGGAACTCGGCACCACGCAACCGGCCATCAGCCAGCAGATCAAGCGGTTGGAAGAACAGCTCGCGACCCGGTTGTTCGACCGTATCTATCGCGGTATTGAACTGACTGAGGCCGGGACTATTCTGTTTGAGCAAGTTCAGCTCGGTTTGCAGAATATCGATGCAGGATTGAGCGCGATCAGCGCACAACAACAGCACGAAGTGTTGCAGGTGGCCACCGACTTTGCCTTCGCTGCGTACTGGCTTATGCCGCGTCTGCACCGCTTCCATACCGCCAACCCTCAAGTGGACGTCAGCCTGGTCACCAGCGAACGCAGCCACAACATGCTGCGTACCGATATCGATGTGGCGGTGCTGTTCGGCGATGGCCGGTTCAAGCAGGGCGAGAGCCACTGGCTGTTCAGCGAAGAGGTGTTTCCGGTATGCAGCCCGCTGCTATTGAAGGACCGTCCCCTGCCCTTGCCGGCTCATGCATTGCTGGAGTTTCCGCTGCTGCACCTGCGAGGCGAAAACAGCAGCAACTGGTTCGACTGGAGCGGCGTGTTTCGCGAGTTGGGAATCACCTCGGCCCCAGCGCCGGGGCAACTGCGCTTCGACAATTACACCTTGCTGATTCAGGCGGCGATTGGTGGCCAAGGCGTCGCGATCGGATGGCGGCACCTTGTGGATAACTTGTTGGCGCAAGGTCTGTTGTGTCGACCGATTGCCGACACGGTGATTTCCCGGCTGGGCTATTACGTGGTTCTGCCCCAGCGCAAACGGCGCGGGGCGTTGATTCAGCTGTTTGTGGATTGGTTGATGGCGGAACAGGCCAGCAGTGCGCAATCGCTCAATGGCCTTCCTTTGCCTTCGATTGCGGTGTAAAGCGAAAAGATCGCAGCCTTCGGCAGCTCCTACGCGCCTGTGGGCGCTGCCGAAGGCTGCGATCTTTTATGATTCCGAAGTCCCAACAAAACTCACATGCTCACCAACATGCAGGTTCAGATGCAGCTCATCGGCAATCCCTACGGCTACCCTGTTCAGCCGTTCCAGCGCTGAGGCCAGGCCTGGTTCCAGGCTACTGCTGATGTGACTGAAATGCTCGATGGTCAGCCCGGGCACGCGGCGTGGTGCATTCACCAAGGTCCAGTGCAACGAGCTGCTTTGCAGAGCTTCGCGGATTTCTTCGGCGGCGTGGCGTTGTAACGGGTCTTCTATTTCCGGGTCGTCCAGCACCTCGAAATCGCCCACCACAAACAGCCGGGAAATGCCTGCGGCCTGCATGCCGTCAATCAGTGCATCCACCGCTAGCACCTCCTCCACCGGGCCGGGCACGATGGATTTTTCGATGTGTTCACTGTTCATCGGCAACCCTGGCGCATCGAGCAGGCAGATCACCGCCGAACAGCCGGCCACGCTCTGCTTGACCCGCTTGGCATCGAACAGGTCACCGGCCTTGGTGCGTAAACCCGGGCGCGGCGCGAGCGCGTTCAGGTCATCGAGAATCGCGATCACTTCATGCTGGCGCCGCAGCATTTCAGCCATCAGCGCACTGCCCAGGCTACTCATGGCACCATAAAGCACTACCTTTACCACCGGGGTTTCGGCATTTTTCATGGCCGTGCTCCCTACTATTCAGCGTATATGGTGTGTGACCTGCGGGAAGCGGCGAGGGTTCGACAAGGTTTCAGAGGGAGTCAGATGCAAACGATCAAGGGTTACCACGCCCACGTCTATTTCGATGCCAGCACCCTGCCACAGGCACGGGCTTTGTGTGAGCAGGCAGCGCAATTGTTTCCACTGAAGATGGGGCGCATGCACGAACGCCCGGTTGGCCCGCACCCGGACTGGAGCTGCCAGTTGGCTTTCGAGCCGCAACACCTCGGCGCGGTGTTGCCGTGGCTGGCGCTCAACCGTAAGGGATTAGTGATATTCCTGCACCCGGACACAGGCGACGATCTGCTCGACCACACCGAGCACGCGATCTGGATGGGCGCGATCCGGCCGTTGAACCTGTCTGTTTTCTGATCAGAGTTGTTCTTGGGCCTCGCCGGGCAAGTGCTCGTCGAGATGCAGCCACGGCAAACGACTGTCGGTCCAGATATGCCGCTCGGCCGGCGCCTGCTCGGGATGGTCGAGGGTGGCGATGGTCACGTCGATGCTCTCGGGGCTGAACTTCGTCACCAGTGCCAGTTGCGCCCCACAGTTTGGGCAGAAATATCGCACGCAAGTAGACGAAGACTCGTACCGGGATGGCGTAGCCGCCATCCATTTAAATGCTGAGGCCGGCACGGTGATCCAGGTGGTCACGATTCCACCGCTGACCCGTCGGCAAATCGAGCAATGGCAGTGAGCGATGTCGTGCAATGGCCCGCTGAATTGATAGCGCATTTGTCCGCAGTGGCAGCCGCCGGTGTGAAGTTCGCCCATGTCTTTTGCTCCTGACCCCGTGTTTACGGACTGTCAACCGGGCCGACGACCGGTTGTACATTCGGTCAATGCTTTCACTCGCGAAAGCTGGCTGAAAGCTTCCCCGATTAGGATCGCCCACACTGCCGGCAACAGACCGGTTGGCCAATGCGAGTGTTTTATCGCCCGCCCGGTCCATTAAACAACAACAATGGTGATTCTGATGTCCGCTACTACCCGCCTCTTCGCTGTCACTCCGCCCGTACGTCTCGTGCTTCCCGTTCTGCGCTGACCCCCTCCGGTTCGCCATTCCCTAGCCGCGCTACGCCTGGAGTACTCCTATGCTGACTTTCCTTGGCTTCGCCATGGTCATCACGTTCATGTTCCTGATCATGACCAAGCGCCTGTCCGCGCTGATCGCTCTGATCATCATCCCGATCATCTTTGCCCTGTTCGGCGGCTTCTCGCCGAAGATCGGTCCGATGATGCTCGAAGGCATCACTAAACTCGCGCCGACCGGCGTGATGCTGATGTTCGCCATTCTCTACTTCGCCCTGATGATCGACTCCGGCCTGTTCGACCCGGCCGTGCGCAAGATCCTCAAACTGGTCAAGGGCGACCCGTTGAAAGTTTCGGTCGGAACCGCCGTACTGGCGCTCGTCGTTTCCCTTGATGGTGACGGCGCGACCACTTATATGATCTGCGTGGCCGCCATGCTGCCGCTCTACAGCCGCATCGGCATGAGCCCGCGGATCATGGCCGGTCTGATCATCCTCGCCGGTGGCGTGATGAACATGACCCCTTGGGGTGGCCCGACGGCTCGTGCGGCCAGTGCGCTGCATGTCGACCCGTCCGACATCTTTGTGCCAATGATTCCGGCGATGCTGGCCGGCGTGGTGGCGATTCTGGCGATTGCCTACTTCTACGGTAAACGCGAGCGTGCGCGTCTGGGTGAACTGCACCTGGTCGGTGATGAAGTCGATCACAGCGAAATCAGCGTTTCGCAGTTCCCGGATGCCCGTCGTCCAAAGCTGATCTGGTTCAACGGCGCGCTGACTTTGACGCTCATGGGTACGCTGATCGCCGGCCTGTTGCCGCTGCCGGTGCTGTTCATGGTGGCGTTCAGTATCGCGATGATCGTCAACTACCCATGCCTGCAACAGCAGAAGGATCGCGTCGCGGCCCACGCCGGTAGCGTGCTGGCGGTGGTCGGGTTGATCTTTGCCGCAGGTATCTTCACCGGTATCCTGTCGGGCACCGGTATGGTCGATGCCATGTCGAAAAGCCTGCTGGCGGTCATCCCCGATTTCCTCGGCCCGTACCTGGCCGTGATCACCGCGCTGGTGAGCATGCCGTTCACGTTCTTCATGTCGAACGATGCTTTTTATTACGGCGTGTTACCGGTACTTGCCGAAGCCGCCAGTCATTACGGTATAACCGCGGTGGAAATGGCACGTGCCTCGATCGTCGGTCAGCCCGTCCACTTGCTGAGCCCGCTGGTACCATCGACCTATCTGTTGGTGGCCCTGGCCGGTATCGAGTTCGGTGACCATCAGCGGTTCACCTTGAAGTGGGCAGTGCTGGTTTGCCTGTGCATACTGGTCGCTGCATTGCTGATGGGGATTTTTCCGCTGTTCAGCACTCTATAAGCTCAAGACTCACCATGACGGGTCCAGGCTTGCTGTAATGAAGCCCGGGCCCTTCGTGGTTTAACACATCCTCAAAGGAATACACATGGAATGGCTGACCAACCCTGAAATCTGGGTTGCCTTCTTCACCCTGACTGCCCTGGAGATCGTCCTGGGCATCGACAACATCATCATGATCTCGATCCTGGTCAGCCGCATGCCCAAGCACATGCAGGCGCGCACCCGGATTTTCGGCCTGGCGCTGGCCATGATCACGCGGATCCTGTTGCTGCTGTCGATCACCTGGGTCATGCGCCTCACCGCCGACCTGTTCGAAGTGTTCGGCCAGGGTATTTCCGGGCGTGACCTGATCCTGTTCTTCGGTGGTTTGTTCCTGCTGTGGAAAAGCTCGCAAGAGATGTACCACGCGCTGGAAGGTGAAGATGAAGCCGGCGACGAGCCTTCGGGCAAGGGCGGCAATTTCCTGTACACCATCATCCAGATTGCGATCATCGACATCGTGTTCTCGCTGGACTCGGTCATCACTGCCGTTGGCATGGTGTCCCACGTACCGGTCATGGTCGCGGCGATTGTCGTTGCAGTGCTAGTGATGATGTGGGCTTCTGGCACCATCAGCGAGTTCATCGACAAGCACCCGTCGCTGAAGATGCTGGCGCTGTCGTTCCTGTTGCTGGTGGGTACCGTGCTGATTGCCGAATCGCTCGACGTGCACTTGCCAAAAGGCTACGTCTACTTCGCGATGGCGTTCTCGTTGGCGGTGGAAGCGATCAACATCAAGTTGCGCACCGCCATGGCGAGAAAGCGCAAACAGCAGGATCCGGTAAAACTGCGCAAGGATGTTCCGGGGCAGTAACCCGAATACCCTGCTATGACAAAGGGGCCTTCTGGCCCCTTTGTCATCTCTGAGCAAACTGTTTTCATGACAGTTTTGTTTCAATCGCCTCTTTAGCTATGCGATGCTGGCGTCCAGACCGTTAGCCAACTACAGCTTATGTACAGAACGTAGAAAAACGCGCGGCACCGTTGACTTGCCCCACTGGGGCGCTACCACCACAGGGGGCCTGCATGCTCACCCTGCTCAATTTGTTATCAGCCGTGACCCTTTTGATCTGGGGCACGCACATCGTCCGCACCGGCATCCTGCGGGTTTATGGCTCCAACTTGCGCCACGTGATCGCCCATAACATGTCCAGGCGCTGGCTGGCGTTTGTCGCCGGGATCATGGTGACCGCCATGGTTCAGAGCAGCAATGCCACCGCCATGCTCGTGACCTCGTTTGTCGGTCAGGGCCTGATGGCGCTGACGCCGGCGCTGGCGACCATGCTCGGCGCCGATGTCGGTACCGCGCTGATGGCGCGGGTACTGACCCTCGACTTGTCGTGGTTGTCGCCGCTGCTGATTTTCCTCGGGGTGATTTTCTTTCTGTCGCGCAAGCAGACCCGGGTCGGGCAGATGGGCCGGGTCAGTATTGGCCTGGGGCTGATCATTCTGGCGCTGCAACTGATCGTCGAGGCCGCCGCGCCGATCACTCAGGCGCAAGGGGTGAAGGTCATCTTCGCCTCCCTGACCGGCGATATCTTGCTCGATGCCTTGGTCGGCGCGCTGTTCGCGATGGTTTCCTACTCCAGCCTGGCTGCCGTCCTGCTGACCGCGACCCTTGCCGGTGCCAGCGTGATCAGTCTGCCCGTGGCCATCGGCCTGGTGATCGGCGCCAACATCGGCAGCGGCATTCTTGCTTTCCTCAGCACCAGCATGCAGAACGCGGCCGGCCGTCAGGTGGCGCTTGGCAGCCTGTTGTACAAACTGATCGGCCTGCTGCTGATCATTCCGGTGCTCGACCCGCTGGTGCACTGGATCGACAGCCTCGACTTCAGCCCTCAGGAAATGGTCATCGGCTTCCACCTGCTCTACAACACCGTGCGTTGCCTGATCCTGTTGCCCAGCGTCGGGCCGATGGCCAAGCTCTGTGCATGGTTGCTGCCAGAGCGGCCGGACATCAATGGCACGGCCAAACCGCGGCATCTTGACCCGACCGCCTTGGTCACCCCGAGTCTGGCGCTGGCCAACGCTGCCCGGGAAACCCTGCGAATCGGCGATCTGGTCGACAGCATGCTCGAAGCCATGCTCGACGTGTTGCGCGGCAAACAGACCGCCGTCACCCAGGAAATTCGTCGCCTGACCGATGATGTTGAAGCGCTCTACAGCGCCATCAAACTCTATCTGGCACAAATGCCCCGCGAAGACCTCAGCGAGCAGGACAGTCGGCGCTGGGCGGAAACCATCGAGCTGGCGATCAACCTGAAACTCTCCAGCGACCTGATCGAGCGCATGCTGCGCAAGGTTCAGCAGCAGAAAACCTCGCAACGCCGGTCTTTTTCCGAGGTCGGGCTGGAGGAGTTGGCGGGGCTGCACAGTCAGCTGATTGCCAACCTGCGTCTGGGGTTGTCAGTGTTCCTTAGTGCCGACCCGGAAAGTGCTCGTCAGTTACTGCGTGAGAAACGTCGCTTTCGCGCACAGGAACGCCGCCTGGCCCACGCTCATGTCAGCCGTTTAAACCGTAAGATCGTGCAAAGTATCGAGACCAGTTCGCTGCATCTGGAACTGATTGCTGACATGAGACGCTTGAATTCGCTGTTCTGCAGCAGTGCCTATGCGGTGTTGGGCACTTCGGACACCGGCGCTCTGGCGGTCGACGATTTGACTGACATCACTCATTCACCCTGAACGTCCACAGTTGCCTGAAGTCTGTTGAACTTACGCTGGTCGTACGGAAACTCGTTATGCGTTGTCTGCTGTTCGCTTGTCTGCTGCTTGGCTCACTGCCTTCATTTGCCCTGGATCGCTTTCAGGTCGAGGGCTACACCTTGCGCAACGGTCTGCAATTGGTCCTCAAACCGGGCACCGAGCGCGGGCATGTGGCGATCCGGTTGGTGGTTGGCGTGGGCCTGGATGATTTCAGCTGTGCCGACAAAGAGCTGCCGCATCTGCTCGAACACTTGCTGTTCAGCGGCATCGACGCCACCGGCGAAGGCGGTCTGGAAGAGCGCATGCAGGCCCTGGGCGGTGAGTGGAATGCCTACACCAGCAATGCCGACACGACTTTCGTCATCGAAGCCCCGGCGAAAAACCAGCGCAAGGTCCTCGACCTGTTGTTGGCGCTGCTGACCCAGACCCGTATCGACGACAAAGCGATCAACGTCGCCAAGCAAGTGGTCGAGCGCGAAGACGGTGGTCATTACTCGCACCTGCAACGCTGGCTGGATCGGCAGGATCTGGGGCACACCGCGAGTAATCAGTTGGCGGTGGAGCTGGGCCTCAAATGCCCCGAGCGCGCGCAAGTCGATCACCTGACCCGTGAGCAGTTGGAGAAGGTGCGCAAGGACTGGTACGCGCCCAACAACATGACCCTGATCGTGGTTGGTGACCTCGACCGCTTGCTGCCGGCCTATCTGGAACGGGCCTATGGTGCGCTCGAAGCGGTTGAGCCTAGCGCTCACCTGCCGCTGCCAGACATTCAGGCCAGCGCGGCCCACGAGCGCAATTTGAGTAACGGTTTCGTCGGCGGCGGTGCCAAATTGCATTGGCTGGTGCCGGAACCGGTGCTGGAAGACCAGCATGACGAAACCTTCGACCTGCTCAAGGACTATCTGGACTGGGCGCTCTATCGCCAATTGCGCCTGGCCCATGGGTTGTCTTACGGGCCCTCGGCCGAGCGCGAGGTATTTGGCGGGGTGGGCTTCATGAGCCTGAACGCCGACCTTGATCGCGACGATGTGCTGGCAGCGGAACAGGTGCTGGATGAGCTTAAAGCCGATCTGCTCAAGAACGGCCTCGACGCCGCCACCTTCGCCCGTCTCAAGCAAGCCGCCATCGCTCGCCAGACTTGGGCCGTGCAAGGCAATAGCGCCTTGGCGGACTATTACTGGAGCGCCCTCGGCGACTACGAGGACGGCCATTTCGTCAACCCGGCCAAGGCACTGCAAGACGTGACACTGGCCGAGGCGAACAAGGCGATGCGTGAGTTGCTGCTGCAGCCGGGGTATCTGCGGATCGAGAAACCGCTGATGAGTTATGACCAGGTGATGTGGGCGATTGTCGGGGGATTTGGACTGATGGTGCTTGGAATATTGGGTTGGCGCGTTCACCGCAGAAAGCAATGATTTCCCTGTGGCAATAGGTTTTTTGTGTGGCGAGGGGGCTTGCCCCCGTTGGGCTGCGAAGCGGCCCTGAAAGACAGTACCCCCGGTATATCCGGCACATCGCATCCACCAATTTTTGCGACTGCTGCGCAGCCGAACGGGGGCAAGCCCCCTCGCCACAAGGACCCCTCGGGCGGTACCCTGTCGAGGATTTTTCCCACGACTATTGTGAATCGCCGAATGCCGAATCTGACCCTGTACGTACAGCGCATCCTCGAATTGATGAAGCGCTATCCCGGGGTCATTGCGCTTGGCGGTTTCATTTCAGGGGTCGGCAGCTTCATGCTGGTGGATCGCCAACAGGGTCTGGCGACGTGGATCACCACCATCATGCTGGTCAGCTGGGTCTGGCTGATGCTGGAAAACAGCCTCACCAAGCTGTTCGCCAGGGTCTTCAAGCGCGAAATACCCCAGCCACTGCTGCGTTATGCGACGCAGATGATCCATCAGGAAAGCCTGTTCTTCGTCCTGCCGTTCTTTTTAATCACCACTACCTGGAACAGCGGCCAGTTGTTCTTCACTGGATTACTGAGCATGGCGGCGCTGATTTCGATCATCGACCCGCTCTACTACAAATGGCTGGCACCGCGCCGCTGGGCGTTCCTGGCGCTGCACACCCTGACCCTGTTCGCGGCCCTGCTGACCGCCCTGCCCGTCATCCTGCACCTGACCACCGCCCAGAGCTTCAAGCTGGCGCTGGGCATTGCCATGTTGCTGTCGTTCCCGAGCCTGGCCTCGATCTTCCCGATTCGCACCGTGCGCAATGCGTTGGCGATCCTCAGCATCACCGTCGGCATCGGCGCCGCCGGCTGGGTGCTGCGCTCCTGGGTGCCGCCGGCGACCCTGTGGATGACCGAAGTGGCGATCAGCACCCAAATGCAGGACCGAACCCCCGGCAAGAGCCTGGAAGAAGTCAGCGCCGAGCAGATTCGCGGCGGTGGGCTGTACGCGTACACCGCGATCAATGCCCCGCGGGGTCTGGCCGAGCGGATTTATCACGTCTGGATGTTCAACGGTAAAGAAGTCGACCGTATCCCGCTGGACATCAACGGGGGGCGCAAGGAAGGCTACCGCGCCTGGACCCACAAGCAGAACTTCCCCGGCAACCCCGCAGGCAAATGGCAGGTCCGGGTGCTGACTGAGGACGGTCAGTTGATTGGCGTGCTGCGCTTCAAAGTCATGGACAGCACACCCATCAAAGAAAAGTAACGCGGTTCGTGCTATTAGTCAGATCTGCGTAATAGCCGAACAAGCACGGAGCTTATGACTAGCAGCACAATGCCCGGCAGTGCCCGACTGGACACCTCGCACAGCCCTGCCCTGTTGCGGGTCACAGGTGACTGGACGCTCGCCCATTACGCCGATCTCAGCCGCCTGAGCGAAAAGCTCCGTGGCCAATACGACAACAACACCCACATCGATCTCAATGGCCTTGGCGCGCTCGATACGGCGGGTGCGTCATTGCTGGTGGAGTTGCTGGGGGCCGAGCGTCTGGGCAAATCTGCCGAACACCCCGATTGCACCCTTTCTTCCGCGGATCGCGCCTTGTTGCAGACGGTGTACTGCTCGCTGACCGATTTCTGCGTGCCGATCAAAGAACCGGAAATCAGCGTCGGCATTCAACTGCTGACCCGCATCGGCCGCGCGGTCGACGCGGTCTGGCAGGACACGCTGCAACTGTTGGGTTTCGTCGGCCTGATCCTGGAAACCATCGCTCGCGGGTTGTTTCGGCCCAGGCGCTGGCGTCTCACGCCGATGGTCGCTCACATCGAACAAACCGGCCTCGACGCCGCGCCCATCGTCGCCCTGCTGACCTTTCTGGTGGGCGCTGTGGTGGCGTTTCTCGGGGCGACGGTGCTGGCGAGTTTTGGCGCGAGCATTTTTACCGTGGATCTGGTGGCGTTCTCTTTTCTGCGGGAGTTCGGTGTGTTGCTCACGGCGATCCTGATGGCGGGCCGCACCGCCAGTGCGTTCACCGCGCAGATCGGTTCGATGAAGGCCAACGAAGAAATCGACGCGATTCGCACCCTCGGCCTCGACCCGATGGAGTTGCTGGTAGTACCCCGCGTCCTTGCGTTGCTGGTGGCGCTGCCGATGTTGACCTTTCTGGCGATGGTGTCAGGGATTGTCGGCGGTGGCGTGGTCTGCGCGCTGTCGCTGGATATCTCGCCGGCGATGTTCCTGTCACTGCTGCAATCGGACATCGGCGTTCAGCACTTTCTGGTGGGGATCGTCAAAGCGCCGATTTTTGCGTTTCTGATTGCCGCCATCGGCTGCCTCGAGGGCTTCAAGGTCAGCGGCAGCGCCGAGTCCGTTGGCGCGCACACCACGTCCAGTGTGGTGCAGTCGATTTTCGTGGTGATCGTGCTCGACGCCGTGGCTGCGTTGTTTTTCATGGAGATGGACTGGTGAGTCGTTTACCCAGAGCGCCTTCAGAGGCGGTGATTGAAGTCCGTGGGCTGTGCAATCGCTTCGGCCGGCAGAGTGTGCACGAGAACCTCGACCTGGACTTGTACAAGGGTGAGATTCTGGCGGTGGTCGGCGGTTCCGGCAGTGGCAAATCGGTGCTGTTGCGTAGCATCGTCGGTTTGCGTCAGCCCAGCGAAGGGCTGGTGAAGGTCTTCGGCAAGAACTTGCCGAGCCTGTCGGAACACGAGCGCTCGCTGGTCGAACGGCGGTTCGGTGTGTTGTTCCAGAAAGGTGCCTTGTTCTCTTCGCTCACCGTGACCGAGAACGTCGCCCTGCCCTTGATTGAACACGCCGGCCTGAGCCGTGCCGACGCCGAGCACCTGGCGGCAGTGAAACTGGCGTTGGCCGGGCTGCCGTTGTCGGCGGCGGACAAATACCCTGCTTCGCTGTCCGGCGGCATGATCAAGCGCGCGGCCCTGGCCCGTGCCTTGGCCCTGGACCCGGACATCCTGTTTCTCGACGAACCCACCGCCGGTCTAGACCCGATTGGCGCCGCGGGTTTCGATCAGCTGATCCTGACCCTGCGCGATGCCTTGGGCTTGAGTGTGTTTCTGGTGACCCACGATCTCGACACGCTCTACACCATCACCGACCGGGTGGCGGTGCTGGCGCAGAAGAAAGTGCTGGTAGCGGACGCCATCGACAAGGTGTCGGAAACCGATGATGCGTGGATTCACGAATACTTCCATGGCCCTCGCGGCCGCGCGGCCCTGACAGCCGCTAACCAGCTCAACGAGGTCTGACATGGAAACCCGAGCCCATCACGTATTGATCGGCCTGTTCACCGTCATAGTGGTGGCAGGCGCCCTGCTCTTCGGTTTGTGGCTGGCCAAGTCCAGCGTCGATACCGAATTCAAGGATTACGAAATCGTCTTCAACGAGGCGGTCAGTGGCCTGTCCAAGGGCAGCGCCGTGCAGTACAGCGGGATCAAGGTCGGCGACGTGGTGATGCTGCGCCTGGACCCGAATGATCCGCGCCGGGTGTTGGCGCGGATTCGCCTGGGCGGAGACACTCCGATTAAGGAAGACACTCAGGCCAAGCTGGCGCTGACCGGGATCACCGGAACTTCGATCATCCAGCTCAGCGGTGGCACGCCACAAAGTCCGACCCTCAAGGGCAAGGACGGTGATTTGCCGACAATCATTGCATCGCCCTCGCCCATCGCCCGGCTGCTGAACGACAGCAACGATCTGATGGCGGGCGTGAACGTGTTGATGCACAACGCCAACCAGTTGTTCTCCTCGGAGAACGTCACGCGTATCAGCAACACCCTTGAGCACCTGGAGCAAACTACCGGCACCATCGCCGATCAGCGCGGCGATATTCGTCAGGCGATGCAGCAACTGGCTTCGGTTGGCAAGCAGGCCAGCGCCACCCTGGAACAGACCACCGCGTTGATGCGCAACGCCAACGGCTTGCTCAACGATCAGGGCAAGCAGATGTTCGGCAGTGCCGAGCAAGCGATGAAGTCCCTGGAACAAAGCAGCGCGACCATCAACACGTTGCTCTCCGCCAATCAGGACTCCCTTAACAACGGTATGCAGGGCCTCAATGGCCTGGCACCGGCGGTGCGTGAGCTGCGCGATACCTTGAGTTCGCTGCGAACCATTTCCCAGCGACTTGAGGCCAACCCCAGCGGTTATCTGCTAGGCAATGATAAAAACAAGGAGTTCACGCCATGAAGCTGGCTCATCTCGCCCTCCTCGCCGGTTTTGCGTTGGTCGCTTCCTGTTCGATTTTCCCCAAGACCGAGCCGTCCGATGTCTATCGACTGCCGTCGGCACAGAGCGACGCGTCGGCCCAACGCGCCACGCCACAGCGATGGTCGTTACGACTGGCCAAGCCGCAGACCAGCGAAGCCTTGAACAACCCAAAAATCGCGGTGATACCTCAGGGTGATCTGATCAGCAGCTACAAGGCTTCACGCTGGAGCGATCCGGCACCGGTGCTGTTGCGCAATCGTCTGCTCGATGGTTTCCAGCGTGACGGTCGGGTGCCGTTGCTCAGCACCGATGACAGTAATTTCCAGGCAGACCTGGAACTGGGCGGCAACCTGCAAGCGTTCCAGACTGAGTATCAGGGCACGGCGGCGAGCGTGGTCGTGCGCCTGGATGCGTTGTTGGTGCGTGGGTATGACCAGCGAATCCTCGCCAGCCGGCGCTTTGAAGTGCGTCAGCCGTTGAGCGATGTGAAGGTGCCGGCGGTGGTGACCGGTTTTGGCCAGGCCAGCGACCAATTGACGGCACAGGTGGTGGCCTGGACGGTGGAGCAAGGTCAGAAAGTTGCGCCGCCGCTGAGGCCTTGAAGCCACCGCTGAACCCCTGTGGGAGCGGGCAAGCCCGCTCCCACAGGTTTTTCGGTCAGCCGAAGAACCAGTAGCAAACCCCGATTGCACCAAGCACCCCCGCCAACTCTGCCAGCAACGCACACCCCACCGCATGCCGCGCACGCTGAATGCCCACCGCGCCGAAGTACACCGCCAACACATAGAAGGTCGTTTCGGTACTGCCCTGGACCGTCGCCGCCACCAGTGCCGGGAAGCTGTCGACTCCGGAGGTCTTCATGGTTTCGATCAGCATTGCCCGTGCGGCGCTGCCGGAGAAGGGTTTGACCATGGCCGTCGGCAGCGCATCGACGAAGCGCGTGTCCCAACCGGCCCACTCCACCAGATGCCGAATCCCGTCCAGACCGAAATCCAGCGCCCCGGATGCTCGCAGCACGCCCACGGCACAGAGCATCGCCACCAGATACGGCAGCAGGTTCTTGGCCACCTCGAAGCCTTCTTTGGCGCCTTCGATGAACGCCTCGTAGACCTTCACTTTGCGTAATGCGCCGATCACCAGAAACAGCATGATCAGCCCGAACAGCGTCAGGTTGCCGAGGATCGATGACAGGCTCGCCAGAGCGGTCGCCGAGAGCGTCGCCAGCAGCGCCATGAAGGCGCCGAGGGCCAAGGCACCGGGTATGAGGTAAGCAAGCACCACCGGGTCCCACAGGCGCAGACGCTGCATGAACGCAACCGACAACAGACCGACCAGGGTCGAACAACTGGTCGCGAGCAGAATCGGCAGGAACACCAGGGTCGGATCGGGCGCGCCTTGCTGGGCGCGGTACATGAAGATCGTCACTGGCAGCAGGGTCAGGGACGAGGCGTTGAGCACCAGGAAGAGGATCTGCGCGTTGCTGGCGATGGTGTCGCTGGGGTTGATCTCTTGCAGTGCCTTCATGGCTTTGAGGCCGATCGGCGTGGCGGCGTTGTCCAGGCCCAGGCCATTGGCGGCGAAGTTGAGTGTGATCAGACCGATGGCCGGATGCCCGGGTGGCACTTCCGGCATCAGGCGCAGGAATAGCGGGCCCAGCGCCTTGGCCAGCCATTCGACGATCCCGGCCTTTTCGGCGATCCGCAGAAAACCCAGCCAGAGGGTGAGGGTGCCGAACAGCAGGACCATGACCTCGACCGACAATTTGGCCATGGCGAAAATGCTCTCCACCATCGCCGCAAAGATCCCGGCGTTACCGCCGATCAGCCACTGCGCCAGCGCCGATACGGCCGCCACGATGAAGAAGCCAAGCCACAGCCCATTAAGCATCAGTCAAATCCCCCGGAAGATGCGGCGAATGATAGCGGGGTAGTCAGAAACGACAAACCCCGGATTTCTCCGGGGTTTGTTTAGTACTGCTAGCAAAAGACCAATGTGGGTTTTTGCGTCAGTTGCTGGAAATTTCGCCAACCGGCAATTTTTCCTTGCTGCGCCAGTGCGGCAGGGAGTTCCAGTAGCGCTCGCCCTTGGCGTCGTCGTACATACCTTCCCAGCGTGCGATGACCAGCACGGCCAAGGCATTACCGATCACGTTCAGCGCAGTACGGGCCATGTCCATGATGCGGTCGACACCGGCGATGAACGCCAGGCCTTCCAGCGGAATACCAACGCTGCCCAAAGTGGCCAGCAGCACCACGAAGGACACACCCGGTACGCCGGCGATGCCTTTGGAGGTGACCATCAGTGTCAGCACCAGCAGCAACTGTTGGCTGATCGACAGGTCGATGCCGTAGAGCTGGGCAATGAAGATTGCCGCGATACTTTGGTACAGGGTCGAACCGTCAAGGTTGAACGAGTAGCCGGTCGGTACCACAAAACTGCAAATGGCTTTCGGCGCGCCGTAGGCTTCCATCTTCTCGATCACGCGCGGCAACACGGTTTCGGAACTGGCAGTGGAGTAGGCCAGGACCAGCTCATCCTTGAAGATGCGCATCAGCTTGATCACCGAGAAGCCGAACAGGCGAGCGATCAGGCCCAGCACCACGAAGGCGAAGAAGGCGATGGCGAAGTAAACCAGAACGACCAGTTTAGCCAGCGGCAGCAGAGAGGCGAAGCCGAAGTTGGCCACGGTCACGGCGATCAATGCGAACACGCCGATCGGGGCGTAGTTCATGATCATGTGGGTGACCTTGAACATGCTTTCCGATACGCCCTGGAACATCTTCACCAGCGGCTCGCGCAGGTCCGATTGCAGGCTCGACAGACCGAGACCGAACAACACGGAGAAGAAGATGATCGGCAGCATTTCGCCGCGGGCCATGGCCGCGAAGATGTTCGACGGGATCAGGTTGAGGATGGTCTGGATGAACGCATGTTCATGCTGAACCTCGGCGGCAGTGGCCTGGTACTTGGAAATATCCACCGTACCCAGGGTGCTCATGTCGATGCCGGTGCCCGGATGGACCACGTTGGCCAACACCAGACCGACCAGAATGGCGATGGTGGTGACGATTTCGAAGTAAATGATGGTCTTCAGACCGATGCGACCGAGTTTCTTCGCGTCGCCCACGCCAGCAATGCCGACAACTAGCGAGGAAATCACGATCGGGATCACGATCATCTTGATCAGACGGATAAAGATATCGCCTGCCGGTTGCAGGACGTTGCTGATCCACCAGGCCTTTTCGGCACTGAAATGGTTGAGCAGTGCACCAATTGCTATCCCCAGAACCAGACCGATGAGGATCTGCCAGGCGAGGCTAAGCTTTGCCTTCTTCATATCTTTACCCTTACTTGCGTTTGACTCAGGCTGATGCATGAACTGAAACGCTCAATGGCGAACAAGTCTTGCATCGGCCCCCGTATAAGGTCCCCGCGAGCGAGCATTTACAGCTCTCAGGCAGTGAAAAAGGCGCAACTATTCCGATGCCGGGAAGCGCCGTCTAATGCCGTAAACGCCTACCCTATGCCGAATCGGCATGAGATTTTCTAACTGAAACCCGCGTCCCACCCGGTTTGAATACGACATTCAGGCGGGCATAAGTGCCGTGAGCCGGCCATTTCAGCGCAGGTCGATGTTTTTTAAATAGGCGGAAATTTAGGAAAAGGCCTACGTTTGGCTGTGAATTATCGTCTCGAGAAAGTCGGAGCTTTCTCGATATACGGTCACGAAGAAACACCGCGAAACGGTTTTGCGGGGAATATGCAGCAAGAACAGATGAGCTGAGTGCTCTAGATCAACGTTTTGCACGTTGAAGCCCTCCGCAAGTCCGTCGAGTCGCTCAGGGCCCCGGCGAACTTGCGTCGCAGCTTTACCTGACCCGGCCCTTGCGCAGGTACTCCCTGTACCCGTAGGTCACTCCGACCCTGAAACAGTCAGAACGTCCCGACCCCTTGATCATGCGTCTACCGTCCTCGGGTAGCGCAGTGGAAAGAAGCGCTGGGGCCTCTTTCGTGTTTCGAAACTCAGTACCAGTTCGGATCTTTCTTCAGTTGCTCCATCAACAACTTCTGCATGCCTTCGTCCGGTTTTCCCAGGAAGCGGTAGTCGGCATGTCGTGTGGGCGACTTGTCGGCCGGCAGGCCTGCTGGCACTTCGACGAGCATGGCGTAGGCATCCTTCTTGTCGAAGCTGAATGCCACGATCAAGCGGTTGTTCAGACACGTCTGCCGGGTTTCGCAGAGCGGCCCGACCAGATACTCGTCGCCATCCTCTTCAACAGCATTCATTTGCTCGGCATCGCCGGACAGGTTCATCACCCATTCCGGCAGGCGTTCTTCTTTCTTCACAACGCCTTGCCAGGTTTCACGGTACTGCGGGTCTGCAGTGAGCAATTCATTGACCCGCATCTGGCCATCATTGGCCGCCATTGCCATGGCACTGCCGCCCAGAAGCAGGGCGGCGGCCACTGTCTTTAACGAAATGCCCATGGTCAGCCTCGACCGCGGCGGCCAAAGAAGAAGGAAGCAATGAACATCACCAGGAATACGACAAAGAGAATCTTGGCGATACCCGTGGCGGTGCCCGCGATACCACCGAAGCCCAGTACTGCAGCGATGATGGCAATGATCAAGAATGTGATTGCCCAACTCAACATGGTGATTCTCCTTACGCGTTCTGTTTAAAGGTGTTGCTTTTGGTGCTTTTCCCGGCGCGTCGAGCGCGCCAAGTTCGTTTACCTAAAACACCCAACGTTCCTGAGGCGTCTCATCCACAGGCTGGGCCTGGTCGACGTCCATCATTCGCATCGAGTCGCTGTCAGCCAGGCTGCTGCTGACGGCGCTGAAGTGGGTTTGAGGAGTGTGTGGAATCGACAGGTGCGGCGTCTCTGGCTGCTGGCTCTGTTCCCAACGCAAGTACTGTTGGCCGCCAATCAAGGTGATCAATAGCGCCAGCAGGACAAACAAGCCTTGCTGGACGAGCAATGGCGAGATACGCAATTGGGCGGCACCTTGGCGATTCATCCTGAAGTTCCTCCCACGCTGGGGTAGTGATCTTTGGCGGGCGCTGGTTCATTAAATGCCCTTGTCACCCAGACTCTTGCAGCCTGCATGCCACCTTTTTTTTGGTACTAATTCGTTATAAATCAATTAGTTAAATGGTTGGTCCAAATCCTTATGGACGCATCCTGCACGATGGCCCTTCTGAGGTCGTGCGTAATGCACGATGGACTCGCGAATACTTTCAATATTTTTGGAATTGAGAGAAGGGCGCAGATGTCAGAAAGGGACGCAGGCCATCGCCGAAGAACGGTTCATTAATAAAGAATCAAATAAATCAGTTGGTTATCTTGTTGATAAGTAGATAGCTCCGCTGATTTGGCTGAAATCGGCCACAATCAATCATGCAACTTGCCCGATTTTTCTGGGCCTAACCAAAATCAACAATTAAAGGAGCGCAGGAACATGGAATCAGCCACTGAGCATCAAGGCCGCATTCTGCTGGTGGATGATGAATCCGCCATCCTCCGAACCTTTCGCTATTGCCTCGAAGATGAAGGCTACAGCGTGGCCACCGCGACCAGCGCTGCTCAGGCCGAAGCCTTATTGCAGCGCCAGGTTTTCGATCTGTGTTTCCTCGATTTGCGCCTGGGTGAAGACAATGGGCTCGATGTGCTGGCCCAAATGCGCATCCAGGCGCCGTGGATGCGGGTGGTGATCGTGACTGCTCACTCGGCGGTGGACACTGCCGTGGATGCGATTCAGGCCGGTGCCGCCGACTATCTGGTCAAACCTTGCAGCCCCGACCAGTTGCGTCTGGCCACGGCCAAACAGCTGGAAGTACGACAACTCTCGGCGCGCCTGGAAGCCCTCGAAGGTGAAGTGCGCAAACCCAAGGAAGGCCTGGATTCCCACAGTCCGGCCATGAAAGTGGTGCTCGAAACCGCACGCCAGGTTGCCAGTACTGACGCCAACATCCTGATTCTCGGCGAGTCCGGCACCGGTAAAGGTGAACTGTCCCGGGCGATTCACGGCTGGAGCAAACGCCAGAAGAAATCCTGCGTCACCATCAACTGCCCGTCCCTGACTGCAGAGTTAATGGACAGCGAACTTTTCGGCCACAGCCGGGGCGCATTTACCGGTGCCAGTGAAAGTACCTTGGGTCGTGTCAATCAGGCCGATGGCGGGACGTTGTTTCTCGACGAGATCGGCGATTTCCCCCTGACCTTGCAGCCAAAATTGCTGCGTTTCATTCAGGACAAGGAATACGAACGCGTGGGCGACCCGGTGACCCGTCGCGCCGACGTGCGAATCCTCGCAGCGACTAACCTCAACCTGGAAGACATGGTTCGCGACGGTCGTTTTCGTGAAGACTTGCTCTATCGCCTGAACGTCATCACCTTGCACCTGCCGCCGCTTCGCGAGCGCAGGGAAGACATTCTGAATCTGGCTGACCGTTTCCTGGCGCGTTTCGTCAAGGAGTACTCGCGTCCGGCCCGATGCTTCAGCGACGAGGCCCGCGAAGCGCTGCTCAGCTACCGCTGGCCGGGCAACATTCGCGAGCTGCGCAACGTGGTGGAGCGCGCGAGCATTATTTGCCCGCAGGAGCGGGTAGAGCTCAGCCACTTGGGCATGGCCGAGGCCCCGGCCAACCACACGCCGCGCATTGGTGCTGCGTTGAGCCTGGATGAGTTGGAGAAAGCTCACATTGGCGCGGTCCTCGCCACGGCCGACACGCTGGACCAGGCGGCCAAGACCCTGGGTATCGATGCCTCGACCCTGTACCGCAAACGCAAGCAGTACAACCTGTGAGTCGTAATCGATGAAACTGGCGATGACGTTGCGCACCCGGCTGTTTCTGAGCATTTCCGCGCTGATTACGGTGGCGCTGCTTGGGCTCTTGCTCGGGCTGGTCAGCGTGATGCAGATGGCAGGGACTCAGGAAGCCCTGATCCGTGACAACTTCGTCAGGCTGGATCTGGGATTGAAGCTGCGTCAAAGCCTGGGTGATCAACTGGTCATCGTGCTTGGCGAGAACCCTGATCCTGCGGCGTTCGAGGCCTCCAGGCAGCACTCTCTTGAATTGCTTGACGAAGGCATTGCTCGCGAACCGTCCAGCGAGGGTGCCCAGTATGGTTTCAGAAAGGCCAAGGCTGATTATCAGAGCTTACTGCAGGCCTTTGATCTTTCCCGCGCTCCGGTACAGGTAGTCAATGATGACGGGGACCTCACGGAAAAATTCAACGCGTTGCGTAACGGTTTGATCTCTGAACAGAAGCGCGCACTGGATAACATCACTGAGATCGAGCGCGAGTCCCGGGAGCGGGCACTGTTGATTGCCGGCCTGCTTGGGTTGGTCGGGGTGGCGGTGTTGTTCATCGGGTTCATTACCGCCCATGCGATCGCCCGGCGGTTCGGGGCTCCGATCGAGGCTCTGGTGCAGGCAGCTGACAATATCGGTCAGGGCAATTTCGAAGTGACCCTGCCGATTTCTTCCGCGGTGGAAATGAACCAGTTGAGCCGGCGTTTCGGAATCATGGCCGAGGCCTTGCGTGAGCACCAGGCTACCAATATCGACGAGCTGCTCGCCGGCCAGCAACGTTTGCAAGCGGTGCTCGACAGCATCGACGACGGTTTGCTGATTATCGATCGTCAAGGTCATCTCGAGCACCTCAACCCGGTGGCTCAGCGCCAATTAGGCTGGGACACCGATCGTCTCGGTCAAGGGCTGGGCACGGCGCTTGAGCGTCCCGAACTGGATGAACAACTGCAGCTGGTATTGCGCGGCGGCACTCTGGAACGTGCGCCGGAAGACCTGAGTATCGAGGTCGATGGCGAGTCGCGATTGCTGACGTATAGCCTGACGCCGGTCAGCCATACCCAGGGTCATATTCTCGGCGCCGTGATGGTGTTGCATGACGTCACCGAACAGCGTGTCTTCGAACGGGTACGCAGCGAGTTCGTCTTGCGCGCCTCCCATGAGTTGCGCACACCGGTTACCGGGATGCACATGGCATTCGGCCTGTTCCGTGAGCGGACGCATTTTGCCGCAGACTCCCGCGAAGCCGACCTGCTGGACACCGTCAACGAAGAAATGCAGCGCCTGATGCAGTTGATCAACGACCTGCTGAATTTCTCTCGCTATCAAAACGGCCTGCAAAAACTCACGCTGGCACCGTGCTCTATTGAGGACTTGCTGGATCAGGCCCAGACACGTTTTGCCGTCTCGGCGCAGGAGAAGGGCATTGAGCTGCTGGTGGAAGTGCAGGGACCATTACCGCGGCTGCAAGCTGATCAGGCGCAACTGGAGCGGGTGCTCGACAACCTGATCGACAACGCCTTGCGCCATACCTCCCACGATGGACTGATCCGTTTGCAGGCCCGGCGCCATGGAGAGCGGATGATTATCAGTGTCGAGGACAACGGCGAGGGCATTGCCTACGGCCAGCAGGGACGGATCTTCGAGCCCTTTGTCCAGGTCGGCCGCAAAAAGGGCGGTGCCGGGCTTGGTCTGGCGCTGTGCAAGGAAATCGTGCAACTGCACGGCGGGCGGATGGGTGTCTACTCGCGGCCGGGGCAGGGCACGCAGTTCTACATGGCACTGGCGATATAAACCGTAGCCATCTCAGGCTTCGTCATCCAGACGTCGCGTGCTCAGTCGGCGACCACGGGTAATCAGTTCGATGAACTGCACGGCGCTCAGTGCGTGGGCGAACAACCAACCCTGGCCGAACTTCACCCCTTCGCTGCTCAGAAACACCGCTTGGGCTTCATGTTCGATGCCTTCTGCAATCACCTTGAGTTGCAGGGCCTGAGCCATGCGAATGATGTGCGGTGCCACGCCGCTGCTGGCGGCGTCATGGCCCAGCGCGTCGATAAACGCCTTGTCGATTTTCAGGCAGTCCACCGGTAAGGTTTGCAGGTAGGCGAGGCTGCAATAGCCGGTGCCAAAGTCGTCGATCAGCACCTGATGCCCGACATCCCGCAGGGCTTGCAGGTTTTCTCGGGCCACCACCACATCGACCAATCCGCGCTCGGTCACCTCAAAGGCAATCTGCCTGGCCGCCACCCGGTGCACACTCAGCAGACGCGCCATCACCTGACCGATACGCGGCACCATGACATCGCAGGCCGCCAGGTTGACCGAGATGTACAGCTGCGGATTGGACCGCAACAGTTGCCCGAGCTGTTCCAGCAGGCGCTGCAATACGAAGTCGGTCATCTGGCGGATCTGGCCGGTATTTTCCGCCATCGGAATGAACAGGTCGGGACTGGTCAGCGTGCCGTCCGGTCTTCGCCAGCGCAGCAAGGCTTCGGCACCGACGCAGTTGCGGCTGTCGAGGTCGAAGATCGGTTGATACAACACCTGAAGCTCGCCTCGCCGCATGGCGCCTTGCAGTTCGGCATCCAGCGACTGACGCTGGCGTACCAGCAAAAACACCAGAATACCGACACAGGCACTCAGCGCCAGGCTCGCCGGCAGTAGCCACCACCATACCGCCGGTACATGCATTCCTGTGCGTGGGGTGATCAGTACCAGTTGGTATTCGGGGGTGTTAGTGGGCATTCGGTAAATCAGGCGGGTATGGGTGACTTGCAGCGCATCGGAGCTTTTCGGGGGCCAGGGTTCCGCGGGGGGCCAGGCCTGCGCGACACCGAGTACCGGAATCGCCCGGGTGCCGTGGTCGAGCACCACCAACAGGCTGCTCCCTGGAGACAGATCGACCATGTCGGTCAAATGCCCGCGCGACGTCGCCACCCGGAAATTGCCACGCCCAAGCATCAGTGCAGCGCGGTTCTCATCGGGTTCGGTGGTGGTGTTCAGCCAATAGCTGTAGGTGGGGCCCTTGATGTCCGGCGGTCGGATCAACGATACCCCTTCCTGGCGGGGGCGGTTGGAGCAGGTTCGCGAAGTGTCCATATAAGCGGCTTCATAAACGAAGCGGTAGTTGAAGCTGACCTGCTGCAGGGTCGCGATCATTTCGTCATCGCAACCTCGAAGCGGTTGGGCTTCCAGGTCATCGAGGCTTTCGCGCAACTGCCCGAACAGCTGCTCCAGGCGGACCAGAAAGCGTTCTCCCTGGGCGTTCATTTCCTGGCTTTCGTTGTGCTCGACTTGATTCATCGCCACGAACAAACTGCCGACCGTCAGAAGCGTTGCGCTCAAGGCAGTAGCCAGCATCGCCAAAAACCAAGGGCGATAGAACCAGCTATGCAGTCTCTCCCGAGCAGCAGGCATCATGGAATATCCGAAGAATTACCAATGAGTTATAGCTGCTGATCTGGAAAAAGCGCTGACCGTCGGGCGGGCGTCATTATTTTGTCTGATTCAACACCTGAAGAATCGCCGCGGTTTGCGCATCCGGCGTACCGTCGAAACGGGAAGGGCGAAAATGCAGCTGAAAGGCCGCCAGCACATTACGTGTCTCTACATCCAGTTCGCCGGTTTGCGGCGTGGCATAGCCCAAGCGGGCAAGCTGTCCCTGAAACCAACTGATGCTGGGCAGTTGCACGGCGAACTGCGCTTGTTGCCGCGCCACAGCCTGCTCGTTCGGCCAGATCCCCAGGCCTTCGGCAGCCAGACGCTTCCAGGGAAACAGCGGGCCGGGGTCGAGTTTACGCATCGGTGCGATGTCGCTATGACCAATGATATGGCGGGGGCTGATCCCTTGGCGCTTACTGATGTCCTTGAGCAGGAAGATCATCGACTGAATCTGGGCTTCGCTGTAGGGATACCAAAGACGCCCGTTCGGGGTGTCCTCAAAGCCCTGATTAACGATCTCGATACCAATGGAGCTGGAGTTCAACCAGGTCCGGCCTTGCCATTCACTTTCGCCAGCGTGCCAGGCCCGGAAATTTTCATCAATTAGCTTATAAATAGTGGCGCGCTTGTCGTCGCTAATCAGGTAGTGGCTGCTGACCTCGCCGTGGGTCAGCAATTGCAACGAGGTCTCCAGGGATGCCGAGGTGTAATGCATCACCACGAATTGGATACGACTGTCGTGATTGGCTGAAGGGTGGCTGGTATCAATTCGGGGGCCGCTGGCACAACCGGCTAATAGAAGCAGCGACGCAATAAGAACAAGACATTTCATGGCGGGAGGCAGTACACGCAAGAAAATAATGCAACAGTGTAACGGTATTGCCTTGCGCGCAGATGGCAAAAAATGCTGTTTTAAACAAAATGGAACAATTAGCTATCAACCCAGTTCTATTCGATTCCGGCCATTATTTTTCGCCCGATATAGCGCCTGATCGGCTCTTTTAAGCACCAGATCACTATGTTCGCCCGACCTGAAGGCGGTCAGTCCCATGGAAATGGTGATGGTGACTCGCTCGCCCTTGAAGTGGAACGGGCAGGCTTCGATCGATGCGCGCAAGGTTTCCAGCAGTTTCGCGCCCACCGCCGGCACCGTGGCAGGCATCAACAGTACAAACTCCTCACCGCCAAATCGGGCAATGAAATCAGTCCCGCGCAGACGCTTGCGTAGCACGCTGGCGATGATTTTCAGCACCTTGTCGCCCGCCAGATGGCCATAGTTGTCATTGATGCGTTTGAAATGGTCGAGGTCGAGCATTGCCAGCAACAGGGTATTGCCATGTTGCTGCCATTGGCCGATTTCATGCTCCAGGCGTTCGCTCCAGGCTGCTCGATTCGGCAGGCTGGTCAATGGATCGATCAACGCTTTTTGGCGCTGCTCTTCGAGATGCTCGCGGTAGCCCAGGGCTTCCTGCTCCATGTGTGCAACCCTTTCGGCCAGGCTTTGCAGGCGGGCTGCTACTTCCTGCTCACGCTCGTCGCGCTGCTTCTGGTGTTGGTCCATGGTGCCGAGCAGGCCTTCGAGATGGTTTTCCAGCACATGCTTGAGATCATCAAGATCCGCCGCTTCCTGCATGCTGCTTTGCAAACCGTCGACTTGCTCGCGAATCTGCGTGTCCATCTCCCGCGCGGCCGAGCGGTTGTCGGCGTGGCCGTCGCTCGCCGCTTGCAGGTTGCTTTGAAATGACTCGAGGCGTTCGTTGAGTTGCTGCAAATACGCTTCGAATTCGTGCTGGCCGCTGTCGGTGATCGCCAGCATTAACGTAGCCAGGTCATCGAGGATCGGTAGCAATTCGTACCAGTTCAAGCCATTTTGAAGACGATCGCGCATCGCCTCGGCTTGCGGACGATGGCGCTCGGGCAACGCCAGGTCATCGAGAAGGCCTAGCAGGGTGTCTTCGATGTGCTTGGCGACAGAGCTGTAGGACGGCTCCGGCGAATCCGGCAGGGCATACAGAATATCGTGCTCGGACTGCTCTGGATCGATCGCCATCGGAGTCAGTTCATCGGGATTGATTGCCGACAAAGCCTGAGTAGCCGGTAGGGCGATCGATGGAACCGGCTCTTGTGGTTGCTCGACATGTGGTCGGGTTTGTAACTCCGGGACTTGGCTGCTCGTAGCTTCTGGCTCAAGAACGGGCGGGACAAACGCCACGACTTCAGCCGCAGGTGCCATTGATGTTGGCGCCTGAATTTGCGCTGGCTCGGGGTGCGCAGCGGCGGGCAGGGCGGCTTCTACGGTTGGCAACACCACTTGCGGCTTATCGACGGCTGGCGTGAGATTGGCTATCGCTTGTAGGGGCTCGGCCGGCAGTGCTGCAACCGGTTCGACAGGTTGCGGGGCTGGCATTTGCGATTCGGCGGCGGCGAGCTGTGGCGCGGTCTCTTCTGTTTCCCTACCGAACAACCGCTGCAGGAAACCCGGACGATCAGGTTCGGCAGGGTTCTCCAGCAGGTTCAAGGCTTTGCCCTGCAAGCCGCTCAGCTCGCTGAGCAGCAACGGGATTTCGCGAGCCTGACTTACGCGTCCGTCCAGCTGTTTGGCGAATTTTTTCAGCGGTCGACTCACTTCCCGGGGCAGCGGCAATGCTTGCAGCTGAGAGACCAGCGACGTCAGGGCGGCACTGACTTGATCGACCCGGGTTTCCCGACGTTGCTCGGAGTCGAGCACGGCTTTTTCCAGGCGCGGCAGCAAGGCAGCCAGGCCGGCGTCCATGTCATCGGTGCGTACGACTTCGCGCATTTCCTTCATGCATTGGTCAACGGCGCGATCGGTACCTTCTGCGGCCAGGGTGCTGCGCACCAGCCCTCGACGCAGCAAGTCGAGCCGGGCGTCCCATCGACGTTCCAGTTTTTCTTGTTGTTCGATGCTTTTGAGGTATTTCTCTTTCCAGCGCTGTGCTTCGTCGCTCATTCAGGCAGGACTCAACGCGGGCAATGCATCGGCCGTGAGCGAACCCGGCAGACGAATCTCTACCGCGACCGGCAGGTGATCGGAAATGGGTTGTGCCAGCACTTCGACTTTTTCAAGGGTCAGGGTAGGGCTGAGCAGAATATGGTCCAGGCAACGCTGTGGGCGCCAGCTGGGGAAGGTCGCTTCCAGTTGCGGCGCGAGCAGGCCCAAATCACGCAACGGGGAGTTTTGCAGCAAGTCACTGGCATGGGTGTTCATGTCGCCCATCAGCACCTGGTGTTTATAACCGCCGATCAACTCGCGGATGTAAGCCAGTTGCAGGCTGCGGGCGCGAGCGCCCAGTGCCAGGTGCATCATCACCACCACGAGCGCCTCTGGACCTTCGCCGAAGCGCACCAGAATGGCCCCGCGACCCTTGGGTCCCGGCAGCGGATGATCTTCAATCGCCCATGGGCGCAGGCGGCTGAGCACGCCATTGCTGTGCTGGCCGAGATGACCGAGGTTGCGATTGAGTTGTTGATACCAGTAGGGGAAGGCGCCGAGCTGCGCCAGGTGTTCGACCTGATTGACGTAGCCTGATCGCAGGCTGCCGCCATCGGCTTCCTGCAAGGCGACCAGATCGAAGTCGCCCAGCAGATTACCGATTTTTTGCAGATTGTCGGCACGCCCGGTGTGTGGCAACAGATGCTGCCAGCCGCGGGTCAGATAGTGCCGATAGCGCTCGGTACTGATACCGACCTGGATATTGAAACTGAGCAAACGCAGACGGCTGTCCACGGGCAACCCCGTCGATTCCAGGTGATGCTCGTTGACCCGCGGATCATGCAGGCCAACGATGCGTTCAGTTCCCCAGCGGCGCATGGCAGGCGCCGCGCTTAGTTGGCGACGGCCTTGGTTGCCGCTCGCTCTTTGGCTACCAGTTGGTCGGCCAGTTTCAGCGCTTGTTCGGCACCGCCGGCAGAGCCGATGTCAAAGCGATACTTGCCGTTGACGATCATGGTAGGCACGCCGGAGATTTCATATTTCTTTGCAAGTTCTTTGGCTTTGTTGATCTGGCCCTTGATGGCGAAGGAGTCGAAGGTGGCCAGGAACTTGTCCTTGTCTACACCTTGGGTCGCCAGGAAGTCCGCCATGTCTTCTTTGTCGGTCAGTTTCTTGTGTTCTTTCTGAATCGCTTCGAAAACTGCGGCGTGAACCTTGCTTTCGACGCCCATGGCTTCGAGGGTCAGGAACATCTGGCCGTGTGCGTCCCAAGGGCCGCCAAACATGGCCGGAATGCGCACGAAGTTCACGTCGGAAGGCAGTTTTTCAACCCATGGGTTAATGACGGGTTCGAAGGCATAGCAATGCGGGCAACCGTACCAGAACAGCTCCACGACTTCGATCTTGCCAGGCACGGCCACCGGGACCGGATTGCTCAGCTCGACAAAGGGCGCTTCAGGTTTTTCGGCGGCTTGGGCGGTCATGCCGAACAGGCTGGCAGCGACTAGTGCGGCGCTGATGATCAGATTACGCATGCTTTACTCCTGGACAAATTGGGTCGCCTCGCGCGACCTGTTTTCAGACAGATCCTGGCGGGCTTGAGTTTGTAGTGTAACGGCAGCGGCCACAAAAAAGGGCAGCCAAAGCCACCCTTTTTATGTTTGCATCGACGGATTAATCGAGTGTTAACGTTGCAAGAGATGTACACCCCTCACAACGCTCGATCACAAACCTTAGTGCAAGCCTTGAATATAGCTGGAGACTGCGGCGATATCTTCGTCGCTCAGCTTTTTAGCGATGCTCTGCATCGGTTTGGTATCGCCGTCGTTGGTCCGGCCGCCTTCTTCTTTTCTGAAGTCGGTCAGTTGCTTGCCGACGTACTGAGCATGCTGGCCGCCCAGATGCGGGAAGCCGGCAGCTGCGTTGCCCTTGCCATCTGGAGAGTGGCAGCCGGTGCAGGCTGGCAGACCCTTGGCCAGGTCGCCACCACGGAACAGTGCTTCACCGCGAGCCACGACTTTCGGGTCGGCGGCGCCGACGCTGCCTTTTTGGCTGGCGAAGTAGGCGGAGATATCAGCCAGATCCTGATCGCTCAGGTTGGTCAGCAGGCCAGTCATTTCCAGTACCGTGCGCTTGCCGGACTTGATGTCGTGCAGCTGTTTGTTCAGATAACGCTCGCCCTGGCCTGCCAGTTTCGGAAAGTTAGGCGCCATGCTGTTGCCATCCGGGCCATGACAGGCGCCACATACTGCGGCTTTCGCCTGACCAGCAGTCGCATCACCTGCAGCATGGGCAATGCCGGAGATCCCCACGGTCAACAGCAGACTCACGATCAATTTGTTCATCAGCTAATCCAACTACGGCTAAGGGTTAAAGAGTTATGGGCCGGGTTTACTCGCTCATCCAGTGGATGATGGCTCGGTAATCCTCGGCACTGCAGTCCATGCACAAACCACGCGGCGGCATCGCCTTGAAACCCTGGGTCACGTGTTGCACCAGCGTCTCCATACCTTTCGCCAACCTCGGCGTCCAAGTTTCCTGATCGCCCTTGCGGGGCGCCATGGGTAGTTGGCCGGAATGACAGGCACCACAAACACGGTTGTACACAGCTTCCGGATCCTGTGTAGCCTGAGCGCTGTAAAGCGGCATCAAGACACCGGCAGCTAGCAGCCATTTCGTCATAAAACGACCTTTTCAGGGTTGAGAGCGTGCTGCGTTCTAGTGCGCAATCAAGGTTAATCGCTCTCGTGAACTTCATCCTACGCTGGGACAAAGCGCACACAAAATCTGCGGCATTATATACTGGCGTCACTGAAACGGAAACGACACTGCTTGCCGCGTCCATTCCCGGCGCCGCCCACATCGGAAATCCCATGCAACTCAAGAACCCCATCCTCGGCCTGTGCCAACAGTCCACCTTTATGCTCAGCGCCGCCAAAGTCGACCAATGCCCCGACGACGAAGGCTTTGAAGTGGCCTTCGCCGGGCGTTCCAACGCCGGTAAGTCCAGCGCGTTGAACACCCTGACACACGCCAGCCTGGCGCGGACCTCGAAAACACCGGGTCGCACGCAGCTATTGAACTTCTTCAAGCTAGACGATGAACGCCGTCTGGTCGACCTGCCGGGTTACGGTTACGCGAAAGTACCAATCCCGTTGAAGCTGCACTGGCAGCGTCACCTGGAAGCCTATCTGGGCGGTCGCGAGAGTTTGAAAGGTTTGATTCTGATGATGGACATCCGTCATCCAATGACCGATTTCGACCTGCTGATGCTCGATTGGGCCATCGCCAGTGGCATGCCGATGCATATTTTGCTGACCAAGGCAGACAAGCTGACCTACGGCGCGGCGAAAAACGCGCTGCTCAAGGTTCAGGCGGAAATCCGCAAGGGCTGGGGCGATACGATCACTATCCAGCTGTTTTCGGCACCGAAACGCATGGGCCTGGAAGACGCCTACACTGTTCTGGCGGGCTGGATGGAGTTGGCGGACAAGGGCGCTGAGACTGCCGAGTAACGCTCTCCGGACAAATCTGCAGGCAAAAAAAACCCCGGACTTCATATGGGGAGGGAGAAGTTCCGGGGTTCAAGCTCCGGACCGCTAGGGCGGGGTCCAGATATCTGCCAACACTTAACACAACATAGGAGCATCGAAGGGCTTCACCAGCCATTCAGTATCTCTGAGTGGCGGTTCACGGATTTAGTTCAGACTATTTTCAAAAACCATTGGAAATAATCGATGTCATTTTCCGCACTATAGCCCTTCGTTATTTTGTGCTGCGGCATAAGGCCGCAGCACAGGCGTCTTTCAGCCGATCAGTGCGCTTCATCCCAGTTGTTGCCTACGCCTACCTCGACCAGAAGTGGTACATCCAGTTGTGCGGCGCTGCTCATGTGTACGCGAATCTCCTCACGCACCTGGTCGATCAAGTCCTCACGCACCTCAAGCACCAATTCATCGTGTACCTGCAGGATGACTTTGGCGTCCAGGCCTGACGATGTCAGCCAGTTATCCACGGTTACCATGGCTTTCTTGATGATGTCCGCCGCGGTGCCTTGCATCGGGGCGTTGATCGCTGTGCGCTCGGCAGCTTTGCGCAGGGCCTGGTTTTTCGCGTTTATTTCCGGCAGGTACAAGCGACGACCAAAGATGGTTTCGACGAAACCTTGCTCGGCGGCCTGGGCGCGCGTGCGCTCCATGTATTCCAGTACACCGGGATAACGGGCGAAATAGCGGTCGATGTAGGCCTGGGATTGTTTACGGTCAACGCCGATCTGCTTGGCCAGGCCAAACGCGCTCATGCCGTAGATCAAACCGAAGTTGATCGCTTTCGCGCTACGACGCTGATCGTTAGTGACTTCGTCCAGCTCGACGCCAAACACCTCTGCGGCCGTTGCCCGGTGTACATCGAGGTTGTTGCGGAAGGCGTGCAGCAAGCCTTCATCCTTGGCCAGATGCGCCATGATCCGCAGTTCGATTTGCGAGTAGTCCGCGGCCAGCAGCTTGTAGCCTTTCGGCGCGACGAACGCCTGACGAATCCGACGACCTTCGGCAGTGCGAATCGGAATGTTCTGCAGGTTCGGGTCGATGGACGACAAACGTCCGGTAGCGGCGACGGCTTGCTGGTAAGACGTATGAATGCGCCCGGTACGAGCATTGATCTGCTCTGGCAAACGGTCGGTATAGGTGCTTTTAAGCTTGCTCAGCGAGCGGTACTGCATCAGCACCTTGGGCAGCGGGTAGTCTTGTTCGGCCAACTCGGCCAACACCGCTTCGGCAGTCGAAGCCTGGCCCTTGGCGGTTTTGCTGAGTACGGGCAAACCGAGCTTTTCGTAGAGGATCACGCCCAGCTGCTTCGGCGAACCCAGGTTGAATTCTTCACCGGCAATGGCGAACGCCTCACGCTCAAGGGCGACCAGTTTCTCGCCCAGCTCGACGCTCTGGATGCCCAGCAGGTTGGCATCCACGAGCGCGCCCTGGCGCTCGATACGGGCCAGAACCGGCATCAGCGGCATTTCAATCTCGTTGAGCACTTTGCCCAGGCTTGGCGTTGCTGCCAGTTTTTCCTGCAAAGCCAGGTGCAACTGGAAGGTGACATCGGCATCTTCGGCAGCATAGGGGCCGGCCAGCTCAAGAGAGATCTGGTCGAAAGTCAACTGTTTGACGCCTTTGCCCGCGATCCCTTGAATGTCGCTCTTGCTTTGGCCCAGGTACTTGAGCGCCAGGCTGTCCATGTCATGGCGGGTGGCCGTCGAGTCCAGGACGTAAGACTCGAGCATGGTGTCGTAGGCAATACCCTGAACAATAATCCCGTTGCTCTGATCGCCACCGATGGCGCAGTTGGCGAGGATATTGGTTTCGAACTTGGCGTGCTGGCCGACTTTCAGTTTGTTCGGATTTTCCAGCAGCGGCTTCAGTGCCAGCAGCACGGTGTCGCGATCCAGTTGCTCCGGCACGCCCATGTAGGAATGGGTCAGCGGAATGTAGGCCGCTTCATTGGCCGCGACGGAAAACGACAGACCCACCAGTTGTGCATGTTGAGCATCGGTGCCATTGGTTTCGGTGACGAAGGCGATCAGTGGCGCTTTGTCGAGCTTGGCCAGCCAGGCCTCGAAGTGCTGCTGGTCGAGGATGGTTTCGTATTTCGCTTCGGCGGCGCCCGGCTGTTCTTGGGCGACCTCGACAATTTCCTGACCCGATCGCTTCGCGTCGCGCTGGTTCTCTTCGAACCAGCTTTTGAATTCCAGCAGGGTGTAGAGCTCGGCGAGCTTGTCGTGATCCGGCTTGCCCATTTGCAGGTCATCGAGACCGATGTCCAGTGGCACATCGATCTTGATGGTTGCCAGTTGATAGGAGAGGAACGCCATCTCCTTATGCTCTTCGAGCTTGGCCGGCAGGGTTTTGGCGCCGCGAATCGGCAGGGTCGGGACGATGTCGAGCTGCGCATAGAGCTCGGTCAGGCCGCCGTTCACACCGACCAACAGGCCGGAAGCAGTCTTGGGGCCGATACCCGGAACGCCCGGGATGTTGTCGGACGAATCGCCCATCAGTGCCAGATAATCGATGATCTGCTCGGGAGCGACGCCGAATTTCTCCTTCACGCCTTCCACGTCGAGCGCGCTACCGGTCATCGTATTGACCAAGGTAATGTGCCCGTCGACCAGTTGCGCCATGTCCTTGTCGCCGGTGGAGATCACCACCGGGCGGTCGGCGGCCGCGCTGCTGCGGGCCAGGGTGCCGATCACGTCGTCGGCTTCAACGTTGTCCACGCACAGCAATGGAAAGCCCAGGGCTTTGACGCTGGCGTGCAGCGGGTCGATCTGGACCCGCATGTCGTCGGGCATGCTTGGGCGATTGGCCTTGTATTCGGCGAACATCGCGTCGCGGAACGTCCCGCCCTTGGCGTCGAATACCACGGCGAACGGGCTGTCCGGGTACTGCTTGCGCAGACTCTTGAGCATGTTCAATACGCCTTTGACCGCTCCGGTCGGCAGGCCTTTGGACGTGGTCAGCGGTGGCAGCGCGTGAAAGGCGCGGTACAGATAAGAAGAACCGTCCACCAGGACGAGGGGGGCTTGGCTCATGAGCAGGATCAACCTTTTCGGCGGGTCCGGCGCTAGAATAGCGGGACCGTTGACGACAAAGGGACAAGGTTATCATGCGCACACTAAATCGCTTGTTGCTGGCTGGCTTGTTTGCAATCACTCCATTGGCTGTCATGGCGGCGGACGACGCGCCCTCGGCGGACCCAGATGTAACAATCCGCACTGAAGGTGACAAAACCATTCAGGAATATCGGCAAAATGGCTTTTTGTACGCCATCAAGGTGACCCCGAAAGTCGGTAAACCGTATTTCCTGGTGCGTGCTGATGGCTCGGACGGTAACTTCATCCGCTCGGACCAGCCGGATATGCTGATTCCGTCGTGGAAAATATTCGAGTGGTAAACCGCTCCTAACTTAAATCGGCGCTGGCAGTCGCGGCGCCCGTACTGGCAGTTTTAACCATGTCTGTGTTCACCCCCCTGGCTCGGCCCGAGCTGGAAACCTTTCTCGCCCCTTACGGGCTTGGCCGCCTGCTTGATTTCCAGGGGATCGCCGCCGGTAGCGAAAACACCAATTTCTTTATCAGCCTGGAGCAGGGCGAATTTGTCCTGACCCTGGTCGAGCGTGGTCCGGTGCAGGAGATGCCGTTCTTCATCGAGCTGCTCGACGTGCTGCACGACGCCAACCTGCCGGTGCCTTATGCCCTGCGCACCACCGACGGCGTCGCCTTGCGCGAACTGGCCGGCAAACCTGCGCTGCTGCAGCCACGTCTGGCGGGCAAGCACATCAAGGACGCTAACGCGCAGCATTGTGCTCAGGTCGGCGAGCTGCTGGCTCATCTGCACTTGGCGACCCAGGCCAACATGATCAAACGCAAAACCGATCGCGGCCTGGACTGGATGCTGGAAGAGGGCACGCAGTTGCTTTCGCATCTGAATGCCGAGCAAAGCGATTTGCTGCAACGGGCGCTGGATGAAATCACACAACAGAAGACGAAAATTCTGGCGCTGCCGCGAGCCAACATCCACGCGGATCTGTTCCGCGATAACGCGATGTTCGAAGGCACACACCTGACCGGGTTGATCGACTTCTACAACGCCTGTTCGGGGCCGATGCTCTATGACGTGGCGATTGCCTTGAATGATTGGTGTTCGGACGAACAAGGGCAGCTTGATGGCGCTCGGGCGCGGGCATTGCTGGGCGCTTATGCCGCGTTGCGACCGTTTACCGCTGCCGAAGCCGAGCTATGGCCGACCATGCTGCGTGTGGCGTGCGTACGGTTCTGGTTGTCGCGGTTGATTGCCGCGGAGTCTTTCGCCGGGCAGGACGTGTTGATTCACGATCCGATGGAGTTTCAGCTGCGCTTGGCGCAGCGGCAGAAGGTCAGCACGCCGTTGCCGTTCGCGCTTTAAATTGTGGCGAGGGGGCTTGCCCCCGTTGGAGCGCGAAGCGCTCCCCTGCAAACTCATTGAGCGGGGGCTGCTTCGAAGCCCGACGGGGGCAAGCCCCCTCGCCACAGTTCTGCGGGACGGTTACAACGACTCCAGACACCCCGCCAAATCATTCCCCAGCTTTTCCAGCAACTGCTCATACCCCTGAGCGGTTGCTGGCGTGTAGCCGCCCAGTGCATCCAGTTCCGCCAGTTTCACCGGCAGCCCTGCCACCAGGGTTTCTGCCAGGCGCGGGCGCAGCGGTGGTTCGCTGAACACGCAGGTCTTGCCGACTTCCTGCAACCGCGTGCGCATCGCTGCCACGTGCTGGGCACCGGGCTGCACTTCGGCTGCGACACTGAACACGCCGGTGTGCTTGAGGCCGTAAGCGTCTTCGAAGTAATCGAAGGCTTCGTGGAACACGAAGTAAGGTTTGCCCGCGATGCCCGCCAGGCGAGCCTTCAGGCGCAAGTCCAAAGCATCGAGACGCTCATCGAACGCCTTGAGGTTGCTCTGGTAGCGCGCCGCGTTGGCCGGATCTACAGCACTCAAATCGGTGGCCATTTTGGTGGCGATCACGCGGGCGTTGATCGGTGACAACCACAAATGCGCATCCAGGTTGCCGGGGCGGTGATCGTGATCATGCTCGTCGGCTTCTTCGGCGTCGGAGTGGTTATCTTCGGCGAAATGTCGCAGTTTCAGGCCGGGCAAATCCTGCACCGCGATGCTGGGCAGCGTACGACCTTTCAGCACGCGAGGCAGGAAACCTTCCATGTCCGGGCCGATCCAGTACACCAGCTCCACCGATTGCACTTTCCGTACGTCGGAAGGGCGCAAGGCATAGTTATGGGGCGAAGCGCCGGGCGGCAGCAAGACTTCCGGAACCGCTACGCCGTCCTGCACCGCCGCGGCGATCAGCTGCAGGGGCTTGATGCTGGTGAGGACTTTGACTTCGGCTTGCGCTGAGCCAATCAGCAGAAAACTTGCGACAAATGCGACAAAGATAGAAAAAAGTCGGGACACGATGACCACTCGAAGAGGCGAGAACGGGTAACATAATAACGTCTCTCACAAAACTCGTCGCCGCTCATGCCTAAAACACCGATTGCCAGCCGTCCCCACGACCACTCTCATTGCGTGCATAGCGCATTGTCTGAGGCCGATGCCTTGTGCGCACGTCAGGGGCTGCGTCTGACCGCTTTGCGCCGGCGAGTGCTGGAACTGGTATGGCAAAGCCACAAACCGTTGGGTGCCTATGACATTCTGGCGGTGCTCAGTGAGCAGGACGGCCGCCGCGCCGCACCTCCGACCGTGTACCGCGCGCTGGATTTCCTGCTGGAAAACGGCTTGGTACACCGCATCTCCTCGCTGAACGCCTTCGTCGGCTGCAATCACCCGGAACACGCTCACCAGGGCCAGTTCCTGATCTGCCGCGAATGCCACGCCGCCATCGAACTCGAACAGAAATCCATCAGCGACGCGATCATCAATAGCGCCAAAGATGTCGGATTTATCGTCGAGGCCCAGACCGTTGAAGTCATCGGTCTCTGCTCGGGTTGCCAGGGGGCTTGATGAGCAATGCGCTGATTCGCCTCGAGCAGGTGGCTGTCACCTTTGCCGGGCAAAACGTGCTGGACAACATCGAGCTGAGCGTCGAGCCGGGGCAGATCGTCACCTTGATCGGCCCCAACGGTGCCGGTAAAACCACGCTGGTGCGCGCGGTGCTCGGTTTGCTGAAACCGGACAGCGGTAGCGTCTGGCGCAAGCCGAAGTTGCGCGTCGGTTACATGCCGCAAAAACTTCATGTCGACCCAACCCTGCCGCTTTCGGTGCTGCGCTTCTTGCGTCTGGTGCCGGGCGTGGACCGCGCTCGCGCCTTGGCCGCTCTCAAGGAAGTCGGTGCCGAACAGGTCATCGACAGCCCGGTGCAAAGTGTTTCCGGTGGCGAAATGCAGCGAGTGTTGCTGGCGCGGGCATTGTTGCGCGAGCCGGAACTGCTGGTGCTTGATGAGCCGGTGCAAGGCGTCGATGTGGCCGGTCAAGCCGAGCTCTACAGCCTGATTACACGCTTGCGCGACCGTCATGGTTGCGGCGTTTTGATGGTCTCTCACGATCTGCATCTGGTGATGAGCACCACCGACCAGGTGGTGTGCCTGAACCGCCACGTCTGCTGTTCCGGACATCCCGAGCAAGTCAGCGGTGATCCGGCATTCGTCGAGTTATTCGGAAAAAACGCACAAAGCCTGGCGATTTATCACCACCATCACGACCACGCCCACGACCTGCATGGCTCGGTGGTCAGCGCGGCCCCGTCGGCCTCTACCCACATTCATGGAGATAGCTGCAAGCATGGCTGATTTTCTGCTCTTCGCCCTGCTTGCAGGTCTGGCCCTGGCGCTGGTGGCGGGTCCGTTGGGTTCGTTCGTGGTCTGGCGACGCATGGCCTATTTCGGCGACACGCTTTCCCATGCCGCATTGCTCGGCGTGGCGCTGGGTTTTCTGCTGGATGTCAGCCCGACCGTTGCCGTCACCGTAGGCTGCTTGTTGCTGGCGGTGTTGCTGGTGACGTTGCAACAACGCCAGCCACTGGCGTCCGACACGCTTTTGGGAATTCTCGCACCGAGCACGCTCTCTCTGGGCCTGGTGGTACTAAGCTTCATGCATGAAGTGCGGATCGACCTGATGGCCTATCTGTTCGGCGACTTGCTGGCGATCAGTCCGACCGATCTGGCCTGGATTCTCGGCGGTAGCGCGGCGGTGCTGGTATTGCTGGTCACGCTGTGGCGACCCTTGTTGGCGATCACGGTGCACGAAGAGCTGGCCAAAGTGGAAGGTTTGCCCGTCGCGTCGTTGCGCCTGGCCCTGATGTTGCTGATCGCGGTGGTGATCGCAGTGGCGATGAAAATCGTCGGTGTGTTGCTGATTACTTCGTTACTGATTATTCCGGCGGCTGCGGCACAGCGTCACGCCCGTTCGCCGGAGCAGATGGCACTGGGCGCGAGCCTGCTGGGCATGCTCGCGGTGTGTGGCGGGCTGGCGTTGTCCTGGTTCAAGGACACCCCGGCCGGCCCGTCGATTGTGGTGACGGCCGCCGCGCTGTTTCTGCTGAGTTTTGTCCTGCCCCGTCGAGGGGTGTAGACTTGCTCGTTTTTTGCGCAAATAGAGAGTCGCAGGAATGAAGCTGTTCGCCTCCCGTTATCTGCTCCTTGTCGCATTTTCGCTGCTGCTGGGCGCTTGCCAAAGCACGCCACCGGCGGCCACCGAGGTCCCCGATGCGCGGGCCACGGCTATCGCACAGCTGGAACAAAGCCTGGCCAGCAGCGAACTGGCCACCGCCGAAGGGCAATTGGCGGCCTTGCAGGCCGAGTCGCCCAACGATCAATCCCTCGAGCAATACCAGCGGCAATTGGCCGAAGCGTATTTGCTGCGTAGTCAGATCGTGTTGCAAAAAGGTGATGTGAATGCCGCAGCCACGGCGCTGAGCCGTGCCCGGGTGTTGATGCCCAAGGCCCCGGCACTGACCGGTGGCGTCAACAGCGCCATTGTCCATGCCCGCAAGGCTGAACTGGATAAAGCCGAAGCGGCTCTCAAGGCTGCCGAGGCCAAACCTCAGGCCAAAGTCATCGACCCCACGGCTGAAAGCACCACGGTGGCCTTGAACCTCACCGATATGAGCAAGCTCCGTCGTCAACTGGATGCCATCGCCGCCGATGTGGTGAATTATCAGTGCGACGTGAGCATTCAGGCTCCGCGCACTCAGGATTACCCATGGCTGGCCACGCTGCTGACCAAACGGGTGAGGAAGCTGGATTCGGAGTTTGATCTGAAGCTGGAGAAGCAGATTCTGCGCAACATTCCGGCGCAGGTGGTTTTGAGTCCGCGTAAGCCTTAAAAGCTTCGCGGGCAAGCCTCGCTCCTACAGGTACAGCGTAAACCCAAGGAGCGAGGCTTGCCCGCGAAGACGTCCTCCTGTTCGATAAAAATCCTTAAGCCGGAACCGCCTTGGCCTTTGGCTCCCTATCCCATACCCGATGCTGACCGATCGCGGCAAAAAACGTTTTGAACAGCTTGGCATCGTTACCCAGGATCAGCCCTGCATCAGTCTCCAGCTTCAACACATCCAGCAACTGCTTCGCTTCGCCATGCAGCGCGATGGCCTTCAAATGCTTGTACGCCTCCAGCAGATAATGCAGCGCTACACCATCGGTACTCAGCGCCTTGATCGACGCCGCGCCACCCGGCACGAACACGGCGTCGAACGCTACAGAAGGCAAGCCTTCCATCGACGCATCCACCGGCAGCGCTTTGCCATCGGCGGTTGTCACGGGGGCCGAGGTCGGGCCGAGCAGTTTGGCGTGCGCGCCTTCGGCCATCAAAGCCTTCTTCATCGCATCAATCGCGGCGCCATCCACCCCGTTGGCCGCCAAAATGGCCACTTTTCGGGTTTTGATATCCCCCGACAGCAGGTTGGCCTGGCTCAGGGCGGGGGAGTGGTCGAGTGACGTTTTACGCACCTCGACCGTTCCGGCCTTCGGTACCGGCAAGCCCAGGTTCTGTGCCACGCGTTTGGCCAGTTCCAGATCGATATTGGCCAGAATCTCATTCACCTGCCGCGCACGAATAAATTCGCGTTCGACCTTGCCCAGCTCAAAGCTGTAAGCGGTAATGATGTGTTCCTGCTCGTGCTTGCTCATGCTGTGAAAGAACAGCCGAGCTTGGGAGAAGTGGTCGGCGAACGACTCGCTGCGCTGACGGATTTTCGCAGCGTCGATGCGCTCCGGATAAGTCTCGAAGCCGCCGTCCTGCGCTGCCGGTGGGGTTTCCTTCGGCCAGCCGCTGTCGATAGAGTTCGGCTCGTACGAGGCGCGTCCCTTGTCGATGGTGGTGCGGTGCTGCGCATCTCGTTGACCGTTATGGAACGGTGCTACCGCGCGGTTGATCGGGATCTCATGAAAATTCGGCCCACCCAGTCGGCTGATCTGCGTATCGGTGTAGGAAAACAACCGACCTTGCAGCAACGGGTCATTGGAGAAGTCGATCCCCGGCACGATATGCCCGGGGCAGAAGGCAACTTGCTCGGTTTCGGCGAAGAAGTTGTCCGGGTTGCGGTTGAGCACCATCTTGCCCAGCGGAGTGATAGGGACGACTTCCTCGGGAATGAGTTTGGTTGGGTCGAGAAGGTCGAAATCGAAGGCATGTTCGCTTTCTTCCTCGATGACCTGTACGCCCAATTCCCATTCCGGGTAGTCCCCCATCTCGATGGACTCCCAGAGATCACGACGGTGGAAGTCGGTGTCTTTGCCGGCGAGTTTCTGCGCCTCGTCCCACACCAGCGAGCAGGTACCAGCGGCAGGGCGCCAGTGGAATTTTACGAAACGCGCCTTGCCTTCGGCATTGATCATGCGAAACGTGTGTACGCCGAAGCCTTGCATGGTGCGCAAGCTTTTGGGGATCGCCCGGTCGGACATGGTCCACATCACCATGTGCGCGGATTCCGGCACCAGAGAAACAAAATCCCAGAAAGTATCGTGGGCCGAACCGCCGGTAGGAATTTCGTTGTGGGGCTCGGGTTTTACCGCATGTACGAAGTCAGGAAACTTGATCGCATCCTGAATGAAGAACACCGGCATGTTGTTGCCCACCAGATCGAAGTTGCCTTCGTCGGTGAAAAACTTCACCGCGAAACCTCGTACGTCCCGCACGGTATCGCCTGACCCGCGTGGGCCCTGCACCGTGGAAAAGCGCACAAAAACCGGCGTTTTTTGGCTTGGGTCTTGTAGGAACCCGGCCTTGGTCAGTACGGAATGGGTTTCGTATGGCTGGAAGTAACCATGGGCGCCGGTACCACGGGCATGGACGATGCGCTCGGGAATGCGTTCATGGTCAAAGTGCGTGATCTTTTCACGCATGATGAAGTCTTCCAGCAACGACGGCCCGCGGGCACCGCCCTTCAACGTGTTCTGATTGTCCGCGACCTTCACGCCCTGGTTGGTGCGCAAGGCCTGTTCGGTGGCATCGGAGCGAAATTTTTCCAGGCTGTCGAGCTTGGCGTTGGTGTTGCCGCGGTCCAGGGTATCGGTCCCGGCCAGTGCGCTTTTAGGGGCGGCAGGCTTTTTAGTACTCATCAGACGTAAACTCCTCGTGGCGATTCCCGTCGGGCCAAGGGTTGTGAGGCATTGCCCAGACACGGTATCCAGGCATTCTCGAGTTGCTTAATCAGTGACTGATGAGGAGTTGGCGCCGTTCCTTTTTTCTGACCTTTGATCGCGTTATTGCCAAATCGCTGGGTGAATGCGAAATAAATGCTAAGAACCTCTATACGGACAGGCTAAAATGCGCGCCCGGCTAACCGCTGATCCTTTTCTAACGCGCCCCACAAGGTTCGCTACGTGATCGAGTTTCAAAACGTCCACAAAACTTACCGCGTCGCCGGTAAGGATATTCCCGCCCTGCATCCGACCAGTCTGACGATTGAGAATGGTCAGGTCTTTGGCCTGATCGGCCATTCCGGCGCGGGAAAAAGTACCCTGCTGCGTCTGATCAATCGCCTGGAGAACTCCAGTGGCGGCAAGATCATCGTCGATGGCGAAGAAGTCACCGCGCTGGATGCCAATAGCCTGCGGCGCTTCCGTCAGCAGGTTGGGATGATTTTCCAGCACTTCAACCTGCTGGCCTCCAAAACCGTGGCCGATAATGTCGCGCTGCCGCTGACTCTCGCCGGTGAACTGTCCCGTAGCGAAATCGACCGGCGTGTGGCGGAGTTGCTGGCGCGGGTCGGTCTGTCTGACCATGCGAAAAAGTACCCGGCGCAACTGTCTGGTGGTCAGAAGCAGCGTGTCGGCATCGCCCGCGCCCTGGCAACCAAACCGAAAATTCTGCTGTGCGATGAAGCCACCAGTGCCCTGGACCCGCAAACCACGGCGTCGGTCCTGCAACTGCTGGCCGAGATCAACCGCGAACTGAAACTGACCATCGTCCTGATCACCCACGAAATGGATGTGATCCGTCGGGTCTGCGATCAGGTAGCGGTGATGGATGCCGGCAAGATCGTCGAGCAAGGTTCGGTGGCCGAGGTGTTCCTGCACCCCAAGCACCCGACCACCAAGCGCTTCGTGCAGGAAGACGAGCAGATCGACGAAAGCGAACAGCGCGATGACTTCGCTCACGTACCGGGGCGCATCGTGCGTCTGACCTTCCAGGGCGAAGCGACCTACGCGCCGTTGCTGGGTACCGTCGCCCGGGAAACGGGCGTGGACTACAGCATCCTGGCCGGTCGTATCGATCGCATCAAAGACATTCCCTACGGGCAACTGACCCTGGCGATCACCGGTGGCGACATGGAAGCGGCGTTTGCGCACTTCACTGCGGCTGACGTTCACATGGAGGTGCTGCGCTGATGGAAGTCCTGATGAGTTTCTTTTCCAATATCGACTGGTACGAAATCTGGCTGGCCACCGGCGACACCCTGCTGATGCTCGGCGGTTCGTTGTTGTTCACGGTGCTGCTGGGATTGCCGCTGGGCGTGCTGTTGTTCCTGTGCAGCCCGCGCCAATTGCTGGAAGCCAAAGGCGTCTATGCAATGCTGTCGCTGGTGGTGAACATTCTGCGCTCGCTGCCGTTCATCATTTTGCTGATCGTGATGATTCCGTTCACCGTGTTGATCACTGGCACCTCCCTGGGTGTCGCCGGTGCGATTCCACCCTTGGTGGTGGGCGCCACGCCGTTCTTCGCACGATTGGTGGAAACCGCCCTGCGTGAAGTGGATCGCGGCATCATTGAGGCAACCCAGGCCATGGGTGCGACGACACGTCAGATCATCATCAATGCCTTACTGCCGGAAGCCCGCCCGGGCATCTTCGCGGCGATTACGGTGACAGCGATTACACTGGTGTCCTACACGGCAATGGCCGGTGTGGTCGGCGCTGGCGGCCTGGGCGACCTGGCGATCCGTTTCGGTTACCAGCGGTTCCAGACGGATGTGATGGTTGTGACGGTGGTGTTGCTGCTGATGCTGGTTCAAGTGCTGCAAACCGTTGGCGACAAATTGGTTGTCCACTTCTCACGTAAATAAGTCATGAGCCGGCCATTCGCTGGCAGGCGCCAAACGGGCGCCTCACAAGGAGTTAGCTGAATGAAAAAACTACTCGTCGCGTTCGCTGCCGTTGCAGCCTTTTCCGCACACGCCGCCGACACCCTGACCGTCGCGGCCACTCCGGTGCCTCACGCGGAAATCCTCGAGTTCGTTAAACCGGCCCTGGCCAAAGAAGGCGTGGACCTGAAGGTCAAAGTCTTCACCGACTACATCCAGCCGAACGTGCAGGTGGCCGAGAAGCGTCTGGACGCCAACTTCTTCCAGCACCAGCCGTACCTGGATGAGTTCAACAAAGCCAAGGGCACTAACCTTGTCAGCGTTGCCGGCGTGCACCTGGAGCCGCTGGGCGCTTACTCCAGCAAGTACAAAGCCCTGACCGAGCTGCCGGGCGGCGCCAACGTGGTGATCCCGAACGACGCCACCAACGGCGGCCGTGCGCTGCTGCTGCTGGCCAAGGCTGGCCTGATCAAGTTGAAGGATTCGAACAACATCCTGTCGACCGTGAAGGACATCACCGAGAACACCAAGGACCTGAAATTCCGTGAACTGGAAGCCGCGACCATCCCGCGCGTGCTGACTCAGGTCGATCTGGCGCTGATCAATACCAACTACGCGCTGGAAGCCAAGCTTGATCCGTCCAAGGATGCGCTGGTCATCGAAGGCAACGACTCGCCGTACGTGAACATCCTCGTTGCCCGTCCGGACGACAAGGACAGCGCCGCGATGCAGAAACTGGTTGCTGCCCTGCACAGCCCGGAAGTGAAAGCCTTCATTCTCGAGAAGTACAAAGGCGCGGTATTGCCGGCGTTCTGATCAGCTGATCTAAACGAAAAAAGGGGCGCAATCACTGCGCCCCTTTTTTGTGCCTGAAACACCGTACCTGTGGGAGCGGGCTTGCCCGCGATGGCGGTGAAACAGTCGATATCAATGTTGAATGATGCTCTGTCATCGCGGGCAAGCCCGCTCCCACAGGTATTGTGTCGGTTACTCGCGCTTGAGCATCACCGGCAACTGCGCCACCAGCTTCTGGTTGTTCAACGGTGCACGAATGAACCCGCGTTGAGTCCCGTCCGGGCCAATCACCGCGAGGTTGCCGCTGTGGTCGACGGTGTAATTAGGCTTGCTGGTGTCCGCCGGAATAAACGGAATACTCACCGCATTGGCCAGTTTCTGAATGTCTTCGACCGAGGATGCAGTCAGCCCGATGAACTGAGGATCGAAGTAGCCCAGGTACTGCTTGAGTTGCTTGGGCGTGTCGCGGTTCGGGTCGACGCTGACCAGAACGACCTGCAACTTGTCCACAGCATCCGCCGGCAGTTCGCTCTTGATCTGCCGCAGTTGGGCGAGGGTGGTCGGGCAGATGTCCGGGCAGAAGGTGTAGCCGAAGAACAAAACGCTCCATTTGCCTTTCAGCTCGTTGACCGCCACCGGCTTACCGTCCTGATCGGTCATCTTCACGTCTGGCAGGTTACGGCTTTGGGGCAACAGGATGATCCCCGCATCGATCAGTGCCGTCGGGTCGCCCTGGTTTTTTCCGGTCAGTACTTTATTGATGGTCAGGCCCAGGATCAGCGCGATCAAGGCGACGAGAATGAAGACGGTTTTCTGGGTTCGAGTCATAGGTTCAACAGTAAGTAGTGATCTACGAGCAGCGCGATAAACAGCAGGAACAAGTAGTAAATAGAGTACTTGAACGTGTTGATCGCCGCGTGCGGCCGAGTGCCACGGTACAGCACCACGGCCCATTGCAGAAACCTCGCGCCCAGTGCGAGGGCACAAATCAGGTAGAGCACGCCGCTCATGTGGATCACGTAGGGCATCAGGCTGACGGCCAGTAGCGCAAAGGTATAAAGCAGGATGTGAACTTTGGTGTAGTGCTCGCCATGGGTCACCGGCAGCATCGGAATATCAGCCTTGGCGTATTCCTCTTTGCGGTGAATCGCCAGTGCCCAGAAGTGCGGCGGGGTCCAGGCGAAGATGATCAGCACCAGCAGCAACGGTTCGGCACTGACATGACCGGTGGCGGCGGTCCAGCCGAGCAGCGGCGGGGCCGCACCAGCGAGACCGCCGATGACGATGTTCTGCGGCGTCGCGCGTTTCAGGAAGCCGGTGTAAACCACCGCATAACCGAGCAAGGATGCGAGGGTCAGCCATGCTGTCAACGGGTTGGTGAAGGCCAGCAGCAAAGACTGGCCGAGCACTGCCAGCACCAGAGCGAAAGTCAGCGCAGCGGTTGGAGAAACCCGACCTTCGGCCAAGGGCCGCTTGTGGGTCCGGGCCATGACAGCATCGATGCGCCGGTCCACCACATGGTTGACCGTTGCCGCACCGCCGGCACACAAGGCAATCCCCAGATTGCCGAACACCAGCACCGTCCACGGCACCCCGGCGCGCGTCGCGAGAAACATGCCGACCAACGAGGTGATGAGCATCAGCACCACCACTTTCGGCTTGGTCAGCTCCAGGTAATCGCGCCAGATTGCCTGACTGTGACGTTCGCCGATCAAGGTCGCCATGGCATTTCTCCTTTTATTGTTATGGGCCCGGCCGAGTGTTTACGCAGGCTGAGACGCCAACGCACTGGGGGCTGATGCTTGACCCGAACCAGACTGGTTCGTGCGTGATAATTGACCAGCACCATCGTCAGCAACAGCGCTGCGCCACCGGCGTTGTGGGCGACGGCCACCGGTAGTGGCAAGTGGAACACCACATTGCTGATGCCCAGGGTGATTTGTGCGGCCAGGGCGATCAGCACCATGGCGGCCAGGCGCGTCATGCCAACGACTTTCAGTTGCCAGGCCAGACCGAGCAGAACGAGGGTGACCAGTAACGCGCCGATGCGATGAGTCAGGTGAATCGCGGTGCGGGCATCGCTGTCCAGTTGCCCGCCCAGGTAATTGGGGCCGATGTGTTGGGTCAGGTGAAAGCCGTTGGCGAAATCAGCCGGTGGCAGCCATTGCCCGTGGCAGGTCGGAAAGTCGATGCAGGCCACCGCCGCGTAATTGGAACTGACCCAGCCACCCAGGGCAATTTGCAGGATCACCAGCAACAACCCGGCGGTCGCCCAGTGCTGCAAACGCCGTGGCACGGTCAGCGCCGGCAACACGCCGGACAGGCGCAAGGTCAGCAGAAACAACAGGCTCAAAGTCGCAAAGCCGCCGAGCAAATGCCCGGTGACCACTTGCGGCCACAGCTTGAGCGTCACCGTCCACATGCCGAACGCCGCTTGGGCGAACACCACCACCAGCAAGAACAACGGTAATTTCACCGGCTGCCCCGGGTGATGACGATGGGTCCAGGCCCGGCCCGCCAGCACCGTGATCAATAGGCCCAATGTGCCGGCGAAGTAGCGGTGAAGCATCTCGTTCCAGCCTTTGTGGGCTTCTACCGGCGTATCGGGAAAATGCAGTTCGGCATGGGCCAGTTGGGCTTCGCTGTTCGGTACGCTGATAAAGCCGTAGCAGCCGGGCCAGTCCGGACAGCCGAGGCCTGCATGGGTCAGGCGTGTGTAGGCGCCGAGCAACACCACAATCAGTGCCAGCAAGGTGGCAAACAGCGCGAGGCGAAATCCAGGTTTGGCCATGACGATGCCCTTATCCGATGTTCGACAGTTTCAGCAAATGGCGCAGGTCGTTGAGCAGGTCCTTGCCCTTCACCGTCGGGTCGTAGCGCAGCACCAAATTGCCGTGAGGGTCGATGATCCACAGGTGCGGCGTGTCATTGCTCCGAGCGCCTTTGATGTAGGTCGGCGGGTCCAGCGAATAGCGCTGCAACTGCGGGTACTCGCGTTGAAGTTTAGTCGCGTAATCGCTGTTCAGCGGCTGCGCGATGGCCAGCGCATGGCTGGCGCGGGAGGCATCACGACCGAGGCCGATCTGGATCTGGCGCGCCAGATACACCAACTGCTGGCAGTCCACCGAACAGTCCTTGGGCGCTGTCACCAGTAACTGCCAGCGGTCTTCCTGCGCCGGTACGCCGATGTCGGCGCGGGTCTGGCCGTTGCCGATCAGTTCACCGTGATAACTGCGGCCCTCCGGCACCCAGAACTGCAATTTGTACATGCCGGTGGCGAGGATCATCGGACCGATCACTCCCAACAGGATCAGTAACAACTGCAAGCGCCCGCGCCGACGATTTACCGGCGTTTTCGCCTCAGACATGCCGGGTGGATTCATGGCCGCTCCCATTATTTTTCTCCTTTGCGTTGTGCCAGCCGAGATAGAGGTAAAGGCCGAGCAGGGCTATCGACAGGGCGAACCACTGCACGGCATAAGCCAAGTGTTTTTCCGGCCCCATGGCCACCACCGGCCAATCGGCCTGGTAGGTCGCGGGACCGCTTTGCGCGCGTAATTCGTAGGCGAAACCGTAGCGATCAAGCGCTGCCCAGAGCCTGGCCGGTTCAATGGCGGTGACCAGTTGTGGCCAGGTCGTGGCGTCTGGGTCGGCGTGCAACTGGAACGTTGCGCCGGGGGAGACGTAGACCCAGGCGTCGAGGCTCAATGCCTGAGTCGGTGTGGTGAATGACGGTGGTGTACGCCGATCCGGCCACGGCAACCAGCCGCGATTGACCAGCAGCCAGAGCCCGGTTGCCCGGTCCTGAAACGGTTGTAGTAGTTCGACCCCGACCTTGCCGTCGCGCTGACGGTTGTCCAGCAGCAGGCTGTGTTCGGCATCGAACTGGCCGTGCAGGCGAACCCGGCGGAAGGCCGGATCTTCGGTGTGTTGCAATTCAGTGCTGGCCATCGGTTCGGCCGCCCGGCGCTCGGCGTAGCTTTGCAGCAGCGCGCTTTTCTCCGCGCCCCGGCTCAACTGCCAGAACCCGAGTGACACCAGCAAAGGCAGCAGCATCGCGACCACCAGGGTTGGCAGGAGGCCCGGCCGGAAGCGTTTCATGGCGTCGCCTGAAAGTCGGTAATCGCGATAGCTATACTCAGATGCATCGCCTGTCCCCCGGAGTGTCACCATGCTCAAAGCAGCCATCGTCCTGATGCTGATTGCCACGGTTGTCAGCCTGTTCAGCGGCCTGTTTTTTCTGGTCAAGGACGACAGCCACTCGAATCGCCTGGTCATCGCCTTGAGTGTTCGTGTTGCGCTGGCCGCGACCACTGTCGGCTTGATCGCCTGGGGTTTTTTCAGCGGCCAGTTGGTGTCTCACGTGCCTTGGTAGTCCAGAGCCAAGGCTCAGAGCACGTAGACGAAAACGAACAGACCGATCCACACCACGTCCACGAAGTGCCAGTACCAACTCGCCGCCTCGAAGCCGAATTGATGATCGGCATCGAAGTGCCCGCGCATGACCCGCATCAGCATCACGAACAGAATGATGGTGCCCATGGTCACGTGGGCGCCGTGGAAACCGGTGAGCATGAAGAAGGTCGCGCCGTAGATGCCGGAACCCAGGGTCAGGCCCAGCTCGTTGTAGGCATGCAGGTATTCTTCGGCCTGGAAACCGAGGAACGCGCAACCGAGTAACACGGTCAGCGCCAACCAGATTTTCAGTGCGCCGCGATGGCCCTTCTTCAAGGCGTGGTGAGCGATGGTCACAGTGACGCTGGAACTCACCAGCAGCACGGTATTGAGCAGCGGCAGGCCCCAGGGGCTGATGACTTCCTTGGGTGGAGGAAAGAGTTTCGGGTCCGGATTGTTCAGCAGCGGCCAGGTGAATTCAAACGCTGGCCACAGCATGTGAGCGAGGCCTTTGGTGCCTTCACCGCCCAGTGCCGGGCCCGTGATGTTGCGCACATAAAACAGCGCACCGAAAAAGGCGATGAAGAACATCACCTCCGAGAAAATGAACCAGCTCATGCCCCAGCGGAACGAGCGGTCCATCTGTGCACTGTACAACCCTTGGCGACTTTCCTTGATCACCGTACCGAACCAGCCGAACAGCATGTAGGCCAGCAGCAATCCGCCGACGAAAAAGATCAGCGGGCCGTGGGATTCCGGCCGCGCGGCCTTCAGGTCGTTGAACCAGGTGCCCAGGCCGAACACCGTGACGAACATGCCGACTGTGGCGATAATCGGCCATTTGCTTTGGGCTGGAACGTAATAATGTTCGTGAGTTGCCATTTATTGTTCTCCTTATCGGGCACGCTTTAACGCCTAGCCGCCTGTGCTTGCTGCAACAGCCACGGGCGGATGACGTGCGGTGATATCGAACAGCGTGTAGGACAGCGTCAGGTGCTTCACTTCCTTGGGCATGTCGCGGTCAACAATGAACCGTACCGGCATCTCGATTCGCTGACCGGGCTGCAGCACTTGCTGGGTAAAGCAGAAACATTCGGTCTTGTGGAAGTACGCCGCGGCTGCGCTGGGCGCGATGCTCGGCACCGCTTGAGCGCTCATCGGGCGATCGGTCGGGTTGTGGGCGATGAAAATCATCTCGTTCACCGCCCCCGGGTGTGCGACCAATTCGTCGCCCTTGGGATAGAAATCCCAGGCCATGTCAGCGGCGTTGGTCGACAGAAACTGCACGCGAACCTGCCGCGAGGCGTCGACTGTTTGCTCGCCTTCATACTGCCCGGAGGTTTTACCGTTGATGCCGAACGCCTTGCACATCACGTCGTAGATCGGCACCAGGGCAAAGCCGAAGACAAACATCGCTACCACCACCAGCAACAGGCGGGTGACCAGTTTTTTCATCGAAATCGAATCAGCCATCGCACGAGCCCTCTACGCGGAACCCTGTGGGAGCGGGCTTGCCCGCGATAGCGATATGTCTGACACACCGCGCCGCATGCATCGCAGGTAAGCCAGCTCCCACAGGAATTCCCACAAGACCGAGGCGTTTCATTTCACTTCCGGCGGCGTAGTGAAGGTGTGATACGGCGCGGGCGACGGAATGCTCCATTCCAGGCCTTCGGCGCCATCCCACGGCTTGGCCGGTGCCGGCTCGCCGCCACGAATGGTCTTGATCACGATGAACAGGAAGAAGATCTGCGTGGCACCAAACATGAACGCCCCGATCGACGACACCATGTTGAAGTCGGCGAATTGCAGGTTGTAGTCCGGAATCCGCCGCGGCATGCCTGCCAGGCCCACGAAGTGCATCGGGAAGAACGCCATGTTCATGCCGATGAACGAGAGCCAGAAGTGCAGCTTGCCGAGGGTTTCGTCGTACATGTGGCCGGTCCATTTCGGCAGCCAGTAGTAGGCCGAGGCGAAGATCCCGAAGATCGCCCCCGGCACCAGCACGTAATGGAAGTGCGCGACCACGAAGTAGGTGTCCTGGTACTGGAAGTCCGCGGGGGCGATGGCCAGCATCAACCCGGAGAACCCGCCAATGGAGAACAGAATGACGAACGCCACGGCGAACAGCATCGGCGTCTCGAAGGTCAGCGAGCCTTGCCACATGGTGCTGGCCCAGTTGAACACCTTGACCCCGGTGGGCACCGCGATCAGCAGCGTGGCGTACATGAAGAACAACTCGCCCACCAGCGGAATGCCGACCACGAACATGTGGTGCGCCCAGACGATGAACGACAGGAACGCAATACTCGCCGTGGCGTAGACCATCGAGGTGTAGCCGAACAATGGCTTGCGCGAAAACGCCGGGATGATCGAGCTGACGGCACCGAAGGCCGGCAGGATCATGATGTACACCTCGGGGTGACCGAAGAACCAGAACACATGCTGGAACAACACCGGGTCTCCGCCACCGGCGGCACTGAAGAAGCTGGTGCCGAAGTGGATGTCCATCAGCATCATGGTCACGCAGCCGGCCAATACCGGCATCACCGCGATCAGCAGGAACGCGGTGATCAGCCAGGTCCAGACGAACAGCGGCATTTTCATCAACGTCATGCCGGGGGCGCGCAGGTTGAGGATGGTCGCGATCACGTTGATCGCCCCCATGATCGAACTGATCCCCATCAAGTGGATGGCGAAGATGAAGAACGTCACGCTTTCCGGCGCGTAGGTCGTCGACAGCGGTGCATAGAAGGTCCAGCCGAAGTTCGGCCCGCCGCCGGGGGTGAACAGGGTCGATACCAGCAGCAGGAACGCGGCCGGCAACAGCCAGAAGCTGAAGTTGTTCATCCGCGGCAGGGCCATGTCCGGCGCGCCGATCATCAACGGGATCATCCAGTTGGCGAGGCCGACGAAGGCCGGCATCACCGCACCGAACACCATCACCAGGCCGTGCATGGTGGTCATCTGGTTGAAGAACTCCGGCTGGACGATTTGCAGTCCCGGCTGGAACAGCTCGGCACGAATCACCATGGCGAACGAGCCGCCCAGCAGGAACATGGAGAACGCAAACCACAGGTACAGCGTGCCGATATCTTTGTGGTTGGTGGTCAGCACCCAGCGCATCAGGCCTTTGGCGGGGCCGTGGGCGTGGGCGGTGCCGGTATGAACATGGTCATCGACTACAGCAGTCATGTCCTGTCTCCTGCAAACGGATGGGCTGGGCGGGCCGGGGCGTCATGCCCCGAGCGGTTCCTTACGTGCGCAATTAACCGGGTCATTTGCTTTCCGCCTGTTTCAGCTCCAGCACTTCTTTAGGGGTGACCATGTCGCCTTTATTGTTGCCCCAGGCGTTACGTTCGTAGGTCACGACCGCTGCGATATCGACTTCCGACAGCTGTTTGCCGAACGCCGCCATGGAGGTGCCGGGTTTGCCGTGGAAGACGATGTTCAGGTGATCCTTGATCGGTCCGGTGGCGATTTTCGAGCCCTTGAGTGCCGGGAACATCGGCGGCAGGCCCTGGCCTTCAGCCTGGTGACAGGCCACGCAGGTGGTGTGATAGACCTTGTCGCCGCGCTCCTTGAGCTCATCGAGGGTCCATTCCTTGCTGGTCAGCTCTTTGAGTTGTGCAGCTTCCGCCTTGCGCTCGGCCAGCCAGGTTTCGTAATCGGCCTTTTCCTTGACCTCGACCACGATCGGCATGAAGCCGTGATCCTTGCCGCACAGCTCGGCGCACTGGCCACGGTAGATGCCGGGCTTTTCGACACGGGTCCAGGATTCATTGACGAAGCCCGGAATCGCATCGCGCTTGACCGCGAAGGCCGGCACCCACCAGGAGTGGATGACGTCGGCGGAGGTCACCAGAAAGCGCACCTTGGCACCGATCGGCAGCACCAGCGGCTTGTCGACCTCCAATAGGTAATGCTCGCCCTTGGTTTCCTTGTTGTGGATCTGATCGGCGGGGGTGTTCAGGTTACTGAAGAATTCGACGTCCTGACCCAGGTATTTGTAGTGCCACTTCCACTGGTAACCGGTGACCTGGATATCGATATCCGGCTCAGTGTTGTCGTACATCTGGATCAGGGTGGCGGTTGCCGGGACCGCCATGGCCACCAGAATAAGCAGGGGCACGATGGTCCAGAGAATTTCGACGGTGGTGCTTTCATGAAATTTTGCGGCCACCTGCCCGGTAGAGCGGCGGTGGAGGATCATCGACCAGAACATAGCGCCGAAGACGATGATGCCGATCACTACACAGATCCAGAAAATGGTCATGTGCAGGTCGAATACTGCGTGACTGATTTCAGTCGCTCCAGGCGCCATATTCACAGTCCAGGCCGCTTGCGCCTGACTGAAAATCGACCACAACAGGAGGCCCATCCAGACTTGTGGATGTCGCATCATTGCGGGTTCCCCTTATAGTTCTTTTTATCCCGCCGGCTTTCACCTGCGGCAAGGGAGCGGCTTTTTCAGACTACGAACTTGAATCGCCGAGCCTTGCTGCATATGCAGTCGGGCGTCATCAGCTAACTCCATTCAGAACCGAGTATAGACAGCGACTGCCACCTCGCAACGCGATGGCGTAAATCAACCGAAACAGGTTGGACTTGCGTTGCAGGTCACGAATGGAGAAGGATGCAGACGAGTGGTGTCAAATCGATATAACGTAGGCGTCTCAAGGATGAAATAATTATGACAAATACGTCTTAGCCTCTTTCGTAAGCCAGCTAAGTTATGTCTTCCCTATTTCATTGCCTTGTTTCCTGGAGTTTTCATGAACACCGCCGCATTGCGCGAGCAGATCCAAAAAGCCCAACAACATGAGGCCGAGACCGGCCTGTTGACTCGTCAGCTGGAAACCCAACTGCCGCACCTTCACTCCGCCATCCAATTGCCGGATATCGATGCCAACGGCGTGATGACGCGTTTTGTGGCCGCGTATATAGAACAAGTGCCGGACCTGCTGGACGCAGCCAATGAAGTCGCCAGGGAAGCGGGCATCGAATCGCAGATCAAGCCGGTATTGAAAATCGCCGAGCAGTTCTTCCTCCAGCCGCCGGCGATCATGGCCGGTCATATCGGCCTGGACGGCCTGCTGGATGAAGCTTATCTGGCGCATCGGTTGGTCGAAGAGGTCAACGATCTGTACATCAAGCATTTTGGCCAGCCATTGATCCCCTTGGACATGACTGTTGCCAACCTGATTGCCCACCAACTGATCGGCGAGGAATTTGCCAATCAACTGGATGAGGCGGTGCATCACGCTGTGGACGAGATGCTTAACGATGAAAGTTTCGCGCTGGAGTCGGTAGAAGCCTACCGCGAAAAACTCAACAGCCCGGACACCGGCGCCGCGTGGAAGCGCTGGCCGTGCCTGTCGCGCCAGTTGGGTGTGGGCCTTGAGCTGGATCAGCCCGCAGCTTGATTCAACGCTAGCAATTGAACACCTGTGGGAGCGGGCTTGCTCGCGAAAGCGGCGGATCAGTCGACATTAATGTCGAATGATTGACCGCTTTCGCAAGCAAGCCCACTCCCACATTGTTATTAAGCGGCTGAGCCTACGCCAGTTGTGGTACGCAACCGTCCTTCAAGCCTGCGCTTCAATCCCCGCGCTTCGATTAACAGCTTCGAACCCTTGGCCGCATTGGCCCGACCCCACTCCTCCAGCAACTCCAGACACGAGTGATCGATATAGCTCAGGTTATTGAGCGGCACATGCACCGTTGCGCCTGCCGGAATGCTGCCCAGCACTTGGGTCAGCGCCGGTACCTTGAGAAAGGTCGCCGCCCCCACCAGTCGCAGTTCCATCTCGCCGTCTGCCGGAAGATCGATCAGGCTGATTTTCAGGCGCGAAGCCTTCCAGGCCAGTTTGGCCAGTGTCAGGCCAAAGCCGATCAGCACGCCGGTCAGCAGGTCGGTGAAGATGATTGCCAGTGCGGTCGCCGCATAGGTGAACATCGGCATCCGGCCATAACGGCCCAGACCGCGAAAGGCCTTGAGGTCTACCAGTTTGAAACCGGTGTAAACCAGAACCCCCGCCAGACTCGCCACCGGAATGCTTTGCAGCACGCTCGATAGCAGCAGCACGAAGGCCAGCAACCACAGACCATGGAACACGGTAGATAGTCGAGTGGTGGCGCCGGCCTGAACGTTGGCCGAACTGCGCACGATCACCCCGGTCATCGGCAGCGCGCCGAGCAACCCACACAACATGTTGCCCACACCTTGCGCCGACAATTCGCGGTCGAAGTCCGAGCGCTGGCCACTGTGCATGCGATCCACGGCGGCGGCCGAGAGCAGGGTTTCGGCGCTGGCAATGAAGGCCACGGCGAAGGCGGCGATCAGCAAAGCCGGGTCTGCGAGGTTGAGCAGATCCGCCGGGCGCAGCCAATCGATGGCTTCCGCCAGGTTGGCCGGAACTTCCACACGTTTGACCTGCAAGGCGAGCACCAGGCTGGCGACCGTAGCCAGACCAACCCCCAGTAATGCTCCGGGAACGAAACGCAGGGAGTGCGGGCGAAATTTTTCCCACAGCCACATCACGGCAATGGTCGACAGCCCAAGCAAACCCGCTTGCCAGCCAAACGAAGGCAAAGCCTGAATCACTGCTGCGGGGAAGGCCGCCAGGTTATCCAGCCCCGACGGCTTGGGCACGGCATCAAGCATCACATGCACCTGTGACAGCACGATCAGTACCCCGATCCCGGCGAGCATGCCGTACACCACCGCTGGCGCAGTGACCCGAAACCAGCAGCCCAGCTTCAAGCGTCCGGCCACCAATTGCAGAAAACCCGCCAGCAGCAGGATTGGCCCGAGCATGGCGATACCATGCTGGCGCACCAGTTCGAACACCAATACCGCCAGACCTGCCGCCGGGCCGCTGACTTGCAGCGGCGATCCGGCAAGCCAGCCGACCACCAGGCCACCGATGATGCCAGTGATCAGTCCTTTGGACGGTGGCAGCCCTGAGGCGATGGCGATACCCATGCACAAGGGCAGGGCGACCAGAAATACAACCACCGAAGCCAGCAGCTCCCGTGGCAGAACAGCTTTTAGTTGAGCAGCACGCATGGTGACTCTCCCGAAGTTTTCTTCAGGCATGGCAAAGCAGGCTGCCAGTTCAGCAGCCTCGGCTAAACCACACGGAGGATTTAGAAGCGCGCTTTAGGCGTCGCCACCGGAATCGGATGACTGCCATCGAGTGGCAGGAAACACCCCTGATCCGCGTCGTAAGCTTTGATTTCGCTGGTTTCGATGCTGTAGACCCAACCATGGATAAACAGCTGACCGTTGGCTATGCGTGAGGCCACCGATGGGTGCGTGCGCAAATGCTGCAACTGAGCGATCACATTCTCCTCGGTGAGAATATGCATGCTCTCGTTTTCATCAGTGCAATGGCAGTTGTCCTGAACCATGGTTTTCGCCACTTCCGCATGACGCAGCCAGGCCTTTACCGTCGGCATTTTTTCCAGGCTCTGCGGGTTGAGCACTGCGCGCATGGCGCCACAGTCGGAGTGCCCGCAGATAATGATGTGCTGCACGCCGAGAGCCAGCACTGCGTATTCGATGGCTGTGGAAACGCCGCCGTTCATTTGCCCATAGGGCGGCACGACGTTGCCGACGTTGCGGGTTACGAACAAGTCGCCAGGGGCGCTTTGGGTAATCAGTTCGGGAACGATGCGTGAATCGGCACACGCGATGAACATCGCCCGAGGCCGCTGGGCCGTGGCGAGTTTTTTGAAGAGTTCTTCCTGCTGCGGAAAGATCTCGTGATGAAAGTGCAAAAAGCCGTCAACGATATGCTTCAGCGCTGCATCGGCGGTTTCCGCCTCGGGTTGGGCTGAAGCCGACGCAGCCAACGGCTGTTTATCCTTGTCACTCATAATTCATCCTCTTTGGCGGAGTCAGGGAATTTTCCCGTTTTGTCCGATATGAAGCCAGTGGCTGTTTAAAAAACATCCAGGTCGAAAGGCCAGACCCGTCAGTCACTCGATGAACAAGGTAGCTGTTGAAACTTAACTCAAACTGAATAAAGCGCTCTAGAACGAGTGTTCCAGGTCACCAGAAATGTGACCAGCCTAAACGCGGTGTATCGTTTTCTCTGCTCAACCATAGGGCCAATTGTCTTTAAATCAATGACATTTGGCGACCCGGCGGACAAAAGGCTTCGCAATCCAGATTGAAACCTTCCCGACGATTGAGCCCCAGGCGCTTGATGGTTTTGGCGAAGCGTTGCGCCAACAGATCGGCAAACGGCCCTTCACCGCGCATTCGCGCGCCGAACCGGCTGTCGTAGAGCTCACCACCACGGCTTTGGCGGATCAGGCTCAACACATGAGCTGCACGCTGAGGATAGTGGGCGGCCAGCCACTCTTCGAACAGCGGCGCCACTTCCAGCGGCAGGCGCAACATCATGTAGGCCGCGCTTTGCGCGCCGGCCGCATGGGCTTCGGTCAGCAGGTTTTCGAGTTCGCTGTCGTTGATCATTGGAATCATCGGTGAGCACAAAACGCCCACCGGAATCCCGGCTTCGCGCATCACCCGGATCGCCCGCAGTCGTGCCTTGGGTGCCGCGGCGCGCGGTTCGAGGATGCGTTTGAGCTCATCATCCAGCGTGGTCAGGCTGATCATCACCGCCACCAGCCTTTGTTCGGCGAGTTCGGCCAGCAAGTCCAGATCGCGAAGAATCAGCGAGCCCTTGGTGATGATGGTCACCGGATGGCGGTAACGCAGCAGCACTTCGAGTGTCTTGCGGGTGATTCTGTGTTCGCGTTCGATCGGCTGATAAGGGTCAGTGTTGGAGCCCAGGTTGATCGGCGCGCATTGATAGCCGCGCTTGGACAGTTGTTCTTCCAGCACATCGGCGGCGTTGGTCTTGGCGATCAGTTTGGTTTCGAAATCCAGCCCCGGTGACAGGTCCCAATAGGCGTGGCTGGGCCGTGCGTAGCAATAGATGCAGCCATGCTCGCAGCCGCGATAGGGATTGATCGAGCGATCGAAGGGTAAATCCGGCGAATTGTTACGGGTGATGATGGTTTTCGCGGTCTCGATGCGCACCTCGGTGCCTTGGGTTATCGGCGCTTCCTGATACCAGCCGTCATCCTCGGCCACTGAACGGTTAGGCGCGAAGCGGTTGTGCGGGTTGGTGGCGGTGCCGCGGCCGCGAGGGGGCAATGGCGCATTCATGGGAGAGGTCCTGATTGCTGTATGTGCATACAGTATCCCGAGGGTTGTCGGCGGGCTAGTGCCGTTCGGCGAATTGAAGTACTGGATCTGGAAGATGGTGAAGAACCAGAACTCGACGCTCATTGGCTGTCAGGCAATCCCGGCAGAATCGTTTCACGTTTCATTGACACCTCCCTCACAGCTCTTTGACCGTTCAGGGCGCAAGCTCGACGCCAATATCCAGCCTCCCTGAACGGTCGCCCGAGCATGTCCCTACCGCGTTATATCTTTGTGATGGGCCTATCGCTGATCGCATTTTTCAACCTGACACCGGTATTCGCTGACGACACTGCTTTGCCTCGCCCGGCAGAGTGGGCTCAATCAGTCGAGGTGCAATACAACCTCTATCAAATGTCCCCGACGCTCTATCGCAGCGCATTGCCGGACCGGGGGGCGGTGCCGTTGCTGAAAAGGCTCAAGGTCGCAACCGTTATCAACTTCCTGCCCGAATCGGATTCACGCTGGTTATCCACACCAGGTATCGCACAGGTACAGCTGCCTTATCGCACCAATCACGTGGATGATGCGGACGTACTCAAGGCCCTTCGCACGATTCAGACCGCCGAGGCCAAAGGTCCTGTGCTTATGCACTGCAAGCACGGCTCTGATCGCACCGGCCTGATGGCCGCAATGTATCGGGTGGTTGTGCAGGGTTGGAGCAAGGAAGACGCGCTGAATGAAATGACCCAAGGCGGCTTTGGTGACAGCACCCATTTCAAGGAGGGAGTGCGTTACATGATGCAGGTCGATGTCGACAAACTTCGTACGGCACTGGCCAACGGTGATTGCAGCACGAGTCCATTTGCCAGTTGCTCGATGAAGAACTGGTTCAAATCGGCCCATGTCGAGTAAGTAATACCTCCCACTGCATTGCGCAGTGGAAGGTTGTTTCCAGCACTCAGTGTTGCTCGTCTGGCTTCTTCTTCAACTTCGGGTTCGGAAAAAACTGCACGGCCTGGACCTTGGTGTCCGGCACCTTGATTGCCGAAGTATTGACCCGCGTGCCCAATTCCTTGGGCACCGACAGACCTTGTTCATTCAGCGTATCGGAATAACCGCAGGCCACGCACTCGCGATGCGGAACGGTGTCTTCGCTCCACATCATCAACTTGTCCGGCTCGCTGCAGGCCGGGCAGACCGCCCCGGCGATAAAGCGTTTTTTGGTGATCACAGGTCCCTCACTCATGCTGCCGCGTCCTCACTCAGGCCGCTGTGGCGCAAGAGTGCGTCAATCGATGGCGCACGGCCACGGAAGTCGACGAACAGCACCATTGGTTCTTGGGAACCGCCCCGCGCCAGGATCGCTTCGCGGAAGGCGCGCCCGGTCTCGGCATTGAGCACGCCCTCTTCTTCGAATTTCGAGAAGGCATCGGCCGACAATACTTCAGCCCATTTATAGCTGTAGTAACCCGCCGCGTAACCGCCGGCAAAGATGTGGGCGAAGCTGTTGGGGAAGCGGTTGTAGGCCGGCGGACGCATGACCGAGACCTCGTCGCGCACACCTTCGAGCACTTGCAGCACGCTACGACCGTCGCCGTGGGTGGCGTGCAATTCGAAGTCGAACAGCGAGAACTCCAGCTGGCGGACCATCATCAGGCCGGACTGGAAGTTCTTCGCCGCGAGCATTTTCTCCAGCAGATCCTGAGGTAACGGCTCGCCGGTTTCGTAGTGACCGGAAATCAGTGCCAGACCTTCTGGCTCCCAGCACCAGTTTTCCATGAACTGGCTTGGCAGCTCGACCGCATCCCAAGCCACGCCATTGATGCCGGACACGCCAGCATGCTCGACTCGGGTCAGCAGGTGATGCAGGCCGTGGCCGAATTCGTGGAACAGCGTAGTCACTTCATCGTGGGTCAGCAGGGCTGGCTTGCCGCTGTCGGCGGGGGTGAAGTTGCACACCAGATTCGCCACCGGGCTTTGCAGCATGCCGTTGATTGTGCGGCGATGATCGCGGGCGCCGTCCATCCAGGCCCCGCCGCGCTTGTTGGCGCGGGCATACAGGTCGAAGAAGAATCGGCCGACGTGCTGGCCGTTTTCCTTGATTTCGAACAGGCGAACGTCCGGGTGCCAGGTATCGAAGCCTTTCAGCTCGGCGATCTCGATGCCGTACAGGCGCTGGACAATGCTGAACAGCCCACCCAAAACCTTGTCGATCGGGAAGTACGCGCGAAGGGTTTCCTGGGCGACGCTGTAGCGCTGCTCGCGAAGTTTTTCACCGTAGAAACCGCTGTCCCAGCTTTGCAGATCCGGGCAACCTTGCTCGGCGGCGTAGGCCTTGAGCTGTTGTAGATCCTGGGCGGCGAACGGCTTGCTGCGTTTGGCCAGGTCGCGTAGGAAACTCAGTACCTGATCGTTGGACTCGGCCATTTTGGTGGCCAGGCTCAGCTCCGAGAAGCTGGTGAAGCCCAAGAGTTTTGCCAGTTCCTGACGCAGGTCGAGGATTTCTTCCATGACCGGACCGTTGTCATTCTGACCGGCATTCGGGCCTTGGTCCGACGCACGGGTGCAGTAGGCGGCGTAGACTTCTTCACGCAGGGCGCGGTCCTGGGCGTAGGTCATCACCGCGTAGTAACTCGGGAATTCCAGGGTGATCAACCAGCCATCCAGCTCTTTGGCTTGCGCGGCGGCGGCCATTTGCGCCTTGGCCGACTCAGTCAGGCCGGCGAGGGCGGCTTCGTCGGTGACGTGCTTGGTCCAGGCCTGGGTGGCGTCGAGCAATTGATTGGAGAAGCGGCTGCCCAGCTCCGACAGTTTGCTCTGCACATCGGCGTAACGCTTTTGCTCAGGCGCAGGCAGGTCGATACCCGACAGACGGAAGTCACGCAGGGCGTGTTCCAGGATCGTTTTCTGCGCCACGTCGAAACCGGCGGCCTCTGGGCTGTTGGCCAGCGCTTCATAGGCCTGAAACAGTTCACGGTTCTGGCCCAGCTCGGTGGCGTAGGCGCTCAAGGCCGGCAGGCAGGACTCGTAGGCTTCGCGCAACTCGGAGCTGTTGCACACGGCATTGAGGTGGCTGACCGGGCTCCAGGCGGCGCCCAGACGATCGTTGAGTTCATCCATTGCCAGCACCAGGCCGGCCCAGGTCGGTTGTTTACCCTGGATTTTGAGGATATCGACGATGGCGGCGCGGTTGTCAGCCAGGATCTTTTCAATGGCCGGTTGCACGTGTTCGGCACGGATCGCCGAGAACGGCGGCAGGTCGTAGGACTGCAGAAGAGGGTTGTTCACGCTCACGGTTGGCACCTTGGCTGGAAAACATGCGGGAAGAAACATGGCCCCATCTTAATTACAATCGACGCTCACCGCAGCTATCAGCAAAAGAGAGAGAGCCTATCGTGACCCTTCGCAAGTATCAGAACCACACGCCGCTGCTGGGCAAAGGTGCCTTTGTCGACGGCTCGGCAGTGGTGATCGGCGACGTCGAAATCGGCGAAGACAGCTCCGTCTGGCCCCTGACAGTGATCCGCGGCGACATGCATCGCATCCGAATCGGTGCACGCACCAGCGTGCAGGACGGCTGCGTGTTGCACATTACCCACGCCGGACCATTCAACCCCGATGGCTTCCCGCTTCTGATCGGTGACGATGTGACCATCGCGCATAAAGTCATGCTTCATGGTTGTGCCGTGGGTAACCGGATTCTGATCGGCATGGGCAGCATCGTCATGGACGGTGCGGTGGTCGAGGACGATGTGATCATCGGCGCCGGCAGTCTGGTACCCCCGGGCAAGCGTCTGGAAAGCGGTTTCCTCTACGTCGGTAGCCCGGTGAAACAGATCCGGCCGCTGACTGACAAGGAAAAAGCCTTTTTCACCTACAGTGCGGCGAACTACGTGAAGCTCAAGGATCTGCATCTGGCCGAAGGCTACGACCAGCTCTAAGCCTCCTGATAATGGAAAGTGTCTCCCTATTGCTCAGGAGTTTTCATGCATTACCAAACCGTACTGTTCGACCTCGATGGCACGCTGACCGACCCGCGCGAAGGCATCACCCGCTCCATCCAGTTCGCCCTGAGCAAATTGGGCATCGATGAACCGGACCTGACCAGGCTCGAGCACTTCATCGGCCCGCCGTTGTTGCAGGCGTTCATGCAGTTCTACGACTTCGACGAGCCCAAGGCCTGGGAAGCGGTGAACTTCTATCGCGAGCGCTTCAAGGTCACCGGCCTGTATGAGAACCGCGTGTTCGACGGCGTCACGCCGCTGCTGGAAACCCTCGGTGGGCAAGGGCGACAGCTGTACATCGCGACTTCCAAACCGTGGGTTTTCGCCCAGGAAATCGCCCGGCACTTCGACTTCGCCAGGCATTTCAAAGTGATTTACGGCAGCGAACTGGATGGCACGCGAACCAACAAGGTCGAGCTGATTGCGCACTTGATGAGTGAAGAAGGCCTGGACCCGACCAATACCCTGATGATTGGCGACCGTAAACACGATTTGATCGGCGCTCGCAGCAATGGACTGGACGCAGCGGCGGTGGGTTATGGGTTTGGCAGCCGGGAAGAGTTGAGCGCTGAAGCACCGGCGTATCACTTTGAAACGCTGGAGGAGATGCATCAGGCGTTTTTGCAGCGCTGATCAGTGCGCCTTCGCGGGCAAGCCCGCTCCCACAGGGTTATATGTCTGTCCAAAGGACATCGGCATACACCGACCTAATGTGGGAGCGGGCTTGCCCGCGAAGAGGCCCGTTCAGTCACCAAAAATTCATGATCCGGCCAATACCTTCAACGCCGCCTTACGCTCCTCAACCGGTAACGCGCCCAGCTTCTCCACCGCTGCATAAAACCGCACCCAATCCCCATCGACCTGCCCGAACAACGCGGCAAATGCCGGCACCCACTGGTCGTACAAACCAAACGGGAGCAGTCGAGCATTGTTCATCGGGGTGTTGATCCAGGCATCGTAGCGTTTGTTCCCAGCCCATTGGCTGTCGCGTAGTGTCCGGTATTCACGGCGCAATTGTTCGAACTCTGCCGCTTTTTGCTCGCGCATTTGTTCGGCAGGCAGCGGCAGGGCGTAAAGCCGTTCCAACCTGGTGCGGGTGTCCAGCACCAACTGGATGAACTGATCGCGTTGCTGCTCCAAAGCTCCATTATCCGGCGGCATGCCTCGGAATGCGCGCCATTGCCGAGTGCCTTCCTGCTCGACGAAGGTGGCGAAGGACTCGTTGAACTCGGTGTCGTCTTTCACATAAAAACGTTGATGGGCGAGTTCGTGGAAAATCAGCGTGGCCAACCGTTCGTCGCCCCAACCCATCATCGAGCTCATGATCGGGTCGTTGAACCAACCGAGCGTCGAATAGGCCTCGACGCCGCCAATCGACACGTCCATACCTTGCAATCGTTGCAACGCGGCCTCACCGCGGGCAGCGCTCTGGCTGTAATACCCGCGATAGGCGACGCAGCCAGCGATGGGGAAACAATGGTTCTGCGGCTTCAGCGAAAACTCCGGCGTGGCAAAGACGTTCCAGACTACAAACGGTCGGCCGATGTCGGCGTACAAGCGGTAGCTCTGGTTGTCCGGCAGGTGCAGGCGTTGGCTGGCGAATGTCCGGGCCTTTTGTGATTGGGTCAGATGCGCGCGCAATTGCTGATCGCGGCCGGGATCGGCAATCACACTGGAAACCGGCTCACGTGCCCGCAGCAAGTGCAGCTGACCACTGGCCAATTGGCCGTAATAGCTGATGCTGGTGCAGCCGTTCAATAACAAAAGAAACATCCCCGGAAACAAAATGCGTAAAACGCGATCAAGTAACCCAAGGCTTGGACGCGGCCTGATCAAAATGAATCATCCCTGGAAAGTCTGCCCGCAAGACTATCCCGCCTATTGGAGCTCCGCTATGCGCAAGTTGATGCTGACGGGAGGCCTGCTGATGCTGGCCGGTTGTGCTGGACTGCCCACCCCTGATCCTTCGCAGGCGTGGATCGATCTGGATTCACGGCAGGAAGACACCGCGCTGCAAGCGGTAGAAGTCGATGACAAGGCTTCCATCGACAAGCGTTACTTCGAGGTGCAGCCCGGTAGCCATGAGCTGACAGTTCGCTACTTGTTTGCTGTCCAGCCGACCAACATTGGCCCCAACGCCGAGCCGCTGTGGCGCGACTGCCAGTTGAATGTGAAATTCAAGGAATTCAACGCCGGTCAGCGATATCAGCTGCAAGCGGGATATATCGGCTTTCGGCCGTGGGCGAAGCTCTATGATCAACAGCGAAAAGTGATTGGGCAGGGCACACCGGCAGGCTGCCAACGTACTTGATCGACGCTATGCTGAATTATCAGTCCTTGGGAAATTCATCATGCGCAGGTTGTTGCTGTTGCTCGCTGCAGGCGCCTTTGTCGGTTGCACGAGTCCGTTGCCGGCGGTCGATCCGCAGATGGCCTGGGTCGACTTCGCTACGCCGAGCCCCGGCGGGAAACTGCTGATGGCCGAACGGCTGGACAACCAGCGACTGAGCGACGGGCGTTACTTCCAGGTCACCCCGGGTAGCCATGAACTGAGGGTACGTTTCGATTTTGAGGTGTTTGGTGGTGGCTCGGGCTTGATGAATGCTCCGCTGGAGCGGCTGTGCTACCTGACCATCAACTACGACCATTTCGAGGCCGGCCAGCGTTACCTGCTGGAAGCGCGTTCTATAGCGTTCACCCCCAGCGCCCGGCTGTACAACGCCAAGCGGGAGATTGTCGCCGAGGATCGACTGACCAATTGCGTCATGTGAGACGAATCAACGGTCATTTTTTTGGTAGATGATTTTCTTGGTGCCGCCTTCGCATGAGCCGACGACCATGTTCTGATCGTGCACTTCGTCGTTGGTGACGATTTCCAGTGTGTAGGACGAGACGTTGTTGGCCTGGATCTTGGCTTCGATCTCGGCCTTGAGTTCCTCACAGGATTTCGGTGCCGCGAAGGCCGATGTGGCCAGCGTGCAACAGATAACCGCCAAGGCAAAACGTTTCATGGTTGAAGCTCCCTTAAGGCAGCGCGCATGGTGATGCGCTGAAGCTGCTGTCATTTATTCGACCACAGTTTTGTCTGTCAGGTTATGTTTCAGGGCAAAAAAAGACCGCAACCTGCGGAAGGGAGCCCGCGAAGGCTGCGATCTTTTACCCGCTAACGTATCAACCCATTATCAGCTGACCAACGTCGCATCCAGGCTGATTTTCGCATTCAGCACTTTGGACACCGGGCACCCTTCTTTGGCTTTGTTGCTCAGTTCCTCGAATTGCGCCTGGGTCGCCCCGGGGATTTTCGCCTTGAGAATCAGTTTTACCGCTGTGATTGCAAAGCCACCGTCTACCTGGTCCAGGGTAACTTCAGCAGTGGTGTCGATACTGTCGGCCTTAAGGTTGGCCTCGCCGAGAATCATTGAAAACGCCATGGAGAAACAGCCCGCGTGAGCCGCGCCGATCAGCTCTTCCGGATTGGTGCCTTTACCCCCTTCGAAACGAGCCTTGAAGCCGTAGGGCGCGTCTCTGAGAACGCCGGTTTCCGTGGAAATCGAGCCGATACCGGTTTTCAGATCACCTTCCCAATGAGCCGATGCTTTCTTTGTGATCGCCATGTCTGCCTCCTCAAGATCCGGCGCGAAACGTCGCGCCTTCGTGGTTTTCGGTTACCAGGGTTCTGAGGATAGACCGTCCGGCAAAGTTCACCTCATCTGATCAGTCTTCTAATTGCGTAGGAATTTTGTCTCTCCTATTGAAACTCGGGTATATGCCCTCATTGCATAGAACACGCTTATAGACTCGGCAGGTTTTCGTTCGTGAAAAAACCTGCTTACCCATTGGAGAAGCAGGTTCATGAAACGACTATCCGATATCAAGTTTTCGACCCTCGATCTGGTGCCCGTGCGGGAAAACGGTAGTGCAGCCCAGTCCCTGCACAACTCCCTGGACCTGGCGCAGCACGTCGAAAAATTCGGCTACAACCGTTTTTGGGTCGCCGAGCACCACAACATGGACGGGATCGCCAGTTCGGCGACCTCGGTCCTGCTGGGCTACTTGGCTGGCGGAACTTCGACCATTCGTGTCGGTTCGGGTGGCGTGATGCTCCCCAACCACGCGCCACTGGTGATCGCCGAGCAGTTCGGCACCCTTGAAAGCCTGTATCCGGGACGGATCGACCTGGGCCTGGGGCGCGCGCCCGGCTCCGATCAGATGACCGCCCGCGCCTTGCGTCGTGAGCGCTCCGGCAGCGCCGACGACTTCCCGGAAGACGTGACTGAACTGATGCGCTACCTCGGCCCGCGCACGCCGGACCAGCGGATCATTGCCATGCCGGGTACCGGCACCAACGTTCCGATCTGGTTATTGGGTTCGAGTTTATTCAGTGCTCAGTTGGCCGGTGAGCGCGGTTTGCCCTACGCCTTCGCCTCACATTTCGCACCGCGCTTCATGCATGAGGCGATTCGCGTTTACCGCAACCACTTCAAGCCTTCAGCGGTTTTGGATAAGCCGTACGTGATGCTCGGCGTGCCACTGGTGGCCGCAGACACTGACGAGCAGGCCGATTACCTGGCAACCTCGGTCTACCAACGGATTCTCGCGTTGATGCGTGGCCAGAGCCTGGTGCAACGCCCGCCAGTGAAGACCATGGAGGGCCTGTGGCTGCCCCATGAGAAAGAAGCGGTCGGTGATTTCCTTGGCCTGGCCATGGTCGGCAGTCCGCAAAAAATCCGCGCCAAGCTGGAAGTGCTGATCGAACAGACTCAGGCCGATGAGCTGATTTTTACCTGTGACCTGTACGAACATGCCGATCGCTTGCATTCCTATGAGTTGCTGGCGCAGGTCATGAAAGGCTGAGGCGCAAACCGCACCCACAAAAAAGCCGACGCCATTGCGTCGGCTTTTTCATTTTCGAGGGCGGTCAGCCCTGCTTGTAGACGATTTGCCTGGAGCCTTTTTCACAGGTGCCGACGACTTTTCCGTCAGCAGCAGCGCCTTTGTCGATGATCTCCAGTGTGTAATTGGAAACACCCTTGGCATCCAGTTTCGCTGCGATTTCGGCTTTCAGCTCGTCGCATGACTTGCCCTGGGCAAAGGCTGTTCCCGCCAGACTCAACAAACCTACCGCCAAAATAAACTTCTTCATGGGTTGCACTCTCTGGTCGGATCAATAGGGGGAGGGCATCCAACTATCGGCTGGATGCGCTCACCGCGTAGCGCTTTGCCCTTCCCTATGGCATTCGGCCGGCGCGCAAGTTCAGAAAACCAGCTCAAACTCAGCTACTGGCAATCCGGAATCCGACTTTGAGCGTCACCTGGAAGTGTGCAGCTTTGCCGTCTTTGATGTGCCCACGGGTTTCGGTCACTTCAAACCATTCCATGTACTTGAGACTTTTGTTGGCTTCGGCCAGGGCGTTGTTGATCGCATCTTCAATGCTGGTGGTGGATGAGCCAACCAGCTCGACTTTCTTGTAGGTGTGATGGTCAGTCATGGCGTTCTCCTTGAGGTGTGAAATACAGCCTAGCAGTGATTTTTCTTATTTCTTCTGTCGACTAATCCGGGGGAAGTTCAGATTTACTGCACTTTCTCGAACCCTTGAAGTCCCAACCAACACACGCCACTCATCAACAATGCAGGAGAGCCACCATGGCCAATACCTCGTTACGCAAAGCCTCATTGCAAAGCATGGAAGCCGAGATCGAGAGTCTGCTGAAATCGTTGGAAAGCCTGAAGGACGACGCCTCGGACGAGTCGCGTAAAACCCTTAAAACGCTGAAAATCAACGCTGAGAACGCGCTGAAGCATTCGCGTCATCTGCTCTCCGATGCCTATGAAGAGGTCAAGGTCAAAACCCGTGAAACCGGGATCGCGACACGTGACTACGCCCAGGAACATCCTTGGACTACAGCCGGAGTCGCCGTTGGTGCGCTGGGTCTTCTGGCAGCCTACCTGCTGTGCAAACGCGGTAATTAAGGTGCCTGACGCAGTTCGTTTTTAAGCCACTGCGCCAATTGCCGAGCGCGCCCGTCCGCGGCGCGCTTGGGTAGCCATAACGCCAGTTGCGCCGGGGTTTCACAGAAACCCCATGGCGCAACCAGGCGACCGGCTTTCAAATCCTCGGCCACCAGCGGCTCGGGCGCGATGGCTACACCCAGCCCGGCCACTGCCGCCTCCAGCAAATAATACAAATGCTCAAAGCCCTGACCGTACTTCAGCGCCTTGCCGTCGAGGCCGCTTTGCTGTGCCCAACTCGGCCAGGCTTGCGGGCGTGAGGTGGTGTGCAGCAAGGGTTCGGTCAACAGCGCGTTTGCCGGTGCGTTCTGCAGCCTTTCGTAGCCGACGAATCGTGGGCTCATGACCGGGCCGATGCGTTCGCTGGCCAATTCGTAGACCTGCATGTCCGCCGGCCATGGCGGCTCGGCAAATACCAACAAAGCATCCAGGCCGGGCCGCCGTGGATCGAGATCGCCTTCGCCAGCCGACAGATGCAAACGCAGATCCGGCAGGTCTGCATTGAGCCGCCCCAAACGCGGAATGAACCAGCGCGCCAGCAGGCTGCCCGAGCAGCCGAGCACGAATGGCGCATCGGCAGTGCTTTGGGTCAGTTCGGCGCAAACGCTGCGCAATCGCTCGAAGGCTTCGCCGCTGACATCGCGCAAACGAACACCGGCATCTGTGAGTTTCAGGCCGCGTCCATCCTTGATGAACAGACTCACGCCGAGGTGCTCTTCCAGCACCTTGAGTTGTCGGCTGACCGCACCATGAGTGACGTGCAGCTGTTCGGCGGCCTGACTGACGCTGTTCAGGCGGGCAGTGGCTTCGAAGGCGCGAAGGGCGTTCAGCGGAGGAAGGTCGTGGCTCATGGGATCTGTGAGTTTTCCTGACAGGTTGTGGCGATCTTATCGGTTTTCAGTGCGGGATGTCAGGGGTAGAGTGAACCCCATCGTCACCTCTCGAATATAACTGGAGCGACCCATGACCCAGACTAATCTGCGCAACGGCCCCGACGCCAACGGCCTGTTTGGCGCGTTCGGCGGCCGCTACGTCGCCGAAACCCTGATGCCGTTGATCCTCGATCTGGCCCGCGAATACGAAGCGGCCAAGGAAGATCCGGCGTTCAAAGAAGAATTGGCCTACTTCCAGCGAGATTACGTCGGACGTCCAAGCCCACTGTATTTCGCCGAGCGTCTGACAGAGTTCTGCGGCGGCGCGAAGATTTACCTCAAGCGCGAAGAGCTGAACCACACCGGCGCGCACAAGATCAACAACTGCATCGGCCAGATCCTGCTGGCGCGGCGCATGGGCAAGAAACGCATCATCGCTGAGACCGGCGCTGGCATGCACGGCGTGGCGACCGCCACCGTGGCTGCGCGTTTCGGCCTCGATTGCGTGATCTACATGGGCACCACCGACATCGAACGTCAGCAAGCCAACGTGTTTCGCATGAAGCTGCTGGGCGCCGAAGTGATTCCGGTGGTCGCCGGCACCGGCACCCTCAAAGATGCGATGAACGAAGCCCTGCGTGACTGGGTGACCAACGTCGACAGCACCTTCTACCTGATCGGCACCGTCGCTGGCCCGCACCCGTACCCTGCCATGGTTCGCGACTTCCAGGCTGTGATCGGCAAGGAAACCCGCGAGCAGTTGCAAGCCCAGGAAGGCCGTCTGCCCGACAGCCTGGTGGCGTGCATTGGCGGTGGTTCCAACGCCATGGGCCTGTTCCACCCGTTCCTCGATGACAAGAGCGTTGAGATCATCGGCGTCGAAGCTGCCGGTTATGGCATCGAAACCGGCAAGCACGCGGCCAGCCTGAATGGCGGCGTACCGGGTGTTCTGCACGGAAACCGTACTTTCCTGCTGCAGGACGACGACGGCCAGATCATCGACGCTCATTCGATCTCCGCCGGCCTCGACTATCCGGGCATCGGCCCGGAACACGCCTGGTTGCATGACATCGGCCGCGTCCAGTACACCTCGGTGACCGACGATGAAGCCCTCGACGCGTTCCACAAATGCTGCCGTCTGGAAGGGATTATTCCTGCACTGGAAAGCGCCCATGCCCTGGCCGAAGTGTTCAAACGCGCACCGACGCTGCCGAAAGATCACTTGATGGTGGTCAACCTGTCCGGCCGTGGCGACAAAGACATGCAAACCGTGATGCACCACATGGAACACTCTCAACAAGAGCAATCCAAGCAGGAGAAACACTGATGAGCCGCCTGCAAACGCGTTTTGCCGAACTCAAGGAACAGAACCGCGCCGCCCTGGTGACCTTCGTGACCGCTGGCGACCCAAGCTACGACACGTCTCTGGCGATCCTCAAAGGCTTGCCGGGAGCGGGTGCCGACGTGATCGAGTTGGGCATGCCTTTCACCGATCCAATGGCCGATGGCCCGGCGATTCAACTGGCCAACATTCGTGCCTTGGGCGCCAAACAGAACCTGGCGAAAACCCTGCAAATGGTTCGCGAGTTCCGCGAAGGCAATAACGAGACTCCGCTGGTGCTGATGGGGTACTTCAACCCGATTCACATGTACGGCGTGCCGCGTTTCATCGCTGAAGCCAAAGAGGCCGGCGTCGATGGCTTGATCGTGGTCGACATGCCGCCCGAGCATAACGGCGAGCTGTGCGACCCGGCACAGGAGGCGGGCCTGGACTTCATCCGTCTGACCACTCCGACGACTGATGACGTGCGCTTGCCGACTGTATTGAACGGCAGTTCCGGCTTTGTTTACTACGTGTCGGTGGCGGGTGTGACCGGTGCGGGCGCGGCGACTCTGGAACATGTCGAAGAAGCCGTCACCCGTCTGCGTCGCCATACCGATCTGCCGATCAGCATCGGTTTTGGTATCCGCACACCGGAGCAAGCGGCGTCCATCGCGCGTCTGGCCGACGGTGTGGTGGTGGGGTCGGCACTGATCGACCACATCGCCAATGCCTCAACACCGGATCAGGCTGTGGAGGGTGTACTCAGCCTGTGCGCAGCCTTGTCTGACGGCGTACGTAAAGCGCGGGTCAGCTGAAGGTAAAGTTCCTGATACAGAGGAATTAGAGCCTCGCAGCACAGACTAAACAGCAAGACCGAGGGCTTCAGGACTACGTTCTGAAGCCCTTTTTGCTGTATGGCTGTGAGGAAAGATCTGATGAAAATGCCGAAACGTCTGATTGCCAGCCTGGGTGTGCTGATGCTCAGTGCGACTCCATTGCTGCACGCCAGCGCCGATCAGCGCGACGATAACGACCGAGGCGGGCCGCAGCAGGGCCATTACGATAACCGCGGTGACAATCGTGGCGATGATCACCGTGGCCCGCAGGACAATCATCGCGGCGGTCCGCCACGGGATTTCGGCCCGGTTCGCCAGACCATCCATGATAACCATGGTTATTTCGTACGCGGTGCGCCGCCACCTCCAGGTGTTCATCTGGTCCGTGGCCGGCCGTTGCCTCACGGTTATTACGGCGAACGCCTGGATAACCGCGCGTTGGGCCGACTGCCGCATTACCCGGGTTACGAGTGGCGTCGTGCGGGCGGCGATATTGTGCTGATCGCCGTAGGCACCGGGATTGTTTATGAGATTCTTGATGGGGTTTTGTATTGACCCACAGCTAAGCAATCAGGCGACCCACTGTGGCGAGGGAGCTTGCTCCCGCTGGGGCGCGAAGCGGCCCTAGAATCGACCAGACACCTTATAGCGACGGCTTTGCCGTTGAACGGGAGCAAGCTCCCTCGCCCAGAGGCTTCAGCTCTTTCGGGGTCCTGGGTTTCAGGGCAGCTCCAACCCACCTGCAGCCTTGTGCAGCTTCCGCAAATGCTCGCCAACCTGCTTCAGGTTGGCTTCGTTGGCGGCCATCTCGGCGGCACGACTCGGCTCGAGCAACGCTCTCACTTCCTTGTCGAGATCCCCAGTTAGCGCTTGCAGCTGCTTCTGGCGCAGGTTGCTTTCCGACTCCAGACGCGTCCACTCGTTCGGTTGCGGCAAACCATAACCATCGGTGCCGAGCAGTTCGGCCGGACGGCTGAGGAAGCCGCTGTTGGCTAGAATCTCCTGCAAGGTCGCATTGGCTTTATCCATGCCGCCATTCTTCAGTTCCCGAGCGCCCAGATAACGTTGTTTCACTTCGTCTTGGGCCAGTACCATCTGCTGACGGAAACTGGCCTGCTCCAGCAGCAGCAATGCCGCGCTGGTGCGTAAGTCAGCCTGATCAATCCATTTGCGGCGTTCCTCAGCTTTCAAGGACAGCCAGTCCTCGACCTTGTTCTGCTTAATCGGTAAATGCTTCTTCAGCACTTCGAACATCGCTTGATAACGCTCGCGGAAGGAGTCGAAGCGATAGCCCAGACGTAACGCTTCGCGGGGATCGTCCAGCACGCTGGTGTTCGCCAATCCGCGGCCCTTGAGCACTTCCAGCAAACCGTTGGGCATGATGCTGTCGAGGCCAACCAGTTGCGCATTGTTGGTGCTGCTGCGCAGTAATTTCAGGCCTTCTACCGCGCAGTTGTTGGACAGGAAAAAATAGTTTCCGTCGTAACTCCAGTGCATCTCCGCGGCGTGTTCCACCACGTCTTCGATCTCGCTGTGCGACAGGTTCAGCGGCACCGATGCCAGGCTGCGCAGTTCGGTCTTGGTGTATTCGTCGATCACCTGGGCCAGCGGCAAGACAAACAGGCGGGACGGGTATTTACCCACCAGCCCATCCCAGCTCGACAGCTGTAAGTCACCGACGAAGGCGCGGTAGGACAACACCAGATGCTGATCCAGATCCAGTCGACAATCCGGCCCGCGAGGCCGACCCGGTGCACAGATCACCAGTCGCAGCATGCTGTGGCCCCAGCGGCTGACCCAGTTCTGGTTGGCTTCCGCCAGTAGATAGTCAACAGCGTAAACCCGTTCCGGATCGACCTGGCCCAGGGGCTGCTTGGCGAAGTCGTTACCCGCATTGAGGAAGGCGAATGATTGGGCGCATGTGTCTTTGGCGGCGGGCGCCCAACCGAAATGTTCTTTGTAGTAGCGATACAGCGCAGGACGACGGCAGGCATAGCTTGGGTCGAGGAGGAAATACTCCATATTGACCGCGACGAACTCCTTCGGGCTGCTCGTCTCGTAGATGTCCGGGCTGCGGGCAATCTGCCGGTTGTGCTGTTCGCGCTCGCCGCGCCGACCGACGTATTGCGGCCAACCGGCCAAATCCAGTAGACGAGGGTCATCGCTGAGGGTCCAGCGTCGCTCCGTCTGCCCACGGCATTGATCGGGGATGCCGATCAGCCCGGAGCTGCTGTTACGTTGCATGCAACGCTGGATCAGTGTGCGCTCGGCAGCTGGCCACAGGCGCGCACGGTCATAAATATGGGTGAGTTCGTGCAACACCGTGGCGAGCATTTCCCGGCGCACGGTACCGTGGGGGCGATACGTTTTTTGGGTCGCGGCGCTGCCGTTGGTGAGGCTGGCGAGCAGATTGCGATTCAGGTCCAGCTCGGACACCAGCGATGCCTGACCGTAAGCATCGCTCGGCATGTCGTCGGTCCAGCCGACATCAATGCGTCGGTCCAGTTGCTCGATGAAGCGCGGCGGTAACGCCTGCATGGCTTCATCAAGCAGCGCCTGACTCGCCTGCTGTTGCGCGGGGCTCAGACCGTCGGTCTTGAGCCGTAGTTGCAGGCCGGCCTGAGCTGTGTTGCCAAGCAGCAACACAACCCCGGCCAACAGCCAGGCGCCTAGCGACTTCACAGTGCGAGGATGGCTTCGGCGAGAACCTGATCACTGGCGTCGCGGGCTTCCGGTACGCGGGTGCGCAAGGTGTCGAAGGCCGCTTCCAGGTGCGCACCGCGGATTTCACCGTCGCTGGCGACGAAACTGGCCGCATCGTCGTGGGCTTCACGGACAATCTTCGAATCACGGATGGACGTGGTGGTATCGGACGTGAAATCAAGTGTGCGCTGGGTGGCGTTGATGAGGATGTTACTGGTGGCTACCAGGGTGTGCGCCTGGGCCACGTCGGCCAACAACAGCAGGCCAAGGGTGGCAGCAATCAGAGGGCTACGCATGGAACGACTCCGGAGGAACAAGGAATAACTATTGGACGAGAATTGCCTGCGCCAGTTCAAGGTCGCTGGCATGAAGTTTTGGCTGGGTCCGACGCAGGTAAATCAAGGCGGACTCCAGTTGCGATCCTCGCAGTTGACCGTCACTGGCAATGAACGCGGCAGCATCATCCCGGGCGGCGATCAGAAGTTTATGGTCGAAGGGTGCGGAGGTCACCATGCTGGAGGCATAACCACTGGCCACGGTGCCTTGCGTAGAAAGGTTGAAAGCATCGAAGGCGTGGGCCGAACCCGACCAGCAAGCCGCAAGAAAAACCGCAGTGATCGACAGATTGGAAAGAAAACGCATGAGACTCGTTAGCTGAAAGCGAGTCCAAAGGCTAGCGCAATGCCCGGACTAGAGCCAGTGCCGAAACATTGGGACACCTGTGGGAGGGGGCTTGCTCGCGAAGGCGGTGTGTCAGGCGACATCAATGTTGGATGTACTGACGCCTTCGAGAGCAAGCCCGCTCCCCCATGGATTGCGTTTAACTGAACAGCATTAGGGCGTGTCCCGTCAGAGCTGTCGCTTAGATCGTCAGGATGGCCTGAGCCAGCTGTGCGTCGGTCGCATTCAGTTGTGGAGTCTGTTGGCGGATGTGGTCGAGCGCGCTTTCCAGTTTCACACCACGAATGGCGCCTTCACTGGCGACGAAGCTGGCGGCATCGTCACGAGCAGCACGAACGATTTTGTCGTCGCGAAAGGAAGACGAGACATCCGACGTTGCGTCAGAGGACGCCTTCAGTCCGCCAACAATGGAATCGGTGGTCACGATAAAACTGGTGGCGTGGGAATTGGCAGCAACGGCAAGCAGGGCGGCAGCGCTGAGCAGACGTAGACGGGACATGGGGTAGCTCCTTTGGATAGACCGATTTAGAGGTGGCTCAGGATCAGACGCCTGTCGTAAAGCGTTCGCCACGTTCTATCTGGATATTAGGCCTATGCACCTCGGTTAGAACAGTCCCGTCTTTTAACGGAGACCTTTTGCCAATTTGTCGGGATTCAAGGGTAACCCCCTAATGCCTGCGGGCACAGACACCATTCGATGAAATTGTACTGGTTAATTTTGTACATTTATAAACTGTACCTGTCAGTGGTTATCTCTTCTATACGGCCCAATATGAAAGCTCCAAAACGACAAAACCCGTCGTGGTTTCCCACGACGGGTTTTGTTTGTTCAATTCGGGGTGCTGGCGGTGGATCCGGAGGATCAGAGCCAGCGACGCTAACTTAGCGCCAGAACGGCTTGCTCAGCTCTTCGTAGCGTTGTGCTTCGCTAATCCCGGCGTCAGCCAGCAGACGCGAATCCAGACGAGCCAGTTGATGGCGGCTGGTGATGCGGCGCTGCCACAGCATCAGGTTGGCGATAACGCGCAGAGGCATGGAAGCCTGGGTTTTTGCAGCAGTATCTTCGAAGAACAGTTCGGAACTGAGTGTACGTTCCATGGTTGACATCCTTCCGCTTATGGCGGGATTAGGTAGTGGTTTAACTGATGCCAATGATCCTCTCGTTTGGCCAGTCTCTGTAGATACAGTTCACCTGTATTGTGAGAGACCAGTTAACTGTTAAAAGGCAGTGTACTGGTCTAAATTGAGGCAACTGTACCTGTCAGCACTAATATGGTGCATTATTGCTCAATTCAGCACAAAAGGTAGGAAAATACCGTAGGAAAAGACCGGTACAGCAGTACAGTTTTTGACGTGATGGAGTGTTATTACCGCGAGCTGACGAAACTGTGTTTGCGTCAGCTGCAATCTGTATCAATTACACCGCCAGCATGCGCCCGGTTTCTTCCAGGTTTATGTGCCAACTCAGGGCGTCGCGAAGAATGTGCGGGGTATGCCCGCCGACTGCGCAAGCGGCAGTGAAGTAGTCATTCAAGGCTGGTCGATAGTCCGGGTGAACGCAGTTGTCGATGATGACCCGGGCGCGCTCACGCGGTGCCAGGCCACGCAAGTCGGCCAGGCCTATCTCGGTCACGAGAATGTCGACGTCATGTTCTGTGTGGTCGACGTGGCTGACCATGGGGACCACGCTGGAAATCGCGCCACCCTTGGCAATCGACTTGGTGACAAAGATCGCCAGGTGCGCATTGCGCGCGAAATCGCCGGAGCCGCCGATGCCGTTCATCATCCGCGTGCCGCAGACGTGGGTGGAATTGACGTTGCCGTACAGGTCGAACTCTAGCGCGGTGTTGATGCCGATGATGCCCAGGCGCCGCACCACTTCGGGATGGTTCGAGATTTCCTGAGGGCGCAGCACCAGCTTGTCCTTATAGTGCTCCAGATTCCCGAACACATCGGCATTGCGCCGACTCGACAGGGTGATCGAACTGCCGGAAGCAAAGCTCAGCTTGCCGGCGTCGATCAGATCGAAAGTCGAATCCTGCAGCACTTCGGAGTACATGGTCAGGTCTTCAAACGGCGAGTCGATCAAGCCGCACATCACCGAATTGGCGATAGTGCCGATACCGGCCTGCAGCGGGCCGAGCTTGTTGGTCATGCGACCGGCAGCCACTTCTTGTTTGAAGAAATCGATCAGGTGGTCAGCGATGGCCTGTGTGTCGCTGTCCGGCGGCAAGACAGTGGACGGCGAGTCGGACTGGTTAGTGATCACAATCGCGACGATTTTTTCTGGCGGTATCGGGATGGCGGTACTGCCGATGCGGTCGTCGACCTTCACTAGCGGAATAGGCGTGCGGGTCGGCCGGTAGGTCGGGATATAGATGTCGTGCAGACCTTCGAGATTCGGGTTGTGCGCCAGGTTGATCTCGACGATAACGTGTTTGGCGAAAATCGCGAAGCTGGCCGAGTTGCCTACCGAGGTGGTCGGCACGATATGGCCCTGCTCGGTGATTGCCACGGCTTCGATCACTGCGATGTCCGGTAGCTTGAGTTGTTGGTTGCGCAGTAGCTCTACGGTTTCCGACAGGTGCTGGTCGATGAACATGACTTCGCCGGCATTGATCGCCTTGCGCAGGGTGCTGTCCACCTGGAATGGCATGCGTCGCGACAGTACGCCGGCTTCAGTCAGTTGTTTGTCGAGATCGTTGCCCAGGCTGGCACCGGTCATCAGGGTGATTTTCAGCGGCGTGACCTTGGCGCGCTCGGCCAGTGCATGAGGCACGGCCTTGGCTTCGCCGGCTCGGGTAAAGCCGCTCATGCCGACGGTCATGCCGTCCTGAATCAGAGCGGCAGCGTCGGCGGCGCTCATCACCTTGTCCAGCAACGAAGGCAAGCGAATACGGTCACGGTACATAATTATTTTCTCGGGGCAACGGAAGCAAGGTGCGCAGTCTAGTGAATTTGATGAGCCTGCGTCCCGCTACCAAGGTCGCATTCGAGGCGTCTATTCTGGGTCTTTCAGACAAAACACTGTTACAGGATCGGTAACAGCCACAAACAAAAACGCCCCGACGAGTCGGGGCGTTTCAGGTTGCCGAAGGGTATTACTCGACGGCTTTAACCATGTCCTCGATGACTTTCTTGGCATCGCCGAAAACCATCATGGTCTTGTCCAGGTAGAACAGCTCGTTGTCCAGACCGGCATAGCCGCTGGCCATCGAGCGCTTGTTGACGATGATGGTCTTGGCTTTAAACGCTTCGAGAATCGGCATGCCGGCAATCGGCGATTTCGGATCGTTCTTGGCCGCCGGGTTAACCACGTCGTTGGCGCCGAGCACCAGCACCACGTCGGCCTGACCGAACTCGGAGTTGATGTCTTCCATCTCGAACACCTGGTCGTAAGGCACTTCGGCCTCGGCCAGCAATACGTTCATGTGGCCAGGCATCCGACCCGCAACCGGGTGAATCGCATACTTCACGGTCACACCACGGTGGGTCAGCTTCTCGGTCAGCTCTTTCAATGCATGCTGCGCCCGAGCCACCGCCAGGCCATAGCCCGGCACGATGATCACGGTGTCGGCGTTGGTCAGCAGGAAGGTCGCGTCGTCAGCCGAGCCGGATTTCACCGGGCGGGCTTCTTTCGAACCAGCCGGGCCAGCCGCGTCCGCGGTGTTACCGAAACCGCCGAGCAGAACGTTGAAGAACGAACGGTTCATCGCCTTGCACATAATGTACGAGAGAATCGCACCGCTTGAGCCCACCAGGGAGCCGGCAATGATCAGCATCGAGTTGTTCAGCGAGAAGCCGATGCCTGCTGCTGCCCAGCCGGAGTAACTGTTCAGCATGGACACCACGACGGGCATGTCTGCGCCGCCGATCGGGATGATGATCAGCACGCCCATCACGAAGGCCAGGGCCAGCATCAGAGCAAACGCGCTTAGATTGCCGGTCAGCATGAAGGTGATGCCCAGTGCCAGCGTCGCCAGACCCAGCAGCAGGTTCAGCTTGTGCTGACCGCTGAACTGTACCGGTGCGCCCTGGAACAGGCGGAACTTGTACTTGCCCGAGAGCTTGCCGAACGCGATCACCGAACCGGAGAAGGTGATGGCACCGATGGCCGCGCCGAGGAACAGTTCCAGGCGGTTACCGGCAGGAATGGAATCACCCAGTTCCTTGACGATGCCCAGGGATTGCGGCTCGACCACCGCCGCGATGGCGATGAATACTGCGGCCATACCGATCATGCTGTGCATGAAGGCGACCAGTTCCGGCATCTTGGTCATTTCAACGCGTTTGGCCATGATCGAGCCGGCGGTGCCGCCGACCAACAGACCGACGATGACGTAACCGATGCCGGCAGTAGCAAGCTCGGCGCCCAGCTTATAAATGAGGCCCACGGTAGTGAGGATCGCCAACGCCATGCCGAGCATGCCGTAGACATTGCCGCGCCGCGACGTGGTTGGGTGCGACAGGCCTTTGAGGGCCTGGATGAAGCAGATCGACGCGATCAGGTAGAGCGTCGTTACCAAATTCATGCTCATTACTTGGGCGCCTCTTCTTTTACGGCTTTCGGGGCTTTTTTCTTGAACATCTCAAGCATTCTGCGGGTAACCAGGAAGCCACCAAATACGTTCACCGCTGCCAGAGCTACCGCCAGGGTGCCCATGGTCTTGCCCAGTGGGGTGACGGTCAAAGCTGCCGCCAGCATGGCGCCGACGATCACAATCGCCGAAATGGCGTTGGTCACCGCCATCAACGGCGTATGCAGTGCAGGTGTAACGTTCCACACCACGTGATAACCGACATAAATCGCCAGCACGAAGATGATCAGGTTGTAGATACCGGGGGAGATAAGCTCTTCCATCGTCTGAATCCCTGCTTAGGCGTTTTTGCGGATGACTTGGCCGTCGCGGCACATCAGGCACGCGGCGACGATGTCGTCTTCGAGGTTCACTTCAAACTGGCCTTCTTTGTTGAAGACCAGCTTCAGGAAGTCCAGCAGGTTGCGCGCGTACAGGGCCGAAGCATCGGCCGCGACTGCGCCGGCCAGGTTAGTCGGGCCGCAAATGGTCACGCCATTTTCGACGACTACCTGGTCGGCCACAGTCAGCGGGCAGTTGCCGCCCTGGGCTGCCGCGAGGTCGATGACCACCGAGCCGGGCTTCATCTGCGCCACAGTTTCGGCGCTCAACAGTGTCGGTGCCTTGCGGCCCGGGATCAGTGCGGTGGTGATGACAATGTCAGCCTGCTTGGCGCGTTCGTGCACGGCCAAGGCCTGGCGCTGCATCCAGCTGGCCGGCATGGGGCGTGCGTAACCGCCGACACCGACGGCGCATTCGCGCTCTTCATCGGTTTCGTACGGCACATCGACGAATTTCGCACCCAGGGATTCGATCTGTTCCTTCACGGCAGGACGCACGTCGGACGCTTCGATGACTGCACCCAGACGTTTTGCCGTGGCAATCGCCTGCAAACCGGCTACGCCAGCGCCAAGAATCAGCACACGCGCCGCTTTCACGGTGCCCGCAGCGGTCATCAGCATCGGCATGAAGCGTGGATAGTAGTGAGCAGCCAGCAACACGGCTTTATAGCCGGCGATGTTCGCCTGGGAGGACAACACATCCAGGCTCTGAGCGCGGGAGGTGCGCGGCGCGGCCTCCAGTGCGAAAGCGGTAATGCCGCACTCAGCCAGCTTGGCAATGGTTTCATTGCTGAACGGATTGAGCATGCCCACCACAACGGTGCCGCTCTTGATCAGAGTCAGCTCGCTGTCGCTGGGGGCGACCACCTTGAGAATCAGCTCTGCGCCAAATGCATCATTGGCACTGCCAATGGTCGCGCCTGCCGCTTCATAAGCACTGTCGACAACGCTGGCGTTAATACCGGCGCCGCTTTGCACAGTGACTTTATGACCCTGGCCGATCAGCTTCTTGATGGTTTCCGGGGTTGCAGCAACCCGTGTTTCACCCGTCTGGGTTTCGAGAGGAACACCAATGTGCACGTCAAATCTCCTGCGTGATCTTATTGAGTAAACCCAAGCACTTCGGATGGTGCGTCTGGGGCGGCCGATCAGCACGATCCCGCCAAATCAGGGCGGGGCGCGGCATTTTGCAGGCGAACTTTGTGCCCTTCAAGGGATTATGACGGGTGACGGAAAATTAACTACAAGTCACCCCGTGACCGAATGTCGCACTTATCGGGGCAATCCCTTGCAGGCCGTGGCTTGCGAGGATTCTGTCCAAAATTCAAGAATTTACACATCGGCACGGTGAATGAGGCGTCATTACCTGCCAATAGAGGCTCAAGGCCACGTATTCAGGCCTTTGTAGGACGTTTGTGCTACTCCTCGGTACAGTCTGCCAATATGCGACAAATACTTACATCTGTAGTGCTTTTGTTTTCCTGACTACGAGGTCAGCTAATAAGTGCGAGCCTTTATCCTTCTAGGCTGTAGCTTTGTGCCTGATTCACCAGCCAATCGCGAAATGCCTTTAAAGAGGCTGATTCGACCTTTCGCTCGGGAATCATCAGGTAGTAGGCCTTAATGCTCGATAGTGCTTGGGCGTTGGCAATCACCAGGCGCTTCTCTGCCAATTCGCGCTGAATCAGGAACGGTGGAATCAGCGCGATCCCCATATCGTGCATCGCCGCTTGAGCAAGCATGGAGAATAGCTCGTAACGAGGCCCTGTCATGTCTCGCGGGATATTCAGGTTTTGAGAGTTGAACCACTGGCGCCAGGCATAAGGGCGTGTGGTCTGCTGAAGCAGGGGCAGTTCGGCGATTTCACTGGGGCTCAGATTGGTTTTCTTACCCAGTAATGTGGGACTGCACACCGGCATCGGATTTTCGCCCATTAGCCTGTGGGATTCGGTACCCGACCAGTCGGCGTCGCCGAAATAGATTGCGGCATCGAAATCGGTATCGGCAAACAGGAAGGGGCGGGTGCGGTTGGTGAGGTTGACCGTCACTTCCGGGTGTTTGTGCTGAAAGTCCTTGAGTCGCGGCAGCAGCCATTGAGTGCCAAAGGTTGGTACCACCGCCAGCTCGATCACGTTGGCGCCTTGTTGGCCCATCACTGACAAGGTGTCGCGTTCAACCGCGTCGAGTTGGGTGGCCACTCGGCGGCTGTAGGAAAGCCCGGCCTCCGTCAGCTTCACTCCGCGCCGGGAGCGTCGGAACAGTTCGACGCTGAGGAACTCCTCTAGGCTGGCGATCTGTCGGCAAATCGCTCCCTGCGTAAGGGAAAGTTCCTGGGCGGCCTTGGTAAAGCTCTCGTGGCGCGCTGCAGCTTCAAAGCTGATCAGGGCGGTTGTACTGGGGATCTTCCTGCGCATGTACGTCAACCTCACTAATACATCGCATATAGGCTATTTTTGCGACGTTACGGAGTGAGAAATTAGCACAACAGTATGCAAAATCCTCGTTTGCCGTGAAACCGAACCCGGCCTAGGATCACTCCACGTTATTTGACCCGATTCGAGAGGACTCACTCATGGGCGGTAAAGCTAGCTTCAACTGGATCGATCCCCTGCTGCTGGATCAACAGCTCACTGAAGAAGAACGCATGATTCGCGACACCGCTCAGCAATTCGCTCAGCAGAAGCTCGCGCCACGCGTTCTCGAAGCTTTCCGTCATGAGAAGACCGACCCGGCGATCTTCCGCGAGATGGGTGAAGTGGGTCTGTTGGGTGCGACCATTCCTGAGCAATACGGTGGCAGCGGCCTTAACTACGTCAGCTACGGTCTGATTGCCCGTGAGGTCGAGCGTGTCGACTCCGGCTATCGCTCGATGATGAGCGTGCAGTCCTCGTTGGTCATGGTGCCGATCAACGAATTCGGTACCGAAGCACAGAAGCAGAAATACCTGCCGAAGCTGGCCTCGGGTGAATGGATCGGTTGCTTCGGTCTGACCGAGCCTGACCACGGTTCCGATCCGGGCGCGATGATTACTCGTGCACGCAAAGTGGAAGGCGGCTACAGCCTCACCGGCAGCAAAATGTGGATCACCAACAGCCCGATCGCCGATGTGTTCGTGGTTTGGGGCAAGGACGACGCGGGCGATATTCGTGGTTTTGTTCTGGAGAAGGGCTGGAAAGGCCTTAGCGCCCCGGCGATTCACGGCAAGGTTGGCCTGCGTGCATCCATCACCGGCGAGATCGTCATGGACAACGTGTTTGTCCCTGAAGAGAACATCTTCCCGGATGTCCGGGGCTTGAAAGGTCCTTTTACCTGCCTTAACTCGGCGCGTTACGGCATTTCCTGGGGCGCACTGGGCGCTGCCGAGTTCTGCTGGCACACCGCTCGCCAGTACACCCTGGATCGTAAGCAGTTTGGTCGTCCATTGGCGGCCACACAGTTGATCCAGAAGAAGCTGGCTGACATGCAGACCGAAATCACCATGGCGCTGCAAGGCTGCCTGCGTCTGGGGCGTATGAAGGATGAAGGCACTGCTGCCGTCGAGATTACTTCGATGATGAAGCGCAACTCCTGTGGCAAATCCCTCGATATCGCCCGCATGGCGCGCGACATGCTGGGTGGCAACGGCATCTCCGATGAGTTCGGTGTCGCTCGTCACCTGGTCAACCTGGAAGTGGTGAATACCTATGAAGGTACGCATGACGTCCACGCGCTGATCCTCGGTCGCGCGCAGACCGGCATCCAGGCGTTCTATTAATAGGAGAACGGCCATGGGCGCGCTTTCGCATCTACGGGTACTGGATTTATCGCGGGTGCTTGCCGGGCCCTGGGCCGGGCAGATCCTGGCGGACCTTGGCGCCGAAGTCATCAAGGTCGAGCGCCCGGGCAATGGCGATGACACGCGCGCCTGGGGGCCTCCGTTCCTTAAAGACGCCTATGGCGAGAACACCAGCGAGGCGGCCTATTACTTGTCCGCCAACCGCAACAAGCAATCAGTGACCATCGACTTCACGCGGCCAGAGGGGCAGCAGTTGGTGCGTGAGTTGGCGGCGAAGTCGGACATCCTTATTGAAAACTTCAAGGTCGGTGGTCTGGCGGCTTATGGGCTGGACTATGAGTCGCTCAAGGCGATTAATCCGAAGCTGATCTATTGCTCGATCACTGGATTCGGTCAGACAGGTCCGTATGCCAAGCGTGCGGGTTACGACTTCATGATTCAGGGCTTGGGCGGTCTGATGAGTTTGACCGGTCGTCCCGAAGGAGATGAAGGCGCGGGCCCGGTGAAGGTTGGTGTGGCGCTGACAGATATTTTGACCGGTCTCTATTCAACGGTAGCGATCCTGGCGGCCTTGGCTCATCGGGATCAGGGCGGTGGCGGTCAGCATATAGACATGGCATTGCTGGATGTTCAGGTGGCCTGTCTGGCCAATCAGGCGATGAACTACCTGACAACAGGCGTTGCGCCTAAACGCCTGGGCAACGCTCATCCGAATATCGTGCCTTATCAGGACTTTCCTACGGCCGATGGCGATTTCATCCTCACCGTGGGTAACGATGGGCAGTTCCGCAAGTTTGCGCAGGTGGCTGGTCAGCCGCAGTGGGCGGATGATCCGCGCTTTGCGACCAACAAATTGCGGGTGGCTAACCGAGCAGTATTGATTCCGCTGATCCGCCAGGCAACCGTGTTCAAGACTACTGCCGAATGGGTGGCGCTGCTGGAGCAGGCAGGAGTGCCATGTGGACCGATCAATGATCTGGCTCAGATGTTTGCCGATCCTCAGGTTCAGGCGCGTGGGTTGGCCATTGAGCTGCCTCATGCTTTGGCCGGGAAGGTGCCGCAGGTCGCGAGCCCGATTCGTCTGTCCGAGACTCCGGTGGAATACCGTAGCGCGCCTCCTTTGTTGGGTGAGCACACGCTGGAGGTTCTGCAGCGGGTGTTGGGTCTGGATGCCGGCGTCGTTGCTGGGTTCAAGGCGTCTGGAGTGCTCTGAGTATTCCTTCTATATAGCAGGGCTGGTTTTGCTCTCCTATATAGAGGGGAATGCGCAGTTTTCCGGCTTTTCGCAAGTTATTGATAGAAAAGCGTAATCAGGGGTTGACGGCAGATTCTGGAAGTCTATAATTCGCCCCACTTCCGGCGCAGTCGAAACGGAAAACTCCTTGGTAAACAAAGAGTTATGCAGTTTTCGGCAGCGGTTACGCTTCAGTTCATCGAAGCCAGAAGGAGTTGGTAGGGTGTGTGTTTTCGCCTTATTGACGGTTCGATCATCTCGGTCGAAAGCGGAGAAAAAGAGGTGTTGACAGCAGCGAGTAACGCTGTAGAATTCGCCTCCCGCTAACGAGAGATCGGAAGCGCAAGTGGTTGAAGTTGTTAAAGATTTCCAAGCGAAACTTTGAAAACTTCGAAAAATAACCGCTTGACAGCAACAGAGGCTGCTGTAGAATGCGCGCCTCGGTTGAGACGAAAGATCTTAACCAACCGCTCTTTAACAACTGAATCAAGCAATTCGTGTGGGTGCTTGTGGAGTCAGAC